>QHWY01000021.1 GCA_003223875.1 Acidobacteriota bacterium | reverse complement strand
TTTCCTTTTGGTTTTCGATCGGAAAACCACCCCGGCCTCGCGATCAGCGGAAGCTTCGCGATATTTTGTTACTCGCTCGGCCACCCCTCCTTGCGGTGATGCAAGGAGGGGAATATGCTCGATTCCAATTTGTTCACACCTGTAACGAAAGCCAAATTGTGGTGCCGCAACCAGGCCACAATATATTGCGCTTTCATACTTCACTTTGAGCGGGTCGCTCATCAATGTCTCCATAGAGCGCCGCTACAGTTGGGAAACCCCGCAATTTTCAAACTGAGTCACTACCCATAAGTTGAGCAACGCCCACCCGAAGAGGCGTGCGGAAAGTAACGCCGGATCGTCATGTCTCTGAACCCGGCAAGAGATTTCGTTAACGAACCGGGATCCGTGGTGAAACGGCGGCGTTTCACCCTATCCTCTCCCGGAGGGAGAGGGAAAGCCCGTATACTCCGCACATGAAGCCGTCGCGCGCGCGGTTCACCTTATTGCGCTTTGCTTTTGCCCTTTCGGTCGTGACTTATCTCGACCGGGTATGCATCGCGACGGCGGCGACATCGATTCGGGAGGACCTTCATCTGAGTGCGGTGCAGATGGGGTGGATCTTTAGTACGTTCACGCTGGCATATGCAATCTTTGAGATCCCCAGCGGATGGTTGGGCGATACGATCGGCCCCCGAAGAGTTCTGACGCGAATTGTCCTGTGGTGGTCGGCGTTCACGATGGCGACGGGCGCTGCATGGAGCTATGTCTCGCTGCTTGCCTTCCGGTTCTTATTCGGAGCCGGTGAAGCCGGCGCCTTCCCAAATGCGTCGCGAAGCTTTTCACAGTGGTTTCCCACCGCCGAGCGCGGCCGGGCGCACGGCATCATCTTCATGGGAACGCGGCTTGGCGGCGCACTAGCTCCGCCGCTGGCGATTGCGCTGATTACAGCCGTGGGATGGCGCGCAAGTTTTTGGATTTTCGGTAGTCTCGGGATCTTTTGGGCAGTCTTGTGGTGGCGTTGGTTTCGGGACGATCCTCGGAAGCATCCTTCCGTGAATGCCGATGAGCTTCACGTCATCGAGCAAGGACGCGGCGGGGCGATCACGCATCGCGAATTTAATTGGCGGCTTTTTCTCAACGCGAACCTCCTATTCATTTGCCTGACGTACTTTGCATTTGGATACGGTTTGTACTTTTACCTCACCTGGCTACAGACCTATCTCCGGGAGGCCCGCGGTTTTTCAGCCGGCCAGGCGAGCCTGCTCGCGTCGATTGTGCTTTTGAGCGGCGCTATGGCAAGTGTTATCGGGGGTTTCTGGACGGATCGCTGGGTTGACCGATATGGACTGAAAATTGGGCGCTGCGGCGTCGCGTCAACCGCGCTTGTTGGAAGCGGGTTGATACTCGCCGGTGCCGCGATCATCACGAACTCTTTGGCAGCAGCCTTGTTGATTGCGCTCGCCGCAGGCATAGCCGACTTGTCGATTAGTGCGGCTTGGGCGGTTTGCCTGGACATCGGGCGCGAATCCGCGGGTACGGTGACCGGCTGCATGAATACCTTCGCGAATCTCGGCGGCGCTATAGCGCCGGTTGCGATGGGCTATGCCGTCCAATGGTGGGGCTCCTGGAGCACTCCCCTGCTGATCACCGCAGTGATCTACGTGGCCGGAGGTTTGACAGCGCTTCTCATCGATCCGAACAAATCTTTGACACATCTTGCGTAGAATTCGGTTGTGGAATATTTACACAGGCTCGTGGAAGAGCGGATTCTCCTGATCCTGGATCTCAACACCCGGCAAAGCCGGCCCGCCATGCTCGATCTGCCACAGATTTAAGCCTATTCGAAGTTGGAAATCCGACTGCATATCAATAAAACATTGCGACGGTAGGAAGGCGTGTGAATGACGGAACAGGCAGTTGTCCAATGGGTTACCGATTACGGTTATTTTGGGATTTTCTTTCTTCTCATTTTTGGAATTATGGGGCTCCCGGTCCCCGACGAATGGCTACTGGTGATATCGGGCTATCTAGCGTTTAAGAACGTTTTAGGCCTTGTTCCGACGCTGGCGATAGCTGTTCTCGGAAGCGCAGGGGGTCTCACCATGAGCTATGTCCTCGGCCGAACCTCCAGCGGGTACATCCTCCGGCGATACGGCCGTTGGCTGTCGATTGACGATGAAAAGATTCGCCGGACACAACATTGGTTTCAGAACCTGGGACGCTGGGTGCTCGTTATTGGTCCGTTCGTTCCTGGCGTGAGGAATCTCATGGGCTACATTGCCGGCGCAACCAGGCTACGGATTGACATTTTCATGCGCTTCGCCTATCTCGGAGCGTTCATTTCCTCAGTCACATTTGTGACGTTCGGATACTTTATGGGGCGCCACTTCCCGTGGGATTATTCCAGAATTGCGCTGGTAGCGGTGGCGGCTGCAGTTGTATTCACCGCCTCCGGATTGCCTTTCCGGATTGCTTTTCGACTGAAGAAAATTGCAACAACGACGATCGCCACCAACCCGAGCCGTGTGATCGAGGCCAACACCCAACTGGTTTGCGAGCCCAAAACATCGCCCAGCCCAATACACGTCACAGATGAAATGATGGCTCCCGAATAGGCATAAGGACCTATTCACAGTACTCGCGTGCGCCGCTCACCATCGCGCCGCCGCGCAGCCTGATATAATCGCTTCCATTATGGCTTTTTTTAAATCGAAAGTGCCGGCCCTGACTATTGCGGGTGCATTCATCCTGACGGCGGCTGGAGCGCGGCTTTTTAGCCTGGTCCTGCCGTGGGTGCACTGGGAACCGATACCCGGAATGCACATCCACCATTATGTGTACGGTATCTTTATTCTCACTGTGGCCGGCTACCTAGCATTGATCTTCAAGAGCGAGCGGGCGACACTGTGGATCGCATTGCTTTACGGGCTTGGCGTCGGACTTACATTCGACGAATTCGGAATGTGGTTGAATCCACCGTTTCAACGCGGCGTCCGCTGGAGCACGAACGGGCTTGCCATTGTCATCGGTGCGCTCGTTTTGGGGGCGCTGACTCCAATTATTTACCGGCGCCAGCGGCAATCGGCTTCACGATTCCGGGAAGTCGCTCCAACCGAACCGGCTCACGAAACCGAAACCGTCTAGTTCTTACAACTCTTAACAACCCTTTTTGATTGCCTTGTATCGGAGAATATACAACTTCGATTCCCCTTTGTTCTGGTACGCCACCTCGTCGGTTCCGCCGATCCACATTATCGTTAAGAATGGCCATGTCACTTTGAAAGGCATCGTTGCTAATCAAGGCGACAGCGACCTGGCGTATATCGCGGCGGGGCAGGTCTCAGGCGTCTTTGATGTAAAGAACGAACTGCAAGTCGAACAGCGAGTCGACGAGAAGGTTTCCCGGAAGTAAGAAGAATCGGCTAATATTCCACTCCTCGCAGGAAACTGTTGCAAAACTCGCTTTCGCAGGGTGCTTGTAATGTCAAATGTGGGATGTCCAATGAACGATGTCCAATTTAGTTGTCTAATTACCCGATAACCAACGAGCTACTGACTAAATCAATCATTGGGTAACTGAGTAATCTGGTCATTTGACAACTGCAGTTGACGTCCTTCATTGGACATCCCAACATTTGAGATTGGAATTTGCACTGCGCCGCATTTTGCAACACCCTCTGCGAGGAGGGGAATGTCTCATAGCCAAAATACTCCAGAACAACTACTGGCAGCGGATCGTAGGAGAAGCTCGCAATCTATTTCCCCTCTTCCGGTACCTCGTCCTTCAAACTGAAACGCATGCCTTCTGCCTGGCGTTGGCTTGTGCCGCGCTGTTGGGCTTCTTCCCGGCTTCGGTGGCCTTACTTACGCTCTTGAAGTATGTGCTTCGCTGGGATGCTGCCTATTATGTCCTTCTCGACACACTGCGAATTTATTTTCCAACCAGCCAGGCATTTATCATTCACAACATGGAGATTTTTGCTTCCACTTTTGGCCGGACGCGGACACAACTGGTGTCACTCGTGTGGGTTCTGATGGGTTCGGCAGGAGTTTTCATTCCGCTCGAAACGGGGTTCAATCGCTTGTGGCGTGTCCGCGAGGACCGTCCTTACTGGCAGAATCAGATTGTGGGATTCACGCTGACTCTGGCTTGCTCTGCCCTCGCGCTTTTGTTCGTCGCCATCAGTACCGGGCTGCACGCAATGATTGCGTACATGCCGCTCGACATTGTACGTAGCGCGGCAAGGTTCACTGTTATACGAACCACGATTACGTGTCTGTTTGTCGTGACGATCTTCGCTTTGTACAAATTCCTGCCGAACAAAAAAATTGAAACCGTGCAGGTGCTGCCGGCAGCGATCATTGCAGGGGTGATGGCGGAAGTCGTACGGGCGGTCTTCAGCCGCGTGCTTCCGGTTTTGAGATTGTCATCGACGCAAGGACCTTTTTCCATTTCGGTCAGCTTTCTGCTTCTCGTTTACTTCGAAACGTTTGTCGTTTTGGGTGGGGCCTTTCTTGCAAGCCAGGCGGAACGGTATCCTTGGATGGGATTCTTAAAAACGAAGAGGAGTGATTCGCTTCCTTCATGAAAAAATCGCCGCTGCTTTCGATATTCCTGATCGTCCTTGTTGATGTGCTTGGACTGACCATCATCCTGCCGCTGCTTCCGTTTTATGCGGAATCGTTGGGAGCGCCGCCCGCCGTTGTCGGAATGCTGGTGTCTGCATATGCAGCGTGCCAGCTCATTGCCGGACCACCGCTCGGGCATCTATCGGACCGTGTAGGGCGCCGGCCAGTTCTGCTCGTCAGTCAAATGGGAACCTTTGCGGGGTTTTTGATTCTCGCCTCCGCGCGCGCGTTGTGGATGGTTTTTCTCGCAAGGATCATCGACGGATTGACCGCAGGCAATCTCACCGTCGCGCAGGCCTATATTTCCGACGTGACGACACCGGAAAACCGGGCGAAGTCTTTCGGGATGATCGGCATCGCTTTTGGTTTGGGTTTCCTTATCGGTCCGGCCTTTTCAGGCTATCTTGCACAGTTCAGCCATACGTACCCGATCTTTGCGGCGGCGGGTCTCTCCTTCACCAGCATCATCTGTACGTATTTTTTGCTGCCTTCGGTGGCGCCTTCTGCCGCTCTGGAAACCGGGCAACACCGGATTTCCCAGTGGGCGGCATATATCGAATCGTTTAAGGATGGGCAGCTCGGGCCGATGCTATGGCAATTCTTCGCCTTCACATTCGCCTTCAGCACGCTATTCTCGGGATTCGCTCTATTCGCCGAAAGGCGCTTCACTCATAACGGCGCGCCGTTTGGACCGAAGGAAGTAGGTTATGTCTTCGCATTCTCCGGCTTAATCGGAGCGATGATCCAGGGCGGCGGAATCGGTTCGCTGGTGAAAACTTTTGGTGAAGGGAAACTGGTGCAGGTGGGATTTGCAGCCATGGCCATCGGATTTGCGCTGCTTTCGGGCTCACATCAAATCAGTTTTCTGCTCGTGGCGATTGCGTTCCTGACATTGGGCAGCGCCGTACTTCGTCCCAGCCTCACCAGCTTAATCACAAGCCGTGCCGCGCGCCACCGCCAGGGCATGGTCATTGGCTTGATGCAATCGCTGATGTCCATTGCGCAGATTATTGCTCCGCTGATTGCCGGCCTTCTCATTCAAAAACGGTACCTCAGTATGTGGGCATTAGCGGGCAGCCTCTTTTGCGCCATCGGTTGGTCGTTGATCGTAGCAACGCGGTCGCCGGTGCAATCTCTCGAAAAACCTGCGAACTAGTTTCTGTCTCGAAACTCTCGAATGTGGACAGTGCGCGGTCACAGACCGCGCCTACAGTGTTGATTCCGCTACTGTGGGGGCGGTCTATGACCGCCCAAATCCGAGTTTCGAGACAGAAACTAACTAGCCGCGCTCCTACAGCCGCAGGATTTCAGTTCGGCAGGCCGTGCGATTCTGCCTCCTCATCCGGATCGGGGATCGCGGCGAGGACTTCCAGGAGGAACTCTTCCAAGTCCTGGCCCAATTGGAAGAAGCCGTCTTCTGTAAGTATGTAGTGCTTATGGTTGGGCTGATAAGAGCCGGGCACGATCCGGCCTTTCTTAACCTCGAACTCACCGAAAATATCCTGCTCGAGGATTTCACGAACCGGACCTTCCGGGGCGCGCGTACGGCGATCGATCACGTAAAGCGTACCGCGGCCGAGGCGCTGCGCATCCGCAATCAGATCTTTTGTCTGAGGCCCGCGGCTTGCAATCACTCCCTGCATCAAGTCGACAAAGACTTTGTTGGCCGCGAAATTCCCCGGGGTGATCCGTTCGCCCGGTCCGAGAGGCCGGAGGATCTGGCCAATGATTCCTTCTGAAGGAATTCCCGCATATCTGAATAATCGGTCGGTGCCCAAGCACGTCACATAGTCCTTCGATGCTTCTTCAGGGTTATCCGGGAAATCGAGATGGACGATGCCGATTTGTAATTTCGCCATACGAATAGCCTTTCGATAATAACGCCTCTCTCCCTTTGGGAGAGGCCGACGCGCGAAAGCGCGCGCGAAGCGCAAGCCCGTTTGGGCGAAGCCTCAAAAGGCGCGAAGCGCGAGCCCGTTAGGGCGAAGCCTCAAAGGAATGGTGAGGGTCTGAATTGCGACCCTCACCTGTGCCGGACCTACATGCAGATGCGTGTCACAGACTCACTCCAGTCGGTGTAACCAGCGTTGGTTACGGCACGGACCTGAAAAGCGTAGGCCGTGCCGGGGCTCAAGCCGGTTACCAAAGCTGGTGATTTCGTGCTGCCGACCGGTTGCTCGGTCCAATTGGCTGGTGTTCCACCCGGACCGACAGGTGCCCAGCGCAATTGATAGCTGAGCGCATCCTGCTGGGATACGAGCGTCACTTCCATTTGACCGCTGTTGTTGCCCGGAGCGATCTTGCGGATCGATTCCGACAGCGGCGCTGCTGGAGTACGTACCGTGGAAATGGGCTGGAAGCCACTCTTCAGGAATGTCGCCATGTCGTCTTTGCAGTTCGCCTCGACGTAATGTCCGAGTTGACTGAGCGACTTGATGACGACTTCCTTCAGGTGCTCCCGTGCAGTAACGGCTTTCTTGCCGCCGTCCAACGCCGCCGTGATACCGGCCGACAACGCGTCGATTTGGGTCTTCAGCGTTGGCTGATCCACGGGCGGGTTGGCGTAATCTTCTTTTGCCGTATACACCCCGTCCAGGACAGCGTTGGCGCGTGCTAGAACATCACTGGCCGATAACCTCTTGAAACCAACTGATGCTTTGATCGATTTTGGCTGTGTCATATGTCCTCCTTTCTGCGGGATCAAGCCCCGCGATTTTCTTCCGAACCAACGCGGCCTTATAGGGCATGGGCTCTGCCATTCGATTGTTTGAATACCAATCCTTGGATGTCAGTAACTTACGAATTCAGAAGTATGGGAAAACGTCGATGACCACAACCTATACGTTGTGGTGCACAACGTATAGGTTGTGGTGGCTTCGAAATTGGCGTAGACGATACCAGACGGCAAAGTCAGATGCTGTCTAGGAAACGCCGATGCTACACAGCAAAATCGTTTCCTGCACAGCAACGGCGGATGCTGGACAGCAAAGTCAGATGCTGTCCAGGAAACGCCGATGCTACACAGCAAAATCGTTTCCTGCACAGCAACGGCGGATGCTGGACAGCAAAGTCAGATGCTGTCTAGGAAACGCCGATGCTACACAGCAAAATCGTTTCCTGCACAGCAACGGCGGATGCTGGACAGCAAAGTCAGATGCCGTCCAGGAAACGCCGATGCTACACAGCAAAATCGTTTTCTGCGCAGCAACGGCGGATGCTGGACAGCAAAATCAGATGCTGTCCAGGAAACGCCGATGCTACAGAGCAAAATCGTTTCCTGCGCAGCAACGGCGGATGCTGGACAGCAAAGTCAGATGCTGTCGAGGAAACGCCGATGCTCCTCGAACTAGACAGCTTCATGAGATTTGTAAAAAAATTTGCCCGAATTCCACAAAATTGTTTGCGAAACATGTATTTTTTTACCCCGCTCGTCAGTCTTATAGATAGAGGGGCTTTTTCAAAAAACGCCAAGGACATAGCAACATGGTCCACCACTATTGTCCCCCGCACATGAATCCAAGAATTCTGGCGATTGCGGGTCCGCTGAAGGGATCGGAATTTATTATCGGCGAGGCCGATCTCAAAATCGGACGAGGAGCACGTAATCACGTTTCTCTGAATGATCCGCTGGTTTCGCCCAAGCAGTGCTGCCTCTCCTTCGAGTACGACCGGTGCCTGCTTTGGGACTGTGCGAGCGAGCATGGAACCTTCGTCAACGAATTCTCGTTTCCGGCGAAGATCGTCGTGCATGGCGACCACATTCGAGTGGGGCGTTCGGTTTTTGTTTACCTCCTCCAGGACGAAGTCGATGAGCGACTGTTGACCCTCACGGACACGGAGCGAAACTGGTGCGGCAATCATCCTCCGGATCGTGCCGGACCATACGAGGCCACGAAAGCAACCACGCTCGCCGCTCTTCTGCGGATGAACGCGTCCATCAACCAGCTTCGCAGCGCGGACGAGATCCAGGCGCGCATCCTGGATTTCATTTTCCAGGTCATACCGGCCCAGCGCGCGGCCATTCTGCTGGCGGGCCACGATGAGAACCATTTCATTTCCTCGACACATCGCAGTACGGGTTCACCGAATGGCGACACCGTTGCCATCGACGAAACCGTTGCGTCAAAGGTTCTTCGTGGAGGCATTTCGGATTATCAGGAGCAGGCGATCTGCTGTCCCATGACGACATTCGGCACCAAGGTCGGTGTGATCTATGCCGAGATGGCGAAGTCCGGTTTCGAATGGTTTACGGGAAACCACGTCGAACTGCTCGAATCCATTGCCAGCGCGACGGCCGTAGCCCTCGAACACGTACGGTACGTCACCTGGCTTGAAGGTGAGAACCGGCGCCTGAACGACTTCTTTTACGCTGAGCACGGCATGATCGGCGACAGTGAGCGGATGAAGCAGGTCTACCGCTTCATCGGCCGGGTTGGACCTGGTGAGCGGCCCGTTCTGATCCTCGGCCCCAGTGGCACGGGCAAAGAGCTGGTCGCATACGCGATTCACCGGAATAGCCCCCGATCGCATCAACGATTCATTCCGGTCAATTGCGGAGCGTTCAGCGAAAGCCTATTGCAGAGTGAGCTGTTCGGCTATGAAAAAGGCGCTTTTACGGGCGCTGTCGCCCAGCAAAAAGGATTGTTCGAAGAAGGGCATGGCTGCACGATCTTCCTGGACGAAATCGGTGAGCTTCCGCTCAACATGCAGGCGGATCTTCTGCGCGTGATTCAAGAGGGAGAGATCAAGCGGCTCGGTGGAAAGGCTGTGATCAAGGTGAATGTGCGGATCATTGCCGCTACGAACCGCAATCTGCGCCAGGAGGTCCAAAAAGGACGATTCCGGGAAGACTTATTTTACCGACTGAATGTCCTTCCACTCGAAATGCCCACGCTCGCCGAACGCCGCGAAGATATTCCGCAACTGGCCACGCATTTTATCAGGAAGTATCGGCACATCCGGTGCGCCCCGTACCCGGAAGTTTCAGGAATCAGTCCCGAAGCCCATCAACTGCTGGCTGCATATGCCTGGCCGGGAAATGTCCGGGAACTCGAAAATGCCATCGAATGGGCGATTTCGATGGGAGCGACCGCCTACATTCTGCCCGAAGACCTGCCAAAAGAGATCAGAGCGTCTTCGGATTTGGCGGATCCTGGCAAAGGTCTATATGAGCGGGAATTTGCCGCGTTTCAGAAATCGCTCTTCGAGAGAATACTCCGCGAAACCCGCGGCAATCGTGCGGAAGCCGCCCGGCGGCTCGGTTGGCATCAGAATTCATTCCGCCGCCGATGCTCGGAACTCGACTTGGAATGAATTCCAAAATTCAAAAGAAGTTTCATTTTCCCAAGTGAAGGCGATCCTTCTCGTTCTCGGCGCAGACGTATTCAAAAAGATCGCTGTCGGGTAGAAGCGTCAATGCAGTTTTGATGGAAAAGGCGTGGGTGTAATACTTCGGGTCGTTGAAGGTGATCTCCAGATCCATGTGGCCGACATCGCGGCGGCGATACCGCTCGGTGATGTGCATGGATTCACTTCGGGGATGGCCGGCTATGTCGAGCGGGGTCCGCTCATTTACGCCGACGGTATCGACGACGAGGGTATCGCCTTCCCAATGTCCAACCGAATATCCCATGTATCTTGGATCGGGATTCTTCGGCAGCGGACGCCCGTCGGTGTGAATCTGGCGCGGAGGGTTGACAATCTCAGGCAACATCACGATCTCGTGGGGCGTCTGAATGATCTTAAAAGTTTGAACTAATAATGTAGCGGGTATGCCGCCGGGAAGGCATTGTGTGAAGGGACTCTCCTGAGGGTTTTGCCGGCGGTGGTTCACAATCGCCGCCGCTTCCGGGCGAAGCGGCTCTTCTTCGGGCTTCATGCCCCAAAATACGTTCAAAAAATTCGTGGTGATGTCGTGCGTGTCCGGCTGCAAATCAGTGAACCCCTTGCCCATCACACGGTCGTATTCGCTCGCGGGACTCCGCTCCGCCTGCCAGACTCCAGAGATATCGGGCTTGCCGTTCAGGCGGGGTGCGGGAGCAGTCAGGTTCGGCTTGCCGTCTTTCGTACGCGGGATGCGCGAGTCAGGATAGTTCGGCCACTGCGCATAAGCACACGTGAAGGTTCCGGCCAGAGTGATTCCCATGAGCGAGAAGAAACTTCTTCGATGAAACATCATTTTACTTATTCACGGTCACCGTCACATCGTGAAAGGCCTCGAGCAAGCCATCGCTCGCAATCGCTCGCAGTACGTATACGCCCGGCAGCTTGAAGCTCGCCTCGGTCGTTGAAGTAACCGGTTTTCCGTAACCGGTAGCAGGTGTCGGGGAGGTGAAAATCACGGGGCCTGGACCGCGATATTGAATCCAACGGATCGACAATCCTTGCGGCCGGCCCTCCCCTTCATCCGGAGTTCGCTCGGCGCGGGGTTTCGGACGGCCATCGTCTTGGGCCGTAGCCGTCAAAGTGACATTACCTGCAAGACTGATGGTCTGGGAACCGCTCCCCGTGATGACGGGCGGTTCGTTCTCCGGATCACTTCCAGCACCGGCATTTTCCATCATGACTTCGTCATTGATTTCCCATTCCGCTTTAAGCCAACCCTTGGCGGTGTTCGCCTTTCCGCGGAGATTGAGCGTCCATATCACGCGGCGCTCAAAACCCCAATCCTTTGGCACGACGACTTTGAATAGAAACAAGTGGCGGCGCGGATAAAAATGCGTCGGTTGGCCGCGATCACCACCGGGATCGATGCTGTTGTTCGGTCCCAGAGGAATATCGAGTTCCTCTTGATAGTTGCGATTGAAGTACCCGAAATACATCGTGAACGTCCCGTCCGGGTTGGGTTTCCAACCCTCGAAAACGGGAACGACGTCCTGCCCGCGATTGTATTGACCGGTATAGGGAATTGAAGAAGGAATCTGAGCGGATAAATAAGACGCGACAAGGAGAAAGAGACAGGCGTGCAGGCTTTGCCTCAAAAGTCGGTTCAAGCGACCCCCTCGGCGCCGTCTCCCCCTTTACAAGGGGGAGAATAGATCACGTCGCAAGAGAGAATTATTCTCCCCCTCGTGAGGGGGAGACGCGAGCGCAGCGAGCGAGGGGGTCGCTCACACAGACTTTTGAGGCAAGGCACGACGCGCATTTCATTACTTCGCATTCCGTTCGGCGAGTTGCTGCTTGAACTGTTCTTCAGACAGTGGGTAATAGGTCACCCAAGCATGGCTCATGTCATCGATCGAGCGTTGCCCATATCCGACCCACGTATCCGGGTCTGGGTTCAACTTATTACTCTCTGTGTTGTTGTGCCAGGCGATGAAATGCAGCACCGAACCGGCCGGCAACAGTGGTTGAACGTCGGTCGCATAGTCGTACGCAATCATCCAATTAAACTTGTAATTGGGCACACAGTTCAGCGTTTCGACCTTGCTCCCGGGCCGTTTCCCTCCGCCGGGATAGATCACTTCCAGACACATGGCCTTACCGCGCGTGTGCATGTGTGGCTGAAACCCGAGAACGCGCGTAGGCTGCATCAGAGTCATATAGGTATCGGTACGGATGTTGTCTGTATTCGGAGGAAGATCAAGTTCGGCGTCGTCGCCCATCATCTGAGTCGTCACAACGTATCTGGGGACATATCCTTTGGGATAGAGTTTGAATCCAATGGCGACGTTCATATTCATCGCTTCACCATAAGGATGGATATGCAGGTTGAAGTTGATCTTCGTACCGGCCGATATCAGGTAACCTGAACCTTCCTCGAAGGTGTTGCCGTTCTTCCCCAAGCCGTATGCCTGGACCAGTGCCTGGCTGCCGTCCGGGTATATGAGCGTGGCCCCCATGTGATGAAGGGTCCTGAAACCTTTCGTCGGCTTCACCTCGACAGCCTTGATATACCGATCCTCGGTAAGGCCGGTATCCACGATTATGTTCTTCCAGGTATCGGGGGCCTTTGCCGGAATCGCGAGGTCCTTTGGCATCTCCACGATAAGG
>QHWY01000367.1 GCA_003223875.1 Acidobacteriota bacterium | reverse complement strand
GTACGAAACGCTGCCAGATGGTGGGCTGCAAACCACCTGGACCGCGTTGTTCACCTTTGCAAGAGTGCCTGCCTGCTGAGGCGGATTCGAGCTATCGATAACTGCCGAAAGCTGAAATCCGTATCTGACGGAACCAGTCGCCGGCTGAACTGTGACGGTTAATGGATACGTCTGACCAGGAGTCCACGACGTCGGTAGGCCCGCCACACTCACGCCTCCGTTACCGGAATTTACCGGAAACGAATTGTGACAGCTTGTACAGTTTATCGACGATCCAAAGACCCCATTTAAACCCGGGTCTGGACCGGTTGAATAAGCGAACACACAGACCGTCCAGGCTAGACCAAGCACCAATGTGAATAGAAATGTATGTTTGATCTCCATTGAAAGCGCTCCTCTCGGAAAAATGGGCGCCGTTGGCCATTGGGTTAACATCCGCCTCGGCTGCCGCTCGTTAGACGCGGGCGTGCGCCATTAGACTACAAAGACGGGCCGCAGAAAAAGTGGTTTGTTGGACCCATTCCCCTCCTCGCAGAGGAGGGGAGGCGCGGAGCGCCGGGGTGGTCAGTTCGGCCGAAACGCTTCGCCGGTCTGACCACCCCGTCTGCGCCTTCGCTTCGCTCGGCGCGGCTTCTCTTGAGGCTTCGCCCTATCGGGCTCGCGCTTCGCGCCCTCCTCGCAGAGGAGGGGAATCTCTTGACATTGGACCGTACCGCTATTTAACTAGTCTCAATATTTGCCTGACAAACATACACGAAGGAGCATTGACATGAAAGCGATGTGGAAATACTCGGCGGTACTGATGGCCATGATGCTAAGCTCCAGCGGCCTGGGCGCACAGTCGGCGACAACAACACCGCAAGAAGTGACCTTCACGAAGGATGTAGCGCCGATCTTGCAGCGCTCCTGCCAGAGCTGTCACCGGCCGGATAACATCGCACCCATGCCGCTGCTGACGTACGAACAGGCCCGGCCGTGGGCAAAATCCATCAAAGAGAAGGTGCTGCTGCGGATCATGCCGCCCTGGTATATCGATCCAAACGTGGGAATACGAAAGTTCAAGAACGATGGCGGACTTTCGGATCAGGAGATCGCCACCATCGTGAAATGGGTCGATGGAGGCGCGCCGCGGGGGAATCCAGCCGACCTGCCGCCGCCGCTCGTGTTCGATGACAGCAAATGGAAAATCGGCGAGCCGGATCTGATCGTACAGATGCTGCCCAAAGACCTGGAGATTGCGGGCTCGGGTCCCGATCAGTGGAGAAACTTCCTTGCCGATAGCGGCTTGAAGGAAGATCGGTATATCAAAGCCGTCGAAGTGAAGCCGGTCAAGGGCGCCAGAGTCATCCACCATATCGGCACAAGCCTCGTTTACCCCGATGGTGGTGGGCAGGCCGTGATTCAAGCCAAGAACGGCAATGTCTTCGACGACGGGTCTGGCCGCCTCATGAAGGCAGGATCGAAAGTGAATTTCGGGCTCCATATCCACGCGTATACCGGTCAGCCCACAGCGACGAACGTCGCCATCGCCTTCAAGTTTCATCCGAAGGGATACGTTCCGAAATTCGTCGCAATAACGGAGCTGATGGGAGACGACTCCGAGCTCGATCTGCCGCCCAACACGGACAATATCCGTACCGACAGCTATCTCATCATGAGCAAACCCACACGCCTTCTGACGTTCACACCCCACATGCACACTCGCGGTAAAGCGATGTGCCTGGAAGTCATCTACCCCGAAAAGTCGAAGAAGCGCGATGGCAGCCGGGTTGAACTGCTAAGTTGCGCCAACAATTTCAACTTCAACTGGATGATGGCATACGAATACGCATCGGATGTACAGCCCCTCCTGCCCGCAGGTTCCGTCTTACACTTCACCAGTTGGCACAACAACACCTCGTCAAACAAGCTGAACCTCGATCCCGATAACTGGATCGGCTACGGGCAGCGTTCGATCGACGACATGAGCGTCGCGTGGGTCACTTACTACAACATGTCTGAAGAGGAGTTCAAGCAAGCCGTCGCAGAACGGAATGCGACATCGAAGCAGAACCTCTCGTCCAAGCTGGCGCAGTAATGCGGTTGACTGGCATTGCAATTTGGTTAGCTGCAGGAACACTCGCAGGCGTGGTTCCGGCTGGAGCACAGACGCCACCTTACTTGGAGCGTGTTTCCCGTGGCCGCGATGTGACTCCGGCGTACGAGGGATGGAGGCGCAACCCAGACGGAACGTTCGCGATGTATTTTGGGTATCTGAACCGAAACTACCAAGAGGAACTCGATATTCCCATCGGACCGGATAACAATGTCGATCCGGGCGGCGATCGCGGGCAGCCGACGCATTTTTATCCGCGCCGAAATCGGTTCTTGTTCACTGTGGTCGTTCCAAAAGATTGGGGATTGGAAAGAAAAGTGGTCTGGTCGCTAACCGTTCGCGGCAAAACGAACACGGCCAAAGGTTGGCTGCAGCCCGAGTGGGAAATCAATGACGAAATCGTGATGATGAACACCGGCGGCGGCGCGGACTTGCGAAATAAGCCGCCCGTCATTACGGGCCCGGCCGCGCAGACCATTACGTTGCCAAACACTCTGACTTTAACCGCTGTGGCCCGCGACGACGGACGGCCCAACCCAAAGAGAGTAGCGGTGGATCCGGAAGGAAATCCTGTAGGAGGTCAGGGCCTGTCGCTTCGATGGATCTTCTATCGCGGGCCTGCAGGAGCCACTCTGGAGCCGGCAACAGCAGTCGTAGGTTACGAAAAACCCGTCGAGGCCACAGCGACGGTACGCTTCAAGTCAGCGGGCGTTTACGTATTGCGCGCCATTGCCAGCGATGGTTCTCTTGAAAGCTTCCACGACGTAACAGTTACTGTGAAGTAATGGAATCGCGAGCGTATTCCCCTCCTTGTGTCACCGCAAGGGGTGGCCGAGCAATCAATAAAATGCCGCGAAGCATCCGCTGATAGCGAGGCCGGGGTGGTTTTCCGGATGAGAACGAAAAGGAAAACCACCCCGGCTGCGTCAAGTTCGGTGGCTTCGCGCCATTTTTTTGATGACGCAGCCACCCCTTGCGGTGATGCAAGGAGGGGAATAATGCTCCACTAACATTCATTCACACCTTC
>QHWY01000375.1 GCA_003223875.1 Acidobacteriota bacterium | reverse complement strand
CCTCACGTCCGGTACCTTGTACGCGTTTCAGTTGCAAGCGCTCGGCATGCAGGGTCTGTCGGCATGGTCGGATTCGTCCACGATCATGTGCCCGTAAAGGAGGTCTCGTCTTGAACGTCCTAGACGAGATTCTCTGCGCCTCGGAAGCATCGAGAGCGAGTTGATCGAGATCCGCAAGCTCAAGGAGCGGGTCTCGCGGTTGGAAGTCGGGCAATCCTGGCTCAAAGGGGCCAGGGCAGCGGTAACCGCCTGGTGCTATCTGGCCTGGAGAGCTGTGACGAAGTAAGAAAACACCACCGCGAATTGCGCGGACCAAAATCCGCGTAATCCGCGGCGGTGTGCTGTCGATGAACCCAAATTTCACGAGGCCCGGCGCGAGCGGCATATCGGTCTATGCGTTAAGAAAGCCAGAACCCAGTGGCTCAGAAGGTGTGAACGAATCGAATCGAGCCTATTCCCCTCCTTGCACCACCGCCGCGGAGCGCAAGCGCGGCAGCGCGCAGCCTCAAGAAAGGAGGGGAGGCCGAGCCAAGATTAATTCCCCTCCGAAGACAATCAATTGCACACGCCAGTCCTGGCCGGCATTAGCGGCAATCGGGGTTTTCCGGATCCTCGGGTTTCGATGAAGTTCTCGAAGAAGCGCTCAGCGGCAGATATCATGCAAGTATGATTTACCGAGAACTCGGAAGCACTGGAGAGAGAGTTTCTGCGATTGGAGTTGGCGGATGGCATTTGGGACTGAAAAGTGTTGATGAAGCTATAGCTATCCGCATTGTCCGGAGCGCCATCGATCGGGGAATCAATTTTCTCGACAACTGTTGGGACTACAACGATGGCGCCAGCGAGATCCGGATGGGAAAAGCGCTGCGCGACGGGTATCGCGCGAAGGCTTTCCTGATGACCAAAATTGACGGCCGCTCGAAAGAGTCCGCCACACGGCAGTTGGATGAATCGCTGAAGCGGTTCGGAGTCGATCAGATCGACCTGGTCCAGCACCACGAAATTCTCCGCTATGAAGATCCTCACCGTATTTTCGATCCCGATGGGGCCAATTCCGCTCTTGTTCGAGCTCGAGAGGCCGGCAAAATTCGTTACATCGGTTTCACGGGACACAAAGATCCGCGCATCCATCTCTATATGCTCGAAGTCGCCGAACAGAACGGCTTCGTGTTCGATACGGTGCAGATGCCGCTGAATCTGTTCGATGCTCACTACCGTAGCTTCGCGAAATTAGTCGTGCCGGAGCTCGTAAGACGGCGCATCGGTGTGCTGGGCATGAAGAGCATGGCGAATGGAATTCTGCTGAAATCGAAGACGGTCACGCCGATCGAATGCTTACACTACGCGTTGAATCTGCCGACTTCCGTGGTGATCACCGGAATCGACAGTATGGAAATTCTCGATCAGGCCTTCGAGGCGGTCCGAACGTTCCATCCGATGACTGATGCGGAGTTGCGGCCGCTGCTGGCGAAGACCGCCGCGGCAGCCGCAACCGGAAAGTTCGAGCCCTTCAAGACGAGTTCGCTTTTCGACGGAACGGCTACGCAACCAGAGTGGCTCGGCGAAGAACCGGAGCACGTGCGGCAGCTAATGCCGCAAGGCTAGAAGCACCCAGCCTGGGCGCCAGTTTTCGCCGAACTGACCACCCCGGCGCGTCAGCATAGCTTGAGGCTTCGCCCTGTCGGGCTCGCGCTTCGCGCGGCTGTCGCGCCTCCCCTCCTCTGCGAGGAGGGGAATACGTATCCTATCCTCGGCGGCCGCGTCGTGGGGAGTCCGCCGGCTGAGTGTCTTCGGGCATGCGGTCCAGAGTGATGGAATAATTACGCTCGCTAGTGCCGCGGAGTACTTTCAGGTCGATGCTGCTTCCGGGCGTCATTGAGCCAACGGCATTCCGGAGCGACCGCCCATCGATGGATTTACCGTTCAACGCTACGATCACATCGTCCTTCTGCAAGCCGGACTTTGAAGCCGGCCCATCGGGAACAATTTCCGTCACAACGGCGCCGTTGGATGCTTTCACGCCTAGCGCCGAAGCGAGTTTCGGTGTGAGCTCCTGGAAATACACTCCCAGCCGCGCGCGCGTGACCGTGCCGTTCTCTTTCAGTTGGGTCATGACGTGACGGACGAGATCCACGGGAACGGCAAAGCCTACACCTTGATTCCCTCCGCTTCTGGAAAGAATCGCCGTGTTGATCCCGATCAGCTCGCCCCGGGTGTTGACCAGAGCGCCGCCCGAGTTTCCGGGATTGATGGAGGCGTCGGTCTGGATGAAGTCCTCATAATCTTCGATGCCCAGTCCGCCGCGTCCAGTTGCGCTGATGATTCCCATGGTCACAGTCTGTCCCAGACCAAAAGGATTGCCCATCGCGAGCGCGATGTCGCCGACTTCCACTTTCGAGGAATCGCCCAACACAACATGCGGCAAATCTTTGGCATCCACCTTTATTAGTGCGATGTCGGTCTTGGCATCTGTGCCGATGACCCGCGCCTTCATCTCGCGCTTGTCTGCCATGGAAACGGTCAATTCCGTCGCGCCATCAACGACGTGGTTATTCGTAACGATGTATCCGTCCGCGCTGACGATCACCCCCGATCCTTCTCCCTGCTGTCGCATGGGACGATCGGGCATTCGGAATCCTGGAAACAGATCGCCGAATGGATTGTCCTGCGGGAATCCGGATGTCCGGATCACCTTGGTAGATGAAATATTGACGACAGCCGGTAATACGGCTTTAACGACAGGGGCAAATGTTGCCGGCATCGAGGCGGCCTCGCGAACCGGTGGAGCCGCAACGGCAAATGCCGCTTCCGGCGCATGGCTGGCCTGAACGATGGACGCGCCGACAAAGGCGCCGCCGGCTACAGACCCCACAACCAGCATGAGCCCTGCAACGAGCCACGTTTGGTATCTGATCAACCGAATCATAATTCTGTAATCCCTCAATAGTTCAATTTGCTAAAGTGCACTGAGAAAATCAGACGGACGACGATTGGAAACGTTACATGAAGATGATCGGCAAATTGTCTGTTGCTCGCGCTTCGCGGTTCGCGAAGCCACCCTAACTTAGTACTGCTGTTCGCAATTACGGTGACGAATGCTGGTTGACGCGTATTCCCCTCCTCGCAGAGGAGGGGTGGCGCGAAGCGCCGGGGTGGTCGGTTCGGCAAAATCAAAGCTATGCCGGTCTGACCACCCCGTCTGCGCCACTTCGGTGGCTTCGCGATATTTTCTTATTGGCGCAGCCACCCCTCCTCTGCGAGGAGGGGAATACGTCACGGTAATTACGAACCACAGTACTTAGGCGGGGACCAAGATGCCGGGAAGCTTGAGACTCTGGATCGATCGGTTTAGAAATCCCGAGGTTTTTACATCCTGAACGAATTCACGCAGATACTTTGCGGCAGATTCGCGTCCTTTGGGAATACCAATCGATTGCTGCACGGTCATGAAATGCCCATCGAGTAAGCGTGAACCGGGCATTCTCTCCGCAGCCATCACGAGCCAAGGCTTGATACCGGCGAGCGCGTTCAATTTTTCAGCGACGAAGACGTC
>QHWY01000374.1 GCA_003223875.1 Acidobacteriota bacterium | reverse complement strand
CGTCTGAAGAAAGGCATGCCCGCCTACGCCTTGATCAAGGCAACGGAGGTCATGATTGGAACCGCTTCGGTTAAGAAGAAATCTTAAAAATGCATCTTCGCCGCAAGTTGGACCACACGGGGATCGCCGGCGGATGTAATCGATCCAAATCCCGGCGATCCGAGAACCGTGTTCGGAGCTCCCAGCGGGGGTGTATTCGTCAGATTGAAAACCTCAGCACGGACTTCGGCCGTGTATCTTTCACGGAACTTAACGCGCTTGATGAGAGCAACGTCGATATCTTGAAAGCCCGGTCCTTGAATCGGATTACGCGAACTGTTGCCGATCGTGAATTGCGGCGCGGCAACAAAAGCATCCGTATCAAAGTGCCGGCTCGTTGTGCGTTGCCCGTTCGGCAGATGGGGATCGCGCAAGCGGTTCGGCCTCTGGGTACCAAATCCGGCAAATGCATTGAAATTGGTATTCTGAGTTACGGCGAGCGGCATGCCTGACTGGAGTGTTAGGATCGCTGCCAATTGCCATCCACGAAGCACAGGACCTCGCCCGGGCAACTCATAGCTAAGGCTGGTTGCAAGAACGCTTGGGATATCGCCGGTAGAGACGTCGCGTTCCAGCTTCCTATTGAAACTGTCGGCGACAGGAAAATCGGCGACGGGACCAGTCAGGATCGCGGCATCAAATACGGAAGATGCCTCGTCGATGAGCTTGGATTGCGTGTAACTTGTCAGAATAGCCAGACCGTGAGAGAAACGCTTTTCGAACTTCGCTTGAAATGCGTGGTAATTCGCGTTGCCGACGTTGTTCCGGAAGAAACTTACAGCAGTGAATTGTGGAAATGGCTTCAGGAGTTGAGCTCGCGTAATGGTCGGGTCCCCGAGTGAAGAAACTCTGTCGATCACACCGAAGAATGGGTTCGGAACCCGCTCGAGAAGCGACGCGCCCAGCCGCAGTTGGTCCGCGGTGAGTTGGTTGATGTTCGTATCGGGGATTCCCAGATGGGTCAATTTCGATCCCGCATACGCAACTTCGATCAGGACGTTTGTTCCAATCTCCCGTTGGATCGAGAGATTCCACTGCTGGGCATAGCCGGATCCCAACTTTCGATCGACAGTGAAAACACCCTGACCTAATCCCGCATCGCCATCGAGAGGTCTTACTGCTACAGACGGGCCGGCGGAGAGCACAAAAGCCGGAGTGCTGTTGTCCAACGATCGCTGCGTTACAGTCTGAAGAAAAGGGAATTGCGGATTCGTAAAAGGAGTAGTGATACCGGCCTGCTCAATCCAAATTAATCCGTAACCGCTGCGGATCACCGTATGGTTGGCGATACCGTAGGCGAGGCCGAGCCTGGGACCCCAATTCATCTTGTGCAGTGTTCGGGCGGAACGCGGAAATCCGCGCTCACCGAGATATTGCAGTTTCTCGGTAGCCAGGTTGAATACGGCACCCTGATTGTCCGCTTCCGTGGATGGAAAATTCAACGTGTAACGAATGCCGGCGTTGATATTGAGCCGACGCGAAGCCTTCCATTCGTCTTGAACAAAGTACTCCTGGATGTGAGCCCGCGGACGTATGGGCTTTTTCTGGATATCGACAGAAAATCGGTCCACTTGACCCATCAGAAAACTTGCCAATGAAAATCCGGTCTCGGGCGCACTGAAGCGGAACAAACCCTCTGGCGACGGTGGCTGAACAATGTCCAAACGTTCCCAGCGAAAGTCCGTTCCAGCCTTGATGAGGTGAGCACCTCTGGACATCGACACCGTGTCCGCCGGATTGGTGATATCCGTCCGGGAGTCCGAGTATGCATTTGGCGGTGGACCGAGTTGCTGGTATCCGTCAATGACGAATGTCGGCAGATCGAGAGCCCTGCGCCGAAGCACTCTGCGGCTATATCCAACTCGAACTTCATTCGTCAGCGACGGATTGAGCACGTGAAGAAAGTTCAAAGCGAGCGACTGGCCCGAGGTGTGCGTCCGCCCGAGAGTTCCCGAAGCCAGAGTTCCACTCCCATCGGGAAGGGGCGTCACCGGATCGGCATTGTCACTCAGAGATGAGTACCGGACGAATAGAGAATTCATAGCACTGAACCGATGATCGACGCGCATGTCGTACTGGTTCTGATTGTCTGTCTCTTTTCCAGTCCGCTGATAGTTGTTGGCCGTACCGCCCGATGTGGGCAACGGATATCGAGAGAGAAGGGAAACGGCCGTGGGATCCATTCTGTTTTCCGGAATAATGTTGTTGGAAAACGGCCGGCGCGTCGCAGGATCGAGAATCTCCGGCAGTAAACCCTCGACAGCTTCGCTGAAAATACCTTGGCGTTGAAGCGCCGTCGGAACCGTAGAAGTGTGGACGCGAGCAATGGCCTGGCGGCTTCCCTGGTAATCCACGAAAAAGAATGTCTTGTCGTGCACAATCGGCCCGCCAAAAACGAATCCAAATTGATTTCTACGAAATAACGGTTTGTCCGGGGACGATGCCGTCCGAGGCGCGAACAGGTTCCTCGCATTTAATGCTTCGTTCCGCAAGAATTCGAACGCCGTGCCGTGAAACTCGTTGGTTCCAGATTTTGTCGTGAGATTGACGACCCCGCCATTAAAGCGTCCGATCTCAGCCGGTGCGCCATTCGTTTCGATTTTGAATTCCTGGATCGCGTCGACGACTGGCATGAACGTGACTTGTCCTGGTTCCGGCTGCAAAACCGTAACGCCATCAAACAGATATTCGTTCGTTCGTGGCCGTCCTCCATTGATCCGGGGAAAGGCCGAGCCGGAAGGTAGTGCAACACCTGGAACCAGGCCCGCCAGGGAAATGAAGGAGCGCCCGTTGAGCGGCAAATCGCCGATTATTCGCTGATCGATGACCTGTCCAAGATCGGCGGATTCGGTACGCAAAAGAGGCGCGTCGGCCCTGATCGTCAAGCTCGCCTCTATGGAGCCGATGGTGAGCGTGAAGTCGAGACGAATACGCTCACCGGCCGCGAGCGTAACGGCGGGCCGAATGATTTTCTGAAAACCATCAGCCTCAACTGTAACGCTGTAGCGTCCCGGCCGTACTTCGTTGAATAGATAGCGCCCGTCCTGCCCAGAAGCGGAACTAAAGAAAGCATTCGTTTCGACGCTCAGCAGCTTAACCGTGGCGTGCGGCACAGCTTTGCCCGAGGGATCGACGATCTCACCGACGAGACCCGTTTGCGACGACTGGGCGGCGAGCAGCAACCAGAAGACAGCAATCATCAGCAGTCTTATACACGTTAATGCGTATCTGTGGCAACAATCTAAACGCTTTTATACGGATCGTGACCTGGCGCTTTTATCGATATTTCGGTAGAGTAAGTGCCTCTGGAGGACGAGATGAGATATGTTCGATTCGTGCTGTTGATTGGAATAACCGTGGGCTTGCTTCTCTCTTGCGGCTACGCGCAGCAGACCAAAAATAGTGCAGTCGGCGCTAAGAAAGAGCACACATTTCGTGGAAAGATCGAAAAAATCGACGTG
>QHWY01000373.1 GCA_003223875.1 Acidobacteriota bacterium | reverse complement strand
CGTGCTGCCGGCCGGCGACTACGACATAGAACGCCTTGGGAGTGGCGTCGCGAAGCTATTCAACCGCGACACCCATGCCGTGGTCGTGTCGAATACGATCAGCATCAGCAATCGGACAGGCCAATCCGTCAGTGCCAAACTCGTTTTCCACAGATATGGCAACGACTATTTTCTTAAGGAAATGTGGTGGGAAGGCGCCGCCGATGGCAGGGCACTCCTGATCTCAAAAGCAGAGCGCGAACTGGCAAGAACATCTACCCCGGTTCGCATCGTACCCGTAGCCGTGCGTTAAGGACGGTGTCTACTTTCTCGACCGAACCGCTGTCATCGTCAACTCGAGATGCGCGCCGCGCGCGAGTTGTTTCACCGCAACGGTGGAGCGGGTGGGCAGCGGTTCGGTTTTGAAGTATTCGCGATAGATGTCGTTGAAGCGATCGAAATTCGCCATGTCGTCGATATACGCGGTTACCGCCACGACATCGGACAGATCCATGTCCGCGGATTTCAACACAGTTAGCAGGTTCGACATGATCTGCCTGAACTCGGATTCAAATCCTCCTTTGACAAGCTGTCCGCCTTTGGGATCCCCGCCTGTTGCTCCGGAGAGGTACAACGTATCGCCGACCAGAATTGCGGGAGACAGCGGAGAAGGCGTCGGTTTGTAGTTCGGAGGTTGGATGACCTGCTTGCGCGGCGCATTCGCCCGACTCGAGTGCGTTTGCTGACCGGCAGCAAAGCTCGCGGCCAGGGCCGCAAGCAGAACTGCCAGGAGTGCGATGTTTCGTTTCATGCTCGTTTCTTAGCCACAAGAAGGCACAAAAGGACACAACAATTTTCGTGAATTTTGTGCCTCTTTGTGGCTAAATTTCCCCCCTACTTCGCTAGAGGATTCGGCCTCGCCTGGAACTTCACAATCTTTTGCCGTGACCCCTTGCCGCCTTCCTGGTGCCAGGGTGTGTACATCGAGTAGCTCGACCAGAAGCCGCGGCCCTTCCAGCCGGCATGCGGATCGTCGATTCGTCCTGATGTATGCCGAGAGTGGAATCCTTGGGGGTACGGAACGCGCAGCGTGAGCATCTCACCGGTTTTCGGCATCACGACGAAGAACGAATCCGCGTTGACGTCTCCGGCCAAAACCACGTTTTCGCCCAGACCGAGCGTGTTCTCTCGATCGACCTCCGTCAGATAGAACATGTCAGTGCTTTGATCCTCGGATCCGCCCTCGAACGTGGGACCGGGTGTCTTGTACACAGTCCATCCTTCAGCACAGTGTTGTCCGGTGGCGGTCGGTCCGTTCAGCGTCTTGCACTTGCTGCGGTCGAATTTCAGGATTTCATGGGAGCCGCGCCAGTTCTGCCAAACCGAACCATCCGATCCGATGGCCACACCGCCCGAGCCAGGTATCCGCATCTTGTCCGGCGGCGGAACGTAGACCTCCGCCTTGCACGTTTGCGGTGGATTCAATCCGCGTTCGAGGCGTACGAGAGTGGTATCGTGCTCGCCGATTCCCGAACACCAGATGCTGCCGTCTTTGGGGTTGATGGCATCCGAGTAACAGCCGAAAGTGATCCGATGGTCCTTTTTGGGATCGACGGATTCATTCGGCTCGGTCCACTCCGTGATCTTGCCATCGCCGTTCGTGTCCAGGACGGCGGGACACCATCCCTGCGATGCAGCGGCATCGTGGGTTTTATCGAAGGTTGCCGTGTCTACCCAGCCGATCGCGCTGTTCTGGCCGAAAACAAGCGAGTCCTTGTCGTCGAATTTGTTGTGGTCGGCGGCAAAACAAGTGTCAACCATCGTGAACTGTTTCGTCTTCGGGTCGTACATTTCGACTTGCCTCGCGCTTGGACCCGGAAGCGGGAAGTATTTCGAGTATTTATTCGATCCATCTTTGCAAAACGCGGGCTGCTGTTGCGGCGCGCGAATTCGCGCCGTTAGCCACACGCGACCCTGACTATCCATCGCGGCGCTGCGGGGATCGGCCTGCCGCTTCCAAATTTTCTCGCTTCCCCAGTACGGCGACTCTGGAGTGTTGTCGTCGATAACGGGGGCGTTCGTGGGAATTTTGATCATCGACGTTTCGTTCTTCTTCGGATCGAGCACGGCGAGGATGTCCGATCCTTGAATGGTTCCGTAAAGGAGCCCGTTCGCATTCATCGTGGGGGTGCGTTCATCGGTGGCGGCGACATCGCTGCGGCGGCTCGTCGGCAATGCCCAGTCCCACATCGAGATCACAATGTTGCGCTCGACGCCCTTCGGACGCGGCGGGGCTACTTTGGGGAAGGCGCCCTCGGCGATCCGATCGGTCCAGTCGGCGTACATCTTGCGCTGCGCTCCCAGCGCCTTAAAATTGGAGGCCATGCCGGGGCCCGAAGGGCCCATCGTCGTGTGGCGATCCCACTTCTCCAGGCTGGATTTGTACGAGCCAAGATTCTTCGTAAGGTCGCGGGTCGCGACGTCGCCCACCTGATGGCATGAGTAGCACCTCTTGGTTTCAATCATTACGTCCTTCTCGTCCAGATCCCCTTTGGGGACCCTCAAGAGGGTCAGCCAATAATTTGCCGGATAGACTTGCGCGGCCGCGAGCCCGTCTGGCGCCACGACCGCTTTAAGATCGAGGTGCTGCCCAGGCTTGGCAGGAACGCGCGGCGAATCGACCAACCCGTAGCCGCGCACGAAGACCTGGTAGTTCGCCTGCGGCAGATCGGGCAGAACGTAGCGCCCCTGATCATCCGTAACAACCGTTTTCACGAACTTTGTCGGCAGGTCTGTGGTTTCGGCGATGACCCATACGCCGGCTTCCGGGCCCTTCGCGCTCGTGACGATTCCGCCGATGTCATCGTTATCAATCGCTACAGTCGAACTGTTTCTCTGCTGAGCCTGGGTCCAGGTGAAGGACACCACCAAGGCGCCTGCTATTGCCAGCAAACATATTCTTCGATGCATACTCATATGTTCCTCCAGTGCGGCCGGACAGTTAGGAATTCTTCGATTGGGCCGAGCATACACCGAACCAGTTTGAAAATCACCTTCTCCCGTGGAGGAGTTATGACTCACTTTGAAAATCGGGAATTTTGGCTTGCGAGGAATATTCCCCTCCTCGCAGAGGAGGGGTGGCTGCGCGGTCAAACATGAAGCCGCGAAGCGACCTTTTTCCGCGCAGACGGGGTGGTCAGTTCGGCGCAATATTTAGTTTCGCCGGTCTGACCACCCCGTCCGCTCCGTAAAGGATGCTTCGCAGCATTTTATTGATGTCGCGTCCTCCCCTCCTCTGCGAGGAGGGGAATGTTCTCTTACACGAATAGGCAAAATTGAAACTGAGTCACTACCCGTGGACGTGTTGGGCTGCAGCGACAGCCCTCCTAACTTAGGAGGGGACTTGTCAGCGCGCGGTCCAACCGCCGTCGATCACCAGGCTCGTGCCGGTGATGAGAGAAGCGGCTGGCGAGGCAAGGAACAGGATGGCTCCTGCGATTTCCTCCATCCGCCCGAGCCGCCCGAGGGGAATCCGACTCATCACCCAATTTCGAAATTCGGGGTCCGCCAGAAACGATCGAGTCA
>QHWY01000020.1 GCA_003223875.1 Acidobacteriota bacterium | reverse complement strand
TTAAAAAGCAATCGATAACCGGTCAGGATCAGGAGGCTGCCGAACAGTTGAAATTTAGCGACTTAATTATCGCTGATC
Source organism: Acidobacteriota bacterium (assembly GCA_003223875.1). GTDB lineage: Bacteria > Acidobacteriota > Terriglobia > 20CM-2-55-15 > 20CM-2-55-15 > 20CM-2-55-15. The sequence continues at coordinate 15,394 of QHWY01000020.1, read as the reverse complement.
CAATACTACACTAAACGCTCCTTTTGCGGGGGGAATTCTGGGGATAGATTCCGAATTCTGAAGCAGAAGAATTTTCCCCAGAATTCAGAATTCCGTTATCTTCGCTGGGCGACTCGAACGGCCTTATCGAGCTTGAATGTCATGAGGGTTTCGGCGGGGACTTTAACCGAACTGCCTTTCGTTAGAATCTGCGTAGGCGCACCGGCTCCAGCGCCGGAAGCCGCGCCAATGGCCGCGCCCTTTTCCTTTCAGGCGATAGCGCCGATGATGGACGACGGCTCTCCTGGGATGGCGCTTCGAATCCGCTTCCCTTCAGAGTGTATTACGTAGTGTATTACGTTACGATGGACGGATGGATTCGCCAGTAACGCGACAGTGTGGCCGGCGTTTACTGAAGCGATGTACCTTCTGGGAGACTTGCCACCCGCTCAGGAAGCGCTCTGGGAGATGCTGACACGAGCGGCTATTCAAATCCTTTCACTTACAACGAATGATGTTCCGCGCATGCGCGAACTAATGCGCAGATATGCAGATCGTCCCATGGATCTGGCCGATGCAGCATTAGTTGCCGTCGCAGAGCGTGAGAATATCCGCCGAATATTTACAGTTGATGAAGCTGACTTTCGGATCTACCGCATTCACGGCCGGCAACGATTCACCATTATTCCGTAGTATGTCATGGTAGCGGAGTACGTCTGATATACATGCGACGTCGCGCTATGGGCTTTGCACAAAAAATACATCGTGGGCGCTCATAGAGCGCCCCTACAGTTGCGCACCCCAAGCTGTAGGGGCGGTCTATGACCGCCCAGGATTTTTTGTGCAAAGCCCGCGCTATGGATGAAATCACGGACAGAGGCTCACCAGTTCAGTCGATCAAGGGCGTCCTCTTGGGCGTCCTGATGTCGGAGGGCAACGATCTCAGCCTGCATCGCGGCTTGCCTTCGAATGCCGGCAAGAAGGGAACTGAGAGTCATTAATATAGCGTCCGCCATCGCGGGAAAAGGTTAACAGCCGGTACTGCAACTTCAACACCTGACGACGAGGTTTTCAATAACCATAGTGAAGCGTAATTCCTGTTTGAAATACAAAATCACATTGGATGTGAAGGATCCTTCACATCGCTGAGGTTCGGTTACCACGGGCCAATGAAACGCCCTGGCCTCTAATGCTACTTCTGGGAGAACACCTGTCGGAAACAGTCCTTTTTTCAACGTCCGCTCTCTTTACGACGTGGCGACAGGGGACGCAAAAACCAAACCGATTTTTTTGCCTAGCACGTCCGTGAGTGGCACCATCGTTGCACCGAGGCAGCACGCGCTGGATTACGCGAGTCCACAACGCCATGTGCGGCATGGAGTCCGCTGCATTAAGACGGCATAAAAGGCAGCATGGCGAACAAAGCAAAAGATGTGAGCCAATTCCACATTTCATGGGCTTTGCACAAAAAATCCTGGGCGGTCATAGACCGCCCCTACAGCTTGGGGTGCAGCAACTGTAGGGGCGCTCTATGAGCGCCCACGATGTATTTTTTGTGCAAAGCCCACATTTCAAGGCAGGTATATATGAAAGATTCAGAGCGGTCTGCAGGTCGCATTCTACGCGGAAGGTTGGGCACCGTGGTCGTCACATTGTCTGTGTTGCTCACCTTCGCATTGGCAGCGAGCGCTCAGGTTCAAAGCGGATACATCGTGATGTTTCGACCGGGGACGACGCGGGCAGCCAGGGCTGACTTAGCCCGGCGCGCCGGAGCGGTTATGCGATTCAACTATTCGATCGTCGATGCCATCGCAGTAAGGGCGCTGAATGCCAACGCGCGCGCCCTTCTGCAACAGGATCGATCGGTAATCGCTATTGTGCCGGATTTCCCGATCTATGGAGTTGCGCCTCGACTCCCTGGTCTTCCCCCTCCCCCTCAGGATCCTTCTGACCCACAAACTATTCCTGCGGGTGTCAGCAGAGTGGGAGTGCCGTGGGAAGCATCCAATGGCGATGGGATTGGGGTCGCGATTCTCGACACCGGTATCGATTTCGGTCATCCCGATCTTGCACCCGCCGCAGACTGGTTCACAGCGGTGGGCGAATCTTGCCAGGACGATCATGGTCACGGCACACACGTGACTGGGATCATCGCAGCCCTCGACAACGATATTGATGTTGTTGGTGTCGCGCCAAAAGCGACACCATACTGCGTGAAAGTGCTGGATAGTACCTTCACAGGTTCGGATTCCAACATCATTGCCGGTCTGGACTGGGTTTTCAGTAATAATGCCATCCTCTCACCTCCTATTCGCGCCGTGAATATGAGCCTGGGCCGGGACGGTACTTTGGACGATAATCCGGCGTTGAGAGCGGCCGTCAGCAGACTCTACGATCTTGGCATCGTTATGGTAGTTGCGGCAGGCAATGATCAATCCCTCGAGGTCAGCCAAAGAGTCCCGGCGGGTTATCCCGAAGTCCTCGCCATAGCCGCCGCTTCGGCTGTCGATGGTCAAAACAGTTGTCCATTCGCCGGACCGATTCTTGCCGACACAGCCGCGTATTTCACAACGGATGGACGCTACGATCCAGATACGGGAATTGGAATAACAGTGTCTGCTCCGGGCGAGGAAGAAGAGGACACCGATCCTCTGTGCACGATATCCTCTCTCGGAATACTTTCCACTAGCTTGGGAGGTGGGACGACGAGGTTGTCGGGAACCAGCATGGCTACCGCGCATGTCACAGGAATTGTCGCGCGGCTGATGCAGTCCGGGATGTCAGGCGTGGAAAACATTCGTGGATTCATACGCAGCAGCGCCGATAGGATAGGCATCGCCCCGCTGGACTCGCCCTTTTCTGAGTACACTTTCGACGGCGAGCGCGAAGGGATCGCCCAGGCGCCGTAATTCAGAACAAAAAGGCATTAACATTTCCACCGATGGATTTTGCAAATCCGTCGCGGGGGTTTCCCAACTGTAGCGGCGCTCTATGAGCGCCGACAGTGCAGCAGTTTCGACATCGCCGGCGGTCATAGACCGCCGCTACAGGATGAAACTGAGTCACCACCGATCGAACAGTTGATGCGCAAGTCCCAGCCGGCGTCCTCAATTCATTCACACCGTCTATGATCGGCGCTACAGTGAGCAAGCTATCAACGCGCAAGCGGCGGTGTGCTCGGCGGAGGTCTTCGGATTTTCGCGGTCTGCTCGAAAGCGTAAGCGAGCTTGATGAGGACTGGCTCACTCCACTCAGGTCCCAACAATTCGATGCCGACCGGAACGCCGGCGGGGGCGGAATTCGTTGGTGTGGAGAAGCCACCGGGAAAGGCAATCGCAGGAAAACCTGTGGCGTTCGATAAAACCCCATTGCGGTCCACTTGATCTTCGCCGATCGGGACCACCAGGCGCCGCTGATGCGGGTAAAAAATGGCGTCCAGTTTATTCTCCGCCATAACAGTCATGACGGCTTGGCGCAGATGGTTTCGCCGCAGCACACGGTTTTTGTATTCCGGGTCGTTCAGGCCGTCAACGACCTGTTCGTCCGCTTCAAGCTCCGGTCTAAGCGACTTGTGGAATTCGCCGCGTGCAATGAACTCCGCCAGTGTTTTCACTGGAGCGCGAGGCCCCAATCTCGCCAGATAATTGTTGAATGCGATCTTGCTCTCGTAATGGGGAAGTTGAATGTCGCGGGTGAGGTCGTCGAGGTTCGGAATCTTGATACGGACCATCGTCGCGCCGGCCTCCGCCATCTTCTTGATCGCGTTTTCGGTGACTACGTTGACCGGTTGATGCACAGCTTCAGAACCGAAGAAATCCATGAGGACGCCGATCCGAGCGCCTTTCAAACCGTTTCGGTCCAGAAATGCTGTGTAGGTCTTCGGGACCCGTTGAACGCTAAAAGCGGTGATCGGATCGTCCGGATCGTAGCCCACCATCGCGTCCAACATGCGCGCCGCGTCCTCCACGGTGCGCGTAATAGGGCCGGCCTCGTCTTGTGTCGTGCTATACGGAATGATTCCGCTTCGGCTGATGAGTCCGCGTGTTGGACGCAACCCGACAAGGCTCTGAGCGGATGCCGGCGATCGAATCGACTGCCCGGTGTCGCTGCCCGTTCCAGTGATCGCAAAGCTCGCGGCGATCGCAGCCCCAGTACCACCGCTGGAGCCGCCCGGCGTGCGGCTGAGGTCGTACGGGTTTCGAGTCTGTCCACCCAGAGAACTGACGGTTGTGCCGCCTCGCGCCAGTTCCATCAGATTCGCTTTTGCAAGGATTAACGCTCCTGCGTCTCGTATTTTTTTAACGACAAAAGCATCTCGTAGCGGGACAGACTCCGCTAACGTCACCGAACCGCCGGTGGTTGGCATGTCGGCGGTATCATAGTTGTCTTTCAAGATCACGGGAACGCAGTGCAAGGGACGCAACGTAAATTTGTTCGCCGCCGCCAGCCGATCCATTTCGGCCGCTTGCTCCAGCGCCTTAGGGTTGATCGTGATGATGGAGTTTAGCGCCGGCCCGCGGTGGTCATACGCTTCGATACGGTTCAAATATCCACGCACGAGTTGGACACACGTGATCTTCCCCGCGGCTAAGGCCTGATGAGTGCCAGTGATCGTTGCTTCTTCCGGACGAAACTCTTGCTGGGCGGGCAGCATGCCCGTCATGAGCCAGGAGAATGCGAGCAGCACTAAAGTGTTCTTCATTTTTGCGAAGTAGTTTATCTCAACCGGTCAAATTGACTTCGCTTCACGCCGCAAGCTAATCTGCCGAAATGGGGGATCGAGGGACATTTGCACTGTTACTGCTGGCCGCGACGTGCAGCGGGCCGCCTCGCCCAACGCTCCCCATCGACGGCGATGCGATCAAAGCGCATATTCAAAAGCTCGCTTCCGATGAAATGCAGGGCCGGGCGCCCGGTGGCACAGGTGAGAAGTTGGCCACGACGTATATCAACGATTTTTATCATTCCATCGGTTTGAAAACTCAATTTCAACCTGTGCCGATGGTGGGTATAACTTCGACAGCGTCACGGGTGGAACTTACGGGCCAAAGCGGCAAGAAGACATTGAAATATGGTGACGATTTCGTCGTTTGGTCGAAACAGGAAAAAGATTCGATTTCCGCGAGCGCGGAATTGGTCTTCTGCGGCTATGGCGTTGTCGCGCCCGAATATCAATGGAATGACTTCAAGAATGACGTGAAGGGCAAAATCATCGTTGTGCTGATCAATGATCCTCAGCTTGAGGATCAGAGGAAATTCGGCGGCAAGGCAATGACCTACTACGGCCGCTGGACTTATAAATTTGAGGAAGCGGCCCGACAGGGCGCAGCCGGCGCTCTCATCATCCATGAGACAGAGCTTGCGAGTTATCCATGGGAAGTCGTGCGGGGTTCGTGGTCCGGAGAGCAGTTCGATATTGTGAGACCGGACAAGGGCGCGTCGACGGTTCCGATTCAAGGCTGGATTACGCGGACCGTGGCTGCGGCAGTATTTAAATCCGCGGGACTTGATTTCGAAGAGATGAAGAATAAAGCGCTGCAGAAAGATTTCAAACCGGTTCCGCTCGGAATCCAAGCTTTGGTCGACGTCAAGCAGGAGATGCGCACCGTTGATTCGAAAAATGTGATTGGTGTCCTCGAAGGGTCCGAGAAGCCCGGCGAATATGTGATCTTCACTGCACATTGGGATCACCTTGGTATTGGCGAAGACCAAAATGGCGAGAACATTTATCACGGCGCAGTCGACAATGCGTCGGGCGTCGCGTCGATGATGGAAATCGCTCGAAGTGCCGCCAAGCTCCAACCCAGGCCTAAACGTTCGCTGGTTTTCATGGCGGTAACCGGTGAAGAGCAAGGTTTGCTCGGTTCGGATTACTATGCCGAGAATCCGATTTTTCCGCTAGCCAAGACGCTGGCCAATATCAACATCGATGGAGCGAACGTTTACGGCCGAAATGATAATCACATCGAAGTCATCGGGTTTGGTTATACGACTCTGGAAGACATACTGCGAGACGTTGTCGCGCATCAAGGAAGGACGGTGATACCGGATCAAGCCCCCGAGGCGGGCCATTACTTCCGGTCCGATCAATTTAGTTTCGCTAAAAAAGGTGTGCCTGCGCTCTTCACGAAAAGTGTCACGCCTGAGGACTACAAAGAATACACCGCGAAGCGCTATCACAAGCCTTCCGATAAATTCGATCCGAACTGGGATATGAAAGCCGCCGCCGACGATGCGCGTGTTCTGCTCCAGGTCGCCTTAGCGGTCGCGAATGCCGAGAACTGGCCGGAGTGGAAACCAGGTACGGAGTTTCGACGCTGAGCATGCGTCGCAGAAATCCAACCAACCCAAGCTTAGCGGATCGGATCGAGCACATTAGAAATCAAATTCGCGAGCACGAGCACCGATATTACGTTTTAGACCAGCCGACGATTTCCGACTACGAATTCGATCAGCTCTTGCGCGAGCTACAGAAGCTCGAGCAAGAGCATCCGGAACTCGTTACTCCTGATTCGCCTACGCAGCGCGTGGGCGGCGAACCGGCCAAGGCGTTTCCGACCCACGTCTTTGCGCGGCCTATGCTGAGTCTGGAAAATGCGTATTCGGAGGAAGAGCTGCGCGATTGGCATCGCCGGGTCAGTCAGCTTGCTGGCTCCGATGCGGTCGATTACGTCACGGAGCTCAAGATCGATGGACTCAGCGTTGCGCTCATCTACGAAAACGGGGTGCTCAGTAAAGGTGTCACCCGCGGAGACGGCAGAACCGGTGAGGTTGTTACCGGTAATGTCCGGACGATCCGCTCTGTGCCGCTCCGGCTGCATGAGGACGTCTCGGTTGAAATTCGAGGTGAGGTCTTTCTGGGTCTAAAAGCATTTCGTCAGCTCAACGAGCAGCGCGAGCAAGCCGATGAGCCGCGATTTGCCAATCCACGGAACGCTGCTGCCGGATCGCTGCGGCAATTGGATCCGAACATCGTCGCCCGGCGGCCGCTGGATTTTTATGGATACTGGATTCACCCCACTCGACATCTGCAGTCGGAAAATCTCAAATGGATTACAAGCCTCGGCTTGAAAGTGAATCCGCATCGGAAGCTTTGCCATTCGCTCCAGGAAGTGATCGATTTTTTCCAGCACTGGGAAGCGCATCGCGATGATCTCGATTATGAAATCGATGGCGTTGTCGTAAAGGTGAATTCGATTGATCTGCAGGCCAAGCTCGGCAGTACGTCGAAATCCCCCAGATGGGCGATCGCTGTAAAATTTCCCGCGCGGCAAGCCACAACGCGGCTCGTGAATATCCGCGTGCAGGTCGGGCGCACCGGCGCGCTCACACCGGTAGCCGAGCTGGAACCGGTGCAGCTTGGCGGCACGACCATCCGGAACGCCACGCTTCACAATGAAGATGAAATCGGCAGGCTCGGTTTGCAAATCAACGATCGGGTTTTGCTCGAGCGCGGCGGCGATGTGATACCGAAGGTCGTCGCCGTCGTCGAGAGGCCGCCGGATCGCGTCCCGTTCGAGATGCCATCGCGTTGTCCCGTCTGCGGAGGTGAAGTCTACCGCGAAGAAGGGGAAGCGGTACGACGATGCCTGTCGCAGACATGCCCGGCCAAATTGAAAGAATCCCTGCTTCACTGGGCGAGCCGAAGGGCGATGAAAATTGACGGGCTGGGTGAGCGGCTTGTCGATCAGCTTGTCGCAAAGGATCTCGTGCATGACGTCTCGGATTTGTATCATCTGACGCAGAATCAGCTTGAAGATCTGGAGCGGATGGGGCGTAAGTCCGCCGAAAATTTGCTTCGAGAAATCGATGCCAGCCGGTCCCTCGAATTCTGGCGCTTCCTGTTTGGCCTCGGAATTCGGCACGTCGGCGAACGAACCGCTCAGATTCTCGCCCGGCATTTTGGGTCAATCGAACGACTCGAGCAGGCGTCGCAGGAAGAGCTGGAGCGGGTATACGAAGTCGGACCGAAGTTAGCCGAAAGCATATACAAATTTTTCCGCCAACCGGAGAACAGAGCCCTGGTCGAAAGACTACGCGCGGCAGGCTTGCCAATGGCGGCGGATATCGTCGAAGAGCCCAAGGCAGCCCAAGTCTTCTCGGGAAAGATTGTCGTCTTGACGGGAACACTCGAGACGATGACGCGCGAAGAAGCGGCTGCCCTGATTGAAGCTCGAGGCGGTCGTGTCAGTTCGTCGGTCAGTAAGAAAACCAGCTTCGTTATTGCCGGCCGGGACGCGGGCTCCAAGTTGGAAAAGGCCCAGAAATTGGGGGTTGATATCCTTGATGAGCAGCAATTCCGGGCGATGTTATAATCGAACACTTATGAGACGGCTGGTTATGGGTCTGCTAGTATGCGCGGCGATGTCGAGTTTTGCCGCCGCACAAAGAGGTCAGCAAAAGCAAAGACCGGTAGAGCAGTCCCCCAAGCCCACGGACGATCAAACGATTTCGGTAAACGTCGATCTCGTCAATATCCTTTTCACTGTTGCCGACAGAAAGGGCAAATTCGTCACGAATTTGCGCAAAGATGACTTCCGCGTTTCTGAAGACGAAAAAGCGCAGATGATAACGAACTTCAGCAGTGAAACCGACTTGCCGCTCACCATCGCGCTCCTGGTCGACACCAGCGGAAGTGTTCGTGACAAGTTGCGATTCGAACAGGAAGCCGCGATCGAGTTCTTTTACTCCACGCTTCAGCGCACCAAAGATAAGGCCTTGATCATCAGCTTCGATTCCGGTGTGGATCTGTTGCAAGACTTTACCGATGATCCGGAAAAACTCGCCGATGCTGTCCGAAAGATTCGCGCAGGTGGCGGGACCTCGCTTTATGACGCGATCTATTTGGCCGTGAGTCAAAAACTGAAGGGACAATCCGGCCGGCGAGTTGTGATTCTGATCACCGATGGCGATGACAATTCCAGCCGCGTTTCGCTTACGGAAACATTAGAGGCCGCACAAAAGAACGACATTACGATTTACGCCATCAGCACAAATTCCACCGCATATTTTGGCTCGAAAGAGCAGGAGCGCGGGGACAAGACGTTGAAGAAATTTTCAGAAGAGACCGGCGGAAAATCATTCTTTCCGCTCAAGCTTCAGGATCTCGCGGGTAGTTTCCTCGACATTCACGATGAACTCCGCTCGCAGTACCAAATTGGTTACCGTCCGAGCAATTCGAAAATGGACGGTACCTTCAGAAGGATCCGTATCGACCTCGCCGACAAAAGGTTCAAACCCAGAGCTCGCACGGGCTATTACATGCCGAAAGCCGGCGCCGCCTCCCAAAGATAAGGGTCGGCAATTGTCGCGGCGGTCATAGAAGTATTTGCAGCTGATCCGATTGAGCCGGTACCACTACATTAGTGACTGTTTACAAAAATCTGATCCGATCGGGGGGGCCGCCCGATTTATGCGTCTACTGGACACCTCGCTTACATGCAAGGTGCAAACCTAATGGCCCCTTCGATTCCAGGCGGCTGGCGGTTACGGGGGCAGCTGTTCCGGTCATGGATGGCGTGCTTCAAGGCCAGTTCACTGTTTCCCTGACTACTCGCCGCAGTGGCGTGGTATGGTCTTGCCGCAGCCCAGTTGGACTCGAACGTTTCCTCACAACCGCCGTCGGGAACCTAGGCGCACCAATCGTCTGGCTGGCGGATTTACTAAAATCATTCAGCCATCGGCGTCTGACACGGGCCGCGACCGTGCTGCCGCCACTGGTACGAAGCGAAGCTTATCCTGATGCCGTCGTCGCTAACACCCTCACTGCCGACCTTATCATTGATGCAATCCGCCGAACTGGACTCCCATCCCCTCTGGGTCCTTGACCTGGAAGCTGGTCTTGGCGCTCCCCGTGTACTCCAATTTGCGGCGCTTTAGCTCGGCCTCCAACCCATCCTTCTCCGTGTCCCAGTTCGTAATGGTGTAGGCGATGTGATCCACTTTGGCCGGACCGCCGTTAGCCCGGTTCCGGGGGATCAGTATGTTATTGCCGAACACCAGACGGCACTGCTTTCCGTCGTCCTCGGTGATCTTCATCCCCAGGAGATCCACATAGAAGTCGCGGACCTTCTTGTAATCGTTCACCTGATAAGAGATGTGGTTGACGTAGAGGGCCTCGAGCGGCTTGCCCGCGGCCCTGGCTGCCGGCGCCGTCCCGGCCGCCGCTGCTGCCGCCACACTTAAGCTCTGAATGAGCTGCCGCCGGTTCATCTTTCCCTGTTCGAAATCCTGGAGCAATTTTGCGATGACACTTTCCATTGCCTGTTCTCCTGTTCGGGAGTCCGCCGGGATTTGATCGTCCTTCCCGGCTGGGGTCAGTATATATGGGAAAGCGCAAACGCTCGGATGTGAAGTGTGCAGGAGCGCGTAGTGCGGGAAATCCGCACGCTACGCGCGCCGTGGCATCAAATCGCGCACCGCTTGGACGGCGCGGCCACCATTCCCAACGCAGTCTCCGAGGTCACTTCTGGCGTTCGAACTTGTAGTCACCAGATATATGACCCTCAACGACGTGGGTCGCGATGCCATGGTCGTCCCGGATGAACTGGTAGGACAGTCCGGTGCCGGAAAACTTGGTCTCCGACTGCGGAAAAATTGCAGACGGCTTCCATCATTTCCGTGTCGGCAGCCAACCGCGCGCTGAGTTGGAATGTCCAGGTCTTGTTGTAAGCCTTGGGATTCATCGAACGTCACTGCGATTTCCAGGTGGCCGAAATCGGTGCGCCCGAAGCGCTCCGTCATGCGCAACGCTTCTGTATGCGGATAGCCTCCAATGAGCCCTTTTGTTACCTTTTCGCCGCAGGTGCGTCAACTTCAGATTGCATCCAGGCGCTTCGTGCACGCTGAATGCATAGGAGGACATGTGACTCCGAAGTGCTCCGTCCTGGTGGTAACGTTGTCATTACGCTTCACAGCCGCCGCACAGCAAGCCGATTGGGTGCCCATCGAGGTGCAACTCGAGCAGCCCTATGTCGCGTTCCAAGAAGCCGCTCGGCTTGCTGCGAATTCTCGAGCCCAATTGAGGCCGGTCAGATCCGCGATTGAACGGGAACGAGACGAGAAGATTAATCAATGCCGTGATGCGCGGAAGCATTCGCAACGCGCGCAGTCCACAGCGCGGAAAGAATTGAAGGAAATCAATGGATCTGCATCCCGAGACACGGACTCGATGGCTGCGCGGCGCGAGACTCTCCACGTTCAAATTGCCGACCTGGAGCACGCGATTCGGAACAGCGCGATCGAGTGCGATCACCTCATTCCAGCCGCCTTTGAAGTAAAACTAGCCAAACTACACCTGATCGAGCATTGGCCCAAGCGCCGCGATGAAATCGCTCGTCGTATTGAAGACGGTCGGGCTCGCAAACGCAAGCACGGCGATATTGACGATATCGGTTACCGCCGGATCGTCAAGCAGCCCGAGGAAGATATCGCGGTTGGACAACAGGCTGCGCAGCAGATGACATCCAGTGGTTTGATGCCAAGCCCGCTGCAGGATCTGGATATTCAGCACTATGTGCGGGAGCTCGCCGGCAAGATTGCCGAGAGCTCAGATCTGAAAGTACCGCTCCACGTCACGGTTATCGACAGTCCCAACATCGCTCCTATTACGCTGCCCGGCGGCTTCCTTTATATACCCTTTGGTTTGATTCGAGCTGCTGAAACAGAGGCTCAGTTGGCCGGCGTCATGTCGCGCGAGATTGCCCGCATCGCATCTCGCCACGGAACGCGCGCATCCAAACGCTCGTTTATGTCAAAGCTCTTTGTGCCGGCGGCGCAGGTGACGACGGGGTTGTTTACGGGAGGGTTTAGTAATGCGGGAACGTATTACGGCGTCAATTATGGACTTCAGGGCTTAGGCACGCTCGTCGACCGCGCACTCGTCGAACCGGTCGAGAAGTATCAAAAGGAGGCCGATCAACTTGGGGTCCAATACGCATGGAAAGCCGGATTCGATCCCTACGGCTTCATCGCTTTCCTAGACTCCCTCGCTAAAGATCAGTCGGTTTCAAGAGTGCCTACCGTATTCCGTCCGGAGGAGAAATTGGGCGAACGACTACTAAACGAATTCACTGAGATCGAGTATCTGCCACACAAAGAAAGCTACCGGTCGGACTCGGTCGAGTTCCAGAAAATCAAAGAAGCGCTGCAATAATACAAGCGCGCGGGTCCGATTGAGGTGTAGTTTGGCCTCGGATCACTCGATTAAACATCCGGCAGGTCATGCTCGACGCAGATCTGGCGGCGCTGTACGGCGTCACCTGGCGTATCGATGAAACGACGCTGCGGCGCACGGGTGCTGGTAATGAGAAATACGCGCAGCACGGTTTTGTTGGAGCGGCGGGGCGTAAAAGTGCGCGGGTGTGCATTCTGTGACCACTTCACGGAACTGCCCTTCACATCGGAACTTCGATTCACGAGCCGGAAGACCGGACAACCTAACTACCCCTCAACAAATCAAAGAATTACGGTACCCGAATGTTCGGTCTTTGCCGTGCTGGGCGGGGATCGTCACATCACTCGTCGGCAATTTTGTAGAGGACCAGATCCAGGCCACCGCTGCCAGCTCGGGGATTACGTTCTGGGTGGCTTGGGTCATTGCGGGACACGACGTCCTGCGTGGTTGGGTGACAGCAGCATGAGACTCGTAATTATGGCTTTCTTGAAATCGATTTGCAGACGGTTGGCATTGGCCGGATTGCTCGCGATTCTTGCGCCCAACCTCTGGGCCGGGACATTCGTGACCTTTGGACCGGCCCGGTATGTCCGCGACAAGGGCAAGCCGGATCCCGTTACTCAGACATTCTCCATTTTGGATCCCAATACAACCTATACCCTGCAGATCGATAGCACCGGGGTTTCAAGCGCGGTCATCAGGCTCAACGGCGCGTATGTTTTTAGGGAAAGCAATTTTAAGAAGCGGGTGCGACTCACCAAGGCCGTGACACTGGTGGCCCGAAACGAGCTCAGCGTCGAGTTGCGCGGAAAGCCCGGCGGAAGCCTCACGCTTCAAATCATCGGTGTGGACGATACACCGCCCCCGATCACCGCTTCGCCTGACCGGGCTGCCAACGGGGCGGGCTGGTACAACTCGTTGTGCGCTTTACCTGCGCGGACACCACCAGCGGCATCATGACCTGCCCTTCACCGATCACCGTGACGGACGAAGCGGCCAGCCAAATGATCACGGGAACAGCGATCGATAACGCGGGAAACACGGCTCAAGCCACGGTGCTGATCGGTCTGGACAAGACGCCGCCGACGGCACAGGCGGCCGCCACACCGCAACCGAACACGGCAGCCTGGAACAACACAAATGTGACGGTGAGCTTCACAGGCCAAGACGGTCTTTCCGGCATTGCGAGCTGCACGCCAGATGTGACGCTTGCTAACGAAGGAACCAACCAGTCGGCCTCTGGTACCTGCACCGACAAGGCTGGAAACGTGAGCGCAGCGGTTTCAGCCAGTGGGATCAAGATCGACAAAACGCCACCGGTGTTGGCGATCACGTCCCCAGCCAACGGCGCAACTCTGTTCACATCGCCGGTAACAATGACGGGAACCGCCACCGACGCGCTTTCCGGCGTGGCGAGCGTTACTTGCAATAGCACGCCATCCGCCGTACCGGTACAATCTCCTTTCTCGTGCGGTCTCACATTGAATCCCGGACCCAACGTTCTGACTGCAGAAGCCAGCGATGTCGCAGGAAATCGATCGGCGGCAACGCTCACCGTTACTTACAAGCCCGTCTTTTATGTCGATGGGATAAACGGTAATGATTCTAATCCTGGGAACTCATCCGCACCGTGGAAGACGATCCAGAAAGCCGCCAATACTATTGGACCGGGCGCGACCGTCAATGTAAATGCGAGCACTTACGATGAACGAGTGCAAATGAGCCGTTCCGGAACTCAGCGCTATCCCATCACGTTCCGAGCGCAAGGGACCGTCGTGATGAAAGGTTTCACGATCAATGCAAGCTTTATTCAGATTGATGGTTTCGAAGTAGCCAACACAACTGCGAATGGTGATGACTGTGATCAAGCGGCATTCTTCAGCTCAGGAGAATCGAACCAAGTCCGAAATAACTACATTCACGACGTGGCAGCCTGGGGAATCTGTCTAGGAGGCTCCTCCTCCTTTAACAGTCTCATTGGCAACCGCATCGTTCACGCAGGAGGAGTAGGGATCTGGGCGCACGGCGCAGATCACGTGATTGCCAGTAATGACATCAGCCGGACCGTCCAGTATCACTCAGGATGGACGAACATTCCGGGCTTTATCGATGCCGATGGTATATACATCGATGGAATGAGGCTGACCATCAGTGGGAACTTCGTCCACGATATCCTGATCACTGACCCGGAAAACAGAGACCCCCATATCGATTGTTTGCAAGTTGCGCAAAACGCGCAAGCTATCGATATTGTTTACGAACAAAACACATGCAGCATTCCGCAATTGGGCGCCCCCCGGTGCTTTCAGGCATCGAACATTGAAGGCTTAGGTGGAGTTCAGAACTTCATTATCAGAAACAATGTGGTTCACAATATGTGTCGCGGCTTTGTGGTTCACGGCACGGCGGGTTCGCAAGTCGGTGTCCACATTGTCAACAACACGTTTTACAATCTGCTGGACTTCGGTATCGACGCTTGCAATGCTCCGGGAATCGAAGTCAGGAACAATATCTTTCATACCCTCAATCAACCATATTTCAGCAATGTTCGCGTCTGTGGCGATTACTCTAGTGGACAGGATTTGAGTAGCGATGTCGGTAACAATTTGGCTTATCAGACCCCCGGTATCCCTTATCCGAACGACATCTGGAGGCTCGACCCTCGTTTTGTCGATGCAGCCGGCGGAAATTTCCACCTTCAATCGGGTTCGCCTGCTATAGATGCCGGTGTCAACCTCTCTATAGTTGTTAATGACTTCGATAGCGTGCTGCGGCCCGTCGGTCGAGCCATCGATATAGGAGCGTTTGAGTATTTGCCGAACGCGAATGCGACTGTGCCGGTGCGGAAGCAGTAGAAGGCGCATCTCGACAGGCGATCGTTGGGATCAGCGGCGATGCCATTGACGAAACGTGAGGTACGCAAAGAAGTGACATGGGGAGCGCTTTGCACAAAAAATACATCGTGGGCGCTCATAGAGCGCCCCTACAGTTGCGCACCCCAAGCTGTAGGGGCGGTCTATGACCGCCCAGGATTTTTTGTGCAAAGCCCATGGGGAGCAAGCTCCCTATTTCCTGGGCTCACAAGCCGTCATCTGGTCACAAGTGGCTTTGTTATTTTACTGTGGCCAGTCCCTTGGCCGTAGTGGCCAAGTACTCCAGCGCGGCGGCCACGCCGCCTTTCTTATGTGGTATGCCCGCCAGAGACAGTCCCATCTCGACGCCGCTCAATGTGCCCGCCAG
>QHWY01000372.1 GCA_003223875.1 Acidobacteriota bacterium | reverse complement strand
GATGCGAGATGCATGTCCTTTTGCATCCAGCGCAAGGGAAATTCGGTTTCGTAATTTCCGCTCTCGATTTTCGCCCGCTTCGATGCAAGAAACGGCGCGACCGGGGGTGTGCCGAGCAGAGAATCAAACAGCATCTTGCGCGAGATTCCGAGACCTTCACCCAATGCCATCGCTTCGGCGAACGCGGCCATTCCTGTGCCCAATAACAGATTGACCACCATTTTCATAGAAGTGCCCATCCCCTGTCCGCCAGTGTGAACAATTTTGTTGCCCATGCACAGCAGCAGCGGACGAATTTTCTCCAAGTCGGGCGCATCAGCTCCAACCCAAAAAATGAGCTTCCCTTCCGCGGCAGCGGGAGCGGAGCCAGTCACCGGCGCGTCGACAAAATGAACTTCGCGGCGCGCTGCTTCAGCGGCCATCTTTTTCGAGAACGACGGATTCACCGAACTGCAATCGACCCAAAGTGCATTTGATAGAAGGTGATCCAGAAATCCATTGGCGCCCAGAGCTGCTTGTTCGACCGCGTCCGGGTGAGCGAGCATCGTGAACAAGATGTCCACTTGTTCGGCAAGTTTTGCCGGCGAATCTGAAAACGTCCCGCAGGGACCGAGCAACGGCTCTGCCTTGGCGCGAGTGCGATTGAACACGACCAATGAATGGCCATTCTTCTGCAGATTCGCAGCCATACGACTGCCCATTATGCCCAAACCAATGAATCCAATTTTCATTTGTTTCCTCTTTCAAGCTGCCGTGACTAATTTTGCTTCGTAGATATTTCTCCCCTCGATCTCCGCAATTTCTTCATCCGTGAGATAAAGCTCAGCAGCGCCAACGTTTCTTTCGACTTGCTCGGCGCTGCGTGACCCGACGATCGCGCCGGTTACGGCAGGATTGTGCAGCGTCCACGCAATGGCGACCTGTCCCGGAGGACTTCCATGACGTTGACCGACTTCTCGTAAGCGCTCAACCAGCGCGAGGTTTTTCGAAAGCCTCGGTTCATGGAACTCGACGTCGCGACTGCGCCAATCGCTGGAGGGCAAATTTGCTGCTCGTGTGCGAGTCATCGCACCGGTCAACAACCCGGATGCCATTGGCGAATAGACAATCACGCCAAGTCCCTCCGATCGGCAGTAAGGCAGGGTTTCGTGCTCGACTTCGCGATTAACTAGCGAATACGGAGGCTGCAAAGAAGTGATGGGGGCAATCGCCTGCGCGCGGCTCATTTCCTCGACATTAAAGTTGGATGCACCGATCCATCGGACCTTCCCTTCTTTTTGCAGTTGAGCCATCGCAGTCCAGCCTTCTTCCAAGTCGTCCGTCGGCCAGTGAATCTGATACAGGTCGATTACATCCACATTCAGCCGAAGCAGACTATCTTCGCACTCGCGGCGAATGGACTCCGCCTTCAAGTTTCGGTGAACGTAGCCCTGTTCGTCCCACCGCAGACCACATTTGGTGAAAACGTATGGCCGAGGTCCGAGCCAGGTCCTTAGCGCAGATCCGACGACTTCCTCGGAGTGGCCCATTCCATAAACGGCGGCCGTGTCGATCCAGTTAACGCCAAGGTCGAGCGCGCGATGGATCGCCGCGACGGACGCCTTGTCATCCTGCTCGCCCCAACCAAATTCCCAACCCGATCCGCCGATAGCCCAGGCGCCGAAGCCGATGGGTGTTATGAACAAATCGGTGTTACCGAGGCACTTTGTTTTCATATCGGGCTTAGATTCCGCTTTCATGTCTTCTGTTCTCATAGGTCACACCTTCCGCAATTTATGGATTGTCCGATGCTTCTTGTTACAACGAGCCGTCGTTTCACCATGATCGGATGTGGTTCAACTGGCCGTTCCCTGCGGCAAGTTAAGCGACTGTAGAGTGTCGGGCGACAGACTCCCGGTTACATTTAGTTGCTTAGCGATTTGGTATTTCGCCACCGCATCGCGGGTGGATGGTCCGAAAACGCCGTCGATGGAGCCGTTGTAATAGCCAAGGTCCAACAGCTGCCTCTGGACGGCTTGGACCGTGGCGCTATCAGCTGGTGCAATGTCATAAGTGGCCCCGTTGTTATCGTACGGGTCAACGTCCGCGTAGTAGTCGTACGGGTAGTAGTCGTTAGAATAATAGGGAAGGTAATCCCACGGAAAAAATCCGGCATCTAGCCCGCACCAGAAGCCGTTGATAAAGACAAAGAAGTGACCGTGATCGAAATGTGCATGGCGCCGATCCCAGTCGTGGTGCCAATTTGCGTCATGACGTTCGGCGATGTGGTTCGTCCGTCCGCTCACTCCGCGTTGCGGAAGTGTTTGCGATGGACGCGTGGCAGATGGCATTGCGTTACCATTATGCGCGATGTTGGGAGTTACGATTCGATTAGGTTGTCCTTCATTGGCAGGTCGCCTGAATGAGGGTCTCCCAAATGAAGAGAACCGCGATCCTGCGCCGGCAAAGTTAGGAACGCCACCTGAGAAGTGCGATCCGCCAAAGCCGACTCCACCGCCGCGACTGCCGACTCCGCCTCCGACGTGTCCGGCAGCCAAAGCGCCACCATGAAAGCCGCCGATACCGCCCCCGAAGTGAGGACCGACACCGATGCCAACCGCGTGGCCTGCCCAACCGGCCTGAGCCAGAGCGATCGACGTGATTCCAACCAAGCTAAGTAATCTTAATTTTTTCATAGGTAACACTCACCAATCTCTGGTTTCTCAGCCACGTCGCATCCGCGGGATTTTGTGATGCCACTGACGGGGCGCTGCTTGCTCCCTCGTTCGAGTGAGTGCTCCCGAGCGAAGGCTGCAGCCGCGATCGTTCATCTTGGCCGCCGCGGTCAGCGAGCCCGGCGTTCCGAGACGAAAGTTGCGGCGAGTAGCCCGCCGATTACGAGCTCCCGATCCAGATCCCAACCAGAAACACTAACACTCCTCCGACGATCACTTGAAATGCTGCGCGGAGAAAGGGCGTATCCATATACCGTTTTCGAATCCAGCTGATGACCAAGAGTTCAATTGCCACAATCACAACGGCAATGGCGGTAGCGGTTCGAAACTCTGGAATCAAGTATGGCAACGTGTGACCGATTCCTCCCGCTGTGGTCATTAATCCGCAGACGATTCCACGCAGCAAAGGTTTGCCCCGGCCGGTCAGGCTGCCGTCATCAGAAGCTGCCTCAGCGAACGCCATTGAAATTCCTGCTCCAACGCTGGCGGCGAGGCCGACCACGAAGGCGGCGTGGCTGCTGTGGGTTGCAAACGCTGCCGCAAAAACCGGCGCAAGCGTTGAGACCGAACCATCCATCAGTCCCGCCAGCCCCGGCTGCACGATTTGCAGCACGAACAACCGGCGATGGGCTTTCTCTTCCTGGGCTTCAACTTCCGGAGTCAGGTATTCGTGTTGGAGGTTCTCGGCCAGGGTCACATGCTTTCGCTCCGCTTCCGCCAAGTCTCCCAAAAGCTTTCGTGTTGATGCGTCGCTGACTTTACTGGCAGCGCGCTCGTAGAAACGTCGGGTCTCTGTCTCCATTATCTCCGCCTGCCGCCGGACCCTTGTGATTCCCGGCGTCCGCGTCAGCCACACCGGCTTGCGGTGCACGAACCCCTTTACATCTTCTCGACGGATCAAGGGGATGTGCTCTCCAAAGCGGCGACCGTATTCTTCAATCAGTTTGCGGCGATGCTCATCC
>QHWY01000371.1 GCA_003223875.1 Acidobacteriota bacterium | reverse complement strand
CTTTGCACAAAAAATCCTGGGCGGTCATAGACCGCCCCTACAGCTTGGGGTGCGCAACTGTAGGGGCGCTCTATGAGCGCCCACGATGTATTTTTTGTGCAAAGCCCTACTACCAGTCCAAAAAAATTAATCGACTCGTTCGCCTTCACGGTTGCCCCATGTGAGGCCATCCGTTGTCCGCTTTAACGTGACCATCCGCAGCCTGTGCTCTCCGTCGGTGCGCGTGGGGTTGCCCGAAACGATCACAGGATCGCCAACCTTAAGAGTGTTCCGATCGATTCCGTTTCCGGCCAACTGGCCGCCGCCTGCCCACTCGATGGACCACCGCTCGCCGTCGGGCGTTTCCACGTGCACGAAGGAGTGCGGATTACGGAACAAGAACTGGACCATTTTCCCTTCGATCTTCACTTGTTTTGCTAAGTCGTACGTGCTTGCAAAGGAATGATGAGCGTACGCCGTCACGCCAAACAGGAAGGCGCCGGCAAGAACCAGAACTACCGTTTTCATTTTCACGATGTTCCTCCTATAAAGAATGTCCTTGTCAACCCCCGCTCTGGCAGCTCGTCAACTCCACTCTTGAGGCTGCGCGCTGTCGCGCTTGCGCTGCGCGGGCCGACCTCGTCGAGTCAACATAATCCATAGCGGGACTTAATGCTTGATTGCATACTATCGTCTTTGAGTGAGGCTGCGATAGGTCGCCTCAATAAATGCATCTGGTGAACCATACCGGCCGTCATAATCGAGCGTTGGTCTGGCGGCCTTGATTTGCTGCAGCGTCATGTCGTTCTTGATCATATCTTGAATACGATCGCGAATCTTGACAACCATATTTCGATAGTTCGCGACATCACCTTCATCGCACAGCCGTCCATGTCCCGGAATGATGTAGGTTCCGCCCTGTGACCGGAATTGCGGAATAGCAAGATCCAAGATTTTATTGAGTGCGTCGATAGTCCCTTGGATTGTGCCGCCCTTTGCAACGTCAATAAGAGGATAGCTTGCCATCGAGAATACGTCTCCCGTGCTGATGACGTCGGAATAGCGGAAGTAAACAATCGTGTCACCGTCCGTGTGCGCTGCCGGCGTGTGGAACAACTGGATGCCCTCGCCGTTAAAGAATCCATTCCACTTATATGACGGCGTGTAGTAGGTCTCCGCAGGCCATGCCGTTTCCGGAGCCTTGCTTTCCGTCATGCGGTTGAGGACCGTCTCAAAGGCCCAGACCTCGGCCGTTTCTCCCGAACCTCCGGGACCTCGCGCGACGTTTCCACCGGTAAAGGTGACGCCGGACTTCGCGATTTTGGCGTTACCCCCCGTGTGATCGGTGTCGATGCTGGTATTGATGATGTAGCGAATAGGTTTTACCGGAGCCGGTGAAGCGATGATGGTATTGATTGCCGGGCTCGACCATCCCCAATGGTTAAAAGATCCGGAACCAGCCCCTCCAGGACAACGGAGGCCGACGCAAGGACTCGGCGGGTACGGCGTGCCCGATACCGTGACGGCAAGCTGCTTGATGACGGCCAGAACTTTATCGGTCATCTGCTCTGAACCGGTATCCACCAGCAACGTCCCGTCGTAGCCTACCGAAACAGTAATGTTGGCGCCGGCGCCAACGATCATGTAGATGTTTCCTTGGACAGGGAGGATGTGTAGTTCCCCATCGCCGCGATTCGGATTTTGTTGGGCGTAACCGTCACAAAGAAAAACCAAGATCAAAACGATCAAAAAGCTAAACCCTGTTCTACGCATTGTTACTCCGGCTAAAACGCTCTGGGTGTGGGCTTCAGCGGCGCCACTTTCATGTTCTTCATTTTCGCCCGATACTCCGGATACATCGTTTCCGCGCCGCCGCGGGTCGCTTCGTACGGCAGCCCTTCCTGCTCCGAGAATTCCCTCAACCAGGGGTTCTTTCCCGGCAGGAAATGCGGAATCTTATTCGAGATGTTCTCGTTGACAATCGTGCAAGGGAAGTATTCTAACTCCGTGTGCGGCTCCCACTGGTACGTTACCGACTGAATGAACGGCTCTTCCAGGTATTGAGGATCCTCGATGTACGTGGTGATCGTTAGATACCCTCCGTGCCGAGAGATCCATTCGGTTGCCTTGGCCTGATCGCTCATCATTGGTCCGTTCCGCCGGATGTAGGACTCCTTCAGGTGCGTTGTGGTGATGACGAGATCGTTTCCTTCGAAATGGCCGGTCGAGAAACCTTCCCAGGTGTGAGGCGCGTAATCGGGAGGATGCGGGCGTCCATCCATATAGATCGCGCGGTCTAATGACCGCACATATTGCACGTGATACGCCACCAATTCACGTGAAACCGGGTCGGTTTCTTTCGTGATCCGCATTGCACCTTGAGCGCGCCACTGATAGGGAACCGGATGGGGCCTGCACTGCAAATCTTGCACGCTCCATTCACCGGCGTCAAATGTCTCGGCTCTCAAACGTCCTGCCTCATTGAGCGGCATGCCCAAATAATCGCCAAGCGCGGGGCCCGTACTCCGCTCCATCCGATTTTGCCAGTTTCGGACGACCCATTCTCCGGCAATATCCGTCGATTGCGTGAGCACCTGTTCGACGCCGGCTCCGGTGCCAGCCTGCAATCCGCGCTCGATAGCGGCGCCCTGCTGCGAAAACGCTGGGACACTGAATACGAGTATCAGGACGAGAAATAGAACCATGTCAGCCTCCGGTGGAAGTATCAATTCCCTAGGGTTTAATTTCAAGCTAATCAATAATTACGACGATGTTTGCTACCATGCACACTTTTTCAAGTCAAGGCTTAACATTAACATTCCCCTCCTCGCAGAGGAGGGGAGGCGCGCAGCCGCAGGCTGAGCGCCGGGGTGGTCAGCCCGGCGCAACTTTGGCTCCGAACCGACCACCCCGTCTGCGCCTTCGCTTCGCTCGGCGCATCCACTATTCAGGCTTCGCCCTATCGGGCTCGCGCTTCGCGCTCTCCTCTGCGAGGAGGGGAATGCTACGTACGATCGTCTTTTTCTCAATGATCGTGCTGGCAATCCCTCAGGCACACGCCGAGACGATCGCCAAGGCCGGACGGTTTGGGGGCATCACCATCCGGTACAAGGTCGTTCTGCCCAATGCCTACGACCCCGCTCGAGCGTATCCTGCCATCCTTGCGTTTGCGGGCGGACGCCAGAATCTGGATGCCGTCAACAACATGCTCGAGCGAAACTGGCTGCTAGATGCAGAAGCCCGTGGATACATTGTGGTGAGCCCGATCGCTCCGGCGAACCATTTCTTTTTCGAACGCGGGGCAGATGCGATCTTTCCTGAATTCCTGGACCAGATTCTAAGGGACTACAAGATTCAAGACGGAAAACTGCACATCGCCGGCGCATCCAACGGCGGGCTGAGCGCGTTCCATATTGCTGCGATGTATCCGCAATACTTTCGGTCAGTGACAGGATTCCCCGGCTATTTACCCGACGAAAGCGAGTCGAAAATGAATGCTCTGAAGCCGCTATGTATCTACATGCATGTCGGCGAAAGAGACGTCGAATGGCTCACGCCGATAGAACGGCAATCCGAGTTGCTAAAGCAAAAGGGATTACATGTTCATTTCATCATCG
>QHWY01000370.1 GCA_003223875.1 Acidobacteriota bacterium | reverse complement strand
GTCGGGCTTGCCATCTGGAGTGCGTGGCGGTGTCCAGGCCTTTGCGGCTGCTGGTGCTTTCGCGGCGGATGATTGAGTCTGTGCAGTGACCGGAAACTGCGCAACCAGCGCCACCAGGATCACGCCCACGAACGTACCAGTTAAAGCAAGCAAGCGATGGCTCATATATGAGCTCCTTTCCTTCCAAATTCGTTCTACACAAAAGACCAGTTCGGATCACGAACTGTTTGTTTGATCATTCGCACCAATCGCAACAATCGGAATAATTAGCCCGATCGTATATGCGAACCCCTTCAGTGTCAAGCATGGCCGCGGGCACTCCGGGCACTGTAGTTTGGGCCGGGTGTGCCCAGCGATCGCACGCGGATCCTGATCGCTGCGCTGTTCTTTTGAATCCGGAAATTTTCGTCCTTAAATCCTCCGCGTCCCGGGCTGCGTCCGCGGCCTGCGCTCAAGCCACATAAGCCCTTATGTGACATCGGGTCGCCAACTCACCCCGCTTGAAATGACTAGCGCGGCCTGTGGCCGCAACCAAACGTGAAGGATTCGGCTGCCGCGTGCTTTCAGCGGTCAGCTTTCGGCGCATAGCTTCGGTGTTATTTTTGTAACTTCTCCGCGAAACGCGGAGAAGTTACAGATAAAGAATCTATCCTCCGGTCGGTATTCAATGATCTGCTGTTTCGTCGCCGAGAGTGTCTGTTCTTCGCGTTTGATCTGCTGTTTTTGAATGGAGAGGCTCTTCAGGCATTACCGTTAATGGAGAGTAAGATAAGTCTCTCCCTTGACGATGGTTTATAAAGTTGAACGCGCGCCTTCAGCAGATTTAATCATCAGGAAATATGCCTCAGATAAGTCTCTCGCCCGGTGAAATATTGACGCTGACTCGGGATGATGAACCGTCCCTTTCTCAAAATTATGCGTTTGTCATGAACATTCACCAGATCGTTGACGCAGAGGCAGTTAAGCTTGGTGAGTGGCACGAGTTGCGACGTGCAATCGAAAGAGAAATCGCCCAAATCAAGCAGACTATTGAACCTCTTTTAACGTGGTGCGCACGCATCGCCAGGGGCTGTGGGAGTATCAGTGGGCACACATAACTGGGGAACTCGTTCTGTTACCGCCGGATCAATGGCGATATTTTGTCCTGACGTTTCCGATTTTAGAAGAACGTTTTCCGCCGTTGGAGTATGTGCTTGATCTCGCACCTGTTGAATTAGAGGTGGGTTTTAAATTCTTCCAATGGGACGCAATTACCAAGGGATTCTCTGTGCAGCCGTCACGGGTCTTCCAGGTGTTGCAGGGAGGCGCATTTGATGATCAGGAATTCTTTATCCAGGTGACACGCAGAGACATTGACGTGATTGCAAGGCTACTTCGTCAGCTTCAGAGCCATGATGAAAAACTGATTCCGCTCCAGCCCCTGTTAAACCAACTCTATCAACTGAAGACGCTTCCTTTTCATTCCCCGCTGCGGTTCTTGGGCTACTTCGGGTTGCTTGAATCGCTCCTTACCCATGCTCCGAAACCTGATGATAGATACGATTCAATCACACGGCAGGTTAAGACGAAATTGGCATTGCTTGAAAATAGGTGGTCGTCCCGATTGGATTATTCAGCATTTAACGAGACTAGACCCGGAAAAATCTGGACCAAGATGTATTCCTGTCGTAGCCAAATAGCACATGGGACCGCCCCAAATTTTGATCGGGGAGAAATGGCCGCTCTCAAGAGCTACAAGCATGCATTACGGCTGGTCAAAGAAACTGTCAAGGCAGTCATGAGTCATGCACTCGAAGAACCACAACTTATTAATGATCTGCGAAACTGTTAACCGGCAGCCGTCCAAGAAAGGATTTCTCGGACATACGCATCTTCACAACCAAAAGTCGCGAACAAACTCACGAACAAGTCGGGAACAAAACACCCCGGAGCACCCCAAAACAGCATAGAACACGGTGTAGCTAAGTCACTGAAGAGAGAAGACGAGCTAATTAATCATTCAACTCCGGAACCAGAGATCAGAGGTTCGAATCCTCTCGGGCGTATCCTGAAGTTCACTGCGAAGTGGCCTTTTTCCTTTGGATTCTAACCTTCATCACATCAACGCTCCTGTCTTGGTGGGCAAGAAAAAATCAGTTGGTGGGTACAGTGGTGGGCAAAAACTTCTGAACCGTTCCTGCCAACGCCTCTGCGGCCTTCTTCAAATCGTCATCATTCGTGTGAACGTAAACGTCCGAAGTCGTCGACAATCGCGCGTGGCTCAACTGAGCCTCCCGTGTGCCGGAAAATATGGAATCCGTGCGTCCGAAGCCCTCGATCGATTCCGGCCTTATCCATCGCCGGATCAAAACATTCCGGCGGAGGAAATCCGGATCGACCAAAGTTCCGTCGCTTCTTCGTAAACACATAATCTTCCGGCTTCACGAACTTCGATTTCTGCCGGTGCATCTTTAACGCTGCGAGCAACGCTTCCGGCAGATGTCAACCGAGCGTCGGCGGTCCGCCATAAGTTGCCGGGCGCATCAGCCTATGGCAGATTGTATGTATGGATAGGGATGAAATTATCGCGAAACTGCGTGAGTATGCCTCGGAATTGAAGGCTGCGGGCGTGCAGCACCTATTTCTGCACGGCTCGTATGCACGCGGTACGGCAATTCGCGGATCATCCGATATAGACATCATTGCCGAGTTCGAGCCTGGACGCCGCCTTACCCTTGTGGACATGGTTGGCATCGAAAACCGCCTCACGGAGTTGCTGGGAGTCCGTGTCGATCTTTCGCCAGCGAAAACATTGAAGAAAATTGTTCGCGAAAAGGCCGAGCGCGAGGCCGTACTTGCCTTTTAGCGAACCTTCCCTTTCTCTCACTGACATACGCGACGCTATTATCGCCATTGAGCAATTTACAGAGGACATGGACTTCGCTGCATTTCGGAGCGAGCCCAAAACGATCGCCGCCGTCGAACGCAAACTGCAGGTGATCAGCGAAGCTGCAGTCCGCCTTGGTACGCAGGCGGACGTGTTATGCCCCGGCTTGCCGTGGCATAACATTCGCGGAATCGGCAACTGGCTCCGACATCAATATGACCGCGTCGACATCGAGACGTTGTGGAATACGGTTACGGATGACCTGCCACCCCTGAAGGTCGCCGTCGATCGGGCGTTGAACACCCCACCTCCGGCATGACCCAAGTCGACGGCAGATCAGTGAAGGCTACACTGCTGCGGCAACGGTGGATTTCATGTTTACGCTCGGTCGGCGGAACACGGCTTGGGGCTCAATAGCCTTCCATAAACAACACTGCCTCCACCTCGCGGAGGGTCCAGAGAGTGGAGTCGTCGATCTTCCGACAATCGGATCGTGCGACCGATTGCCTATTGAGCTCCGTGACGACCCTATTACAGAGTCGGTTCGCTGCGATCTGGCTCGCCCAGAGGCCGTACCCATTCCGCCAGTTCCAATTCAAAGGTCGGGGACGAGAACCGCCCCTTCCGGAAATCGTTCCTAAGTCGGCATATGATCGCCAGTCGGGACACCGGGAAACTAACTGTACCACTTCAGGCTGGCATCGTTCAAATTCTGGCCAGTATCGCCCTGAGCCGAACACAGGAGATGCACTGATGAACACGGAGTCTCACCAGAAGGTTGCCGCGACCC
>QHWY01000369.1 GCA_003223875.1 Acidobacteriota bacterium | reverse complement strand
TTCTCCATCGCTTCTCCGCCAGCTCCAGCAACTCCGCATGATGAACCTGCAAAAAAACCATGAACGGCATCGCCTAGCTCAGCCTCGGCAAGTTGATAATCAATATCGTAACCATTCCGCCTGGTTTTCAACTGTCTGACAATGTCTTCAGAAATTGGGATTCTGATCAACGGCGCTCGGCCACTTGCATCGACTGTCGATAGCACTAGCACTTTCGGTCGCAGCCGAGATTCAAACATTGTGAGCAGGCTGTCATATGGGAGAATCTGAAGATTTTTAGGAAGGCGATTACTTACCATCTCTTGGAATAGTTCTCCAAGCTTTGTTATGAGTTCACCCTTTCTACCAATGATGATGAACATGTATTTTTGATTGCCCAAGAATAGATATTTCTCATTTCTTGGAATAATTATTGGATTGCCATCCAAAAAAGACTCTGTTTGCTGGATTGCGGTTTCCGCCGCTCTACTTAGGATCACCGTGTTTGCCCGTGGCGTTGAAATGATTGAAGTACTTGGGCGCTTAATCTCAAATAGCCCCATAAAAAGGGACCGGTTGCACGTCACGAGGGTAGAAAACGAAATCAGGTTCATTCCGCCCTGGTCGAGTGGGATGATATCTGTAGGCTCAAGAGTAAGGGTAGCGACATCGATAGGACGTAGGGATGTTCAGCGAAAAATTTCCGCCAATCCCTTTCTAGCGTCTCGCGTGCGAACATTTGTGAGAACAAATCGCGCGCCCTAACGAGTCTTGATTCGTCGGGTTTTACAAGAAAGCTTCTGTTTGTGCTCACTGTCTTTGAGTCTTCCGTCGTTATCTTAAAACATTCCTTCCGTGCTCGCCGTCTTTGTTGATTTTGATCGGCGTGCAGAACTTCTGGCGGAGGCTCCCGATACTTATTACCTCACAGATCACTACGCAGATCATCCTTGTGTGCTGGTGCGTCTGTCTCAAATTGACCCCGAGGCACTGCAAGGCTTGCTGCGGCTGTCATGGCAATTCGTATCTAAGAAAGGCCGCAAAAGGCGGGGTGGGCAGTTGATAGCCGAATAGGAAATTCGATCGCTCTTCTCGCCACCTCGCGCGCGCTCGACGCATTCCGAAGGTCAGAAGGTATAAAATCTGCCTCGCCTCCTCCACGCTTTCGACTGCGGTAGGAATCCAGTAGAATTCTAAAATATGTCTTTGGGATCTAAGATTAAGATCATTTTGGGGCGCTTTTCAGGAGCCACAATTCTATTCCTCCTAGATAAAGCGCTCGAAATGAGAGGTGTCTATACCGACAATCCCAACCTGTCTAATATATTGGTTGCTCTATCTTTTGGATGGCTAGTGTTCGCATTATTGACGTGGCCCCAAAAGCGTCTAGCAATAGGTAACAACAATAGACATCCAATCATTTTGGATCAAGACTTTCGGCCAATCCGAAGATCTCGCCCGAAAGAATTGACCCTTTTCACAGTGTTGATCGTCATAATCTCAACATTTGCTTCTTTCTCGCTATGGTTTTGGCTGAGAGACAGAACAAGCTTCGCGGCAGTGGAAACTGATCTCAGCATAATCGGAACTGTCAAAGGCAATGACATCGTTATGACGTTTATTGCCGGAGCAAAACCAATAGATGACGTCATAGCCCGGATTCAGGTCGGCGGAAGGGGGCACCGAATAGAATATGGTGCGTGGGCAAAACGAGAGCAACTGACTGAACGACGAGATGACTTCTTACAACGAATAAGCTTTAAACCTGGCGAGATTTACGACCTTTATCTCGCCAGAACGATTGGTTTCGGCGCAGCCGCACCACTTCAATTCTATTCCACCGGTCCTATAAGCGAAGCACCGTGGGGCGCTATTGGAAAAGAACCTATACCAGTCGAGATAACCCTTATAGGCAAAGAATATACTCAACTGTTTCAGTTCGTAATTCAACAGACCAAAGGTGACGAATATCTTCCATGTTTGGGATTCGGGGATAAAGCGATTTGTGAACACAATGGTATGTCGGATCGCGCGGCACTGCTAAAAGCCCGGGAACTATTTGGTCCCGCTGCATTTATTCGCGCGAGTCTGTCGGGCCACTGAGAGAGAAGTGATTCCAAGGACTTAGCAGGTTGCGGAAAAATGGGTCTTTCCGTGGAAGTTAGAGTTAGAAATCGGAAGAATTCACCAAGAGGACGGACCAACTGGAATTTGTTGAGCGTTTTGTCCGGCATTTGGTGAGTTCTGCGAGCCCTTTGGCGGCCGGTAAACACACTAATCCCCGAAACCTATTCAACTCGGCTCGACCAAAGAAATAAAGCCATACCTTCTTCAGAATAACTTGTCCTTCCCCAATATCAGTCTGTCAGCAAAATCGGTGGGCCTTCTACCTCGGCCAAGCCACTTTCCTAACGGGGTAGGCACCGCCACTTTTTAAACGGCCATTTCTCTTCGTGGATGCCATTGTCGGAAAATGCATTCCCCCGGTCAAATGCCAGCCTTTCATCCTCGGGGGTGGCCCGGCAGGGCCATGAATCTTTCCTACGCTTTGCGGCTGTCACTTGGCCTGCTGAGCCAGTACATTGCCAGGGAACCGGGCCTGGATGTACGTGATGTGGCCGTTAATCTTGTTGAACCAGTGAGCGCTCCCGGGCGGGATGACCATCACGTCTCCCGGCTGGAGTTTGACCGTCTGCCCTCCCTTGATCCCCGCGTCCGGTTCTTCGGCTCGGGCATGGATCCGCCCGTCGTATAGGTAGCACTGCCTTCAAGCACGTAGTAAACCTCCGTCACGTCGTTACCGTCACTTTCCTTCGTGTGCACGCTCGCGTTATTCGGCCCGTCGACTCGGCGGCGAATAGTGAAATTTTCCGGTGGAATGATTATGGCGGCCTGACCCGCTACGACTGACTGCGGCGACTTGTCGTCGTCAAGAGTCTTCTTCAACTGAACGGACGGAAAGAATTTGCCAGGCGGGGTCATCACGGCCTGGGCCATTCCCGCCAGGTCGTGCAGCGACAGTACCGCTGTTTACGGAGGTTCGCACCGTCATTTACCATCGTCCGCGTTTCTGCGGATGGGGCCCTTCGTTCGAAGCAGGCGATTTCGCTGCTTCAACATTCACAGTCCGGCCACTGAAACTTTGGCCATTGAGCTTATCGACAGCGTCTTTCAGTTGATCATTCCGCTTCAAGACTACGAACCCAATCCCTCTGGACCGACCCGTTTTGTGATCGGTCATGACCTGGGCAGACTCGACTGGATATCCGTTCGATTCAAACCAATTTTGAAGATCGGCATCCGTAACTTTGAACGACAAGTTTCCGACGAATAACTTGGACACGGCTTCCTCCCTGGGCATTCGTTCTTCGTACTAATGGATCGAGAATGACACAAACGGAATGCGGAACGTAAGACGTTATGAGATGTTTAGCAACGTATATCGGCTGCCGGAACGGAAGCCGATATACCTTCGTTCGCAGCGCCGGGACCGGAACCGTTAAAGCGTCACAGGAGGCAGTGCTCAGCAAATTCACAATTGAGGAAACACTCATGCCACAAACACCACACATCGAGCGACACTTCACGGGCTCCGAAACGGTTAAAGACATCGTGATCGGAATGGCAGATGGACTGACAGTTCCATTTGCACTAGCAGCAGGTTTATCGGGCGCTATTGAAACGACAAGCATCATTGTCACCGCCGGTCTGGCCGAAATCGCGGCCGGTTCAATCGCTATGGGGCTGGGGGGTTATATGGC
>QHWY01000368.1 GCA_003223875.1 Acidobacteriota bacterium | reverse complement strand
TTCGCCTGACCCCAGCTTTCTCCGCCATCCGTACTCGTGGCTACCCCATAGCCCGTACCCACATACATCCTGTTCGGGTTTTGGGGATCAATCGCTATGACGTTCTCATATTCATAGTATGTAAATACGTGGAGGATCGTCTTCTTCCAAGTCATGCCTCCATCCGTGCTCTTAAAGAGATCCCCACCTTGATCGTTGCAATCGGTAGTCGTTGCATAGACTGTCCTGGCGTTTTGGGGATCAACGGCCGAGGCGGAGATCGCCTGCGAACATACTGGGTCTGTGAACACAAACGTGGGCGTGATCCACGTATGCCCTCCATCCGTGCTCTTAAACACTCGCCCGCCGCAAAGTCCCGAGCATACAAAAGTCCCGGCATATATAACTCCAGAGTTTTGAGGATCAATTGCGAGGGTTGTCAACCCGTTCGCGTCAATTGCCGGCGTTCTCACACTGCCTGGGAATCCAGTGTCAACCCAGCTTTCTCCGCTATCGGTGCTCTTGAATAGTCCGCCCCGGCCATATCCATATATTGTGCTCGGAGTTTTCGGATTAATCGCCAGGGCGTCAATAGTACGAAACCCTTGACTTGGCACTGGCAGAGCGGAAAGGGTGCTCCAGTTCGCTCCGCCATCGATACTCTTGAATACCTGTGTAGGTTCCGATGCTGAAGAGCCGTTGTTCGCCGCGTAAACGGTGCTCGGGTTCTGAGGATCAATCGCAACGGCCGCGAGATTTACTCCCTCCGGTCCGATTCTGGTCCACACGTTGCTTCCCGCCCAAACTGGTCTGCACTGCGTTAAAAGGAAGACCAGGAAAGCCAGCACAACCAGGCTCCGAGTCACGGATTCCACACTGGCGCAAAAAACTTTTCTATTGGATTGCATAGTCGACCTCTGGAGAACGTACCCGTATTTTATGTCTTTTCTGATTTCTTGCCAAATAACCAAACGGGCGCCATGATAGGCCGCCTGTTTTCTAAAACTTCAGGAGTCGCATTGCGGGCGCTCGGAGGCGTTTCTATGATTGGCCTTACTCGTCAATTGGTGTTCGTTGCTTGTGAGGGTGAACCTGCGGTTCCGACTCGACGCCCGGACCTGCGGGATGTCACTCCAATGAAGTCACAGGAGGTGACCACAGGACCTCACCATATCCGCGTGCAACGTCGGGCCAGCTTGCGTCTTCGGCTGTTGTGCATCTTTTCGGTCGTAGTGTTGATGGGTGTGAGCAGCGCGCTGGCCCAGTACCCATCCGGACCCCAGATCAGCAAAGACGGTACGGGGCTTCTGCTGCAGGACTACGCCAGCGTGCCGTTGTCGAGCCTCACGACCGGAGCGTATCCTCCGCCGATTGACTTTACGGGTCAACTGTCCCGAGTCAACTTCCTGCGTTCAGAGCCCGCGGGCGCGCCCTCATCGCCTTTCCGTTTCTTCGTCAGCGACTCCAATCGGAACCTCTACATTCTCGATCGGACCACCCGGAGCTTCACGACCTATCTCAACTTCGAGGAGATCTTTCCGAAGTTCGTCAACCCACCTTACTCCGGCGGCCTCATCACGTTCGCATTCGGTCCGGATTACGCGACGAGTGGAACGTTTTACACCGTCCATATGGAGGACCCGGCCAGGAGCGGTTCGGCTCTTCCGAGCAACGCGAGTGTTCCAGGACTCAACCTGAGCGGAGGATACAGCACGACGGTGGCGATCAACCCCCCGGTGGGAACCGCCGTGCGTCAGGCGATTCTCGTGGAGTGGATCGACACCAACATCAATAACGCAGCATTTGAGGGAACAGCTCGCGAGGTCCTGCGCGTGGGATTCAATAACTACGTACACCCGACGGGTGACATTGTTTTCAATCCGCTGGCCAGCACGATCAGCCATCCGGATTATGGAAATGCCTATATCAGCATCGGAGACGGCAAAACGGGAGAACTCACCGACGCAAGGCATAACATCCCGCAGCGGTTGGACGCCCTCCCGGGAAAGATTATAAGAATTACCCCCAACACCAACGTTCGACCCGGAGATCTCCTCGGTGAAAACGGCCGCTATCGCATTCCCGCGACCGGTTCGGATCCAAACCCATTCGTGTCGCTAAGCCTCGCGGGCGTGCGAAAAGAGATCTACGCCTATGGCTTTCGTCATCCTGACCGCCTGAGCTGGGACATCTTTTCCAATACGCTGATCGTCAATGACATCGGCCAGGATGCGTGGGAAGAAGTCAATCTGGCAACCAAAGGCGCGAACTATGGCTATGCGGAGAGGGAGGGCCCGGAGCAGCTGTTTATCTTCAGCGACGGCCAGGGCACGACCGGAAGTCAGACGAGTCCCCCAACTCTCTTTCCCAATCCCGACACACTAACTGTGGACGGACTCGCTCAGCCGGTTGTGCCGGCGTACCCAGTGGTTGTCTACAGCCATCGTGACGGCGACGCCATGAGCAGCGGTTTCGTCTACCGCGGTTCGCTCATTCCTCAGCTGTACGGTCAGTACGTATTTGGCGATATTACGACCGGGCGCATTTTCCATTCCTCACTCACGGAGATGTTGACAGCCACGCGCACGTTTCCCGCAGCCATTCACGAGATTCAAGTGGCCTATAGCAGCCCTTACGACACGCGCGGCGTGATCAACCGGCGCGTGTACGACATCGTGGCGGATGCCTATGCGCACAAAGGTGGCGACCCCAACCCGAGTTCGAGCCAAGGGGTCCTGCCGGGCTATGCGCCAGTCGTCGGAGGCGGAAGTCCGTTCCAGCCCGGCCTGCTCGACATCGAGAGTGTCCGGTACGGTGGTGGCCGTGCGGACACCAGAGTCGTCGAGGGCGGCGATGGCGAGATCTACATCCTGAGCAAGAGCGACGGAATGATCCGGTCCGCGCTGCCGCTCGCCAACCGGCCGCCTGTTGCCAGCGATCAGGCCGTGTCGACACCGGCCGGCACTCCGGTCAACATCGTACTCAGCGCCAACGACGCCGACGGAGACACGCTGACTTACAGCATTGGGACCGGGCCAGCCAGCGGCGGTCTTAGCGGCGGCGGAGCAA
>QHWY01000109.1 GCA_003223875.1 Acidobacteriota bacterium | reverse complement strand
TTACGCACGTTCGGGAATCGGCGCCAGATGGACCGGTTCGATACGAGCTTTTCACCCGCGAGATCTTCTTCAAAGACACGCTCGCACACATGACGCGCTTCCTCTTCTGACATTTCGCCAAAACCATTTCGCGCGAATGTCTCCGCATCGACTTCGACAATGAAGGTGCTCATATCTGGATCGTACCGATAATGATGTGCATTGAAATACCCAAGGTCGTTCCTCCGAAACGTTTGAGTCAAGGTTTCAAACGCCCGGCGCGTGCCGAACCACGCAAAGCGGTTGGACAGAAATGTCGTGCTGGTCCCGAAAACGGACGCGAACTTGTCACGGACGAATGAATTCGCGCCATCTGCCGCAACAACCAGATCCGCCGGACCGAACTCTTCGATACTACGGATGACATGGCTGTATCGCGGCACCACTCCCACCGAGTAGAGCCTCTTCTGGAGAATCGACAGAAGCTTTAAGCGACCGATGGCGGCGAATCCGATACCGTCGATAACGATCCGTTCGCCGCGGTGGACCACCATGATGTCATTCCATAACTCCAGGTGCGGCATGATCGCTGACAACGTTTCGGGATCGTCGGCGCCGAGAAACTCCAGTGCCCGGTCGGAGAAAACCACGCCGAAACCAAATGTCGCGTTTGCCGGGTTCTGCTCGAAAATCGTGAGGTCGACATCTCGGCGGCGCTTCTTTATAAGGTAGGCGCAATACAAGCCGGCGGGTCCTGCCCCGGCCACGACAATCCGCATGTTCACTCCGTTTGTTCTCTGTCGAGCGATATTTTTGCAGCGATTTGCCGTAACGATTTCTTATCCACCTTCCCGACGTTTGTCAGAGGGAAGGCATCTACAAGCTCGACGCGTTCGGGATACATGAACTTGGCGACCTGCCGCGTCGAAAGGAACGCGCCAATTTCTGGCAAACCGAGCGGTGCGCCGTCTCGCGTAATGATGAACACACAGACCCGTTCGCCGAACTCGCGGTCGGGTATCGCAACAACGGCGGCGTCCCGGATCCGGGGATGCGCTAGCAGATGATTCTCGACGTCCACTGCCGAAATTTTTTCGCCGCCGCGGTTGATCATATCTTTCGCGCGGCCTTCGACGACGAGATGTCCGGTCGGCAACCTTCGGACCACATCTCCCGATCGATAAAACCCGTCTGGCGTAAAGGCGCGGGCGTTGTGCTCAGGCGCCTGGTAATACCCTCGAATCGTATATGGACCGCGGACGAGCAACTCACCAGGCGATCCGGACGGCACTTCCTCGCCCTCTTCGTTGACAAAGCGTAGCTCGTCGTCCGGACAAATGGGTAAGCCCTGCGATGAAACAATTGTCTCTTCATCGTCGTCGAGCTGCGTGTAATTGAGCAGTCCTTCCGCCATTCCGAACACTTGCTGAAGCCGGCAGCCGAGCACGGGACGTACTTTCCGCGCGACTTCTTCCGCCAGCCGCGCTCCGCCGACCTGGAGTACGCGAAGACTAGAGAGATCCGTTCTTCGCGTTTCGGCGGACTCGATCCAGCGTAGAGCTATGGTCGGAACTACGGAAGTATGCGTGATGCGCTGTCGCTCGATCAATTTGAAAGCGCCTTGCGAAGATGGATCGTTAGAGAGCACAACTGTCCCACCGCGCTCAAACACACCCAAGGCCCCTGGAGAACCGAGCGGGAAATTGTGCGATACGGGAAGCACGGCCAGATATCGTGTGCTCTCATCGAAGCCGGCAATCTCGGAACTGCGACGAAAGTTGTAGGAATAATCGTTGTGAGTCCGCGGAATCAATTTCGGATATCCGGTTGTTCCGCCCGAAAGCAAGAACAGCGCAACGTCTGAGGCAGTCGACTGATCTTCGATAGCCTTAGAAGAGCTCGGCTTCATCAGGCGCGGCAACGAGAACAATTCACGCTCGTCGTCGCCATCCACGATGAGGTGCCGAATGGAAGGAACACGTTGCCGTACTCCTCGCGCGAGTGAAACATAATCGAATCGATCGTTAGCGGGCACGACATACGCGGATGCACGCGAAAGCGACGCAAAGTGAGCCATTTCGCTTTCACGGTGTGCAGGGAGCGTCAGGATTGGGATGACGCCAATTCGGAAGCACGCGAAGATCAGAATAAAAAATCGCGGAGAATTCGTAAGCTGAACGAGAATGCGGTCCCGGTTCCGCAATCTAAGCTGACCCAGGTGCATGGCTAGAGTATCCGCATGCCCGTTGAAGTCTTCGTATGTTAGCTGCTCTTCTCCGGCAATAACAGCGACGGCACTGGGCCGCTCGGCAGCCCATCGCCGGAGGTGAGCGCCAAGAGTTTCACCCCTCCAGTAACCTTTTGCTCGATAGGTTGCTGCGAACTCTGCCGGCCATGGTATGCATCCTTTCAGCAAGCTGCACCTGGATCGCACGCTCGATTGCGTGCTGAACGGCGGCATCACTACCAGATCATCGTATGACTGTCAAATTGGAAACGCACCGTAAAATATTCCTCAAGTTAGCGGAAAGCCGCGTGCTGAATGTAGGTATGGCTCCTTTGCGCAGATCGAATACAGTTACGATAAGGTCAAAGTTGTCAGTCCGGATGGAAACGCACAACGCCGTGGCGGTTCCCTCACCAACGACTAGCGTCGCAATTCAGGCCACGGGTGATCAATGGCAGGAGAACCACTAAAGGAAGATCCTCTCGTCGAGTGGCTCGCCTGGCTGATGGACGAATCCATTCGCGTCGGTCCATGGGCCCTGGGAATCGATCCGCTGATCGGGCTGATCCCCGGCTTCGGCGATATGGCAGGCGCGGTCGTTTCTTCAATCCTCATCGCGCGTGCCATGCAGAGCGGCATCGCGAAAAGCGCCATCCTTCGCATGGTCATCAACGTCGCCCTGGATTCGCTGGCCGGCGCAATTCCCTTTGTGGGAGATATATTCGACTTTGCATTCAAGTCGAACGTTTATAACCTCCGTATTTATCGCGAAGCCTTACGCGGCGAGCGCAAACCATTGCGAGATTGGTTGTTTATCCTTGTCGTGGCGCTCCTGCTTTTAGCGACTATTTTGTTGCCGATCCTTGGATTAATTTACATAACGCGCCTCCTGATCTCTTATCTGCAGCATTGCGGTAAACAACGTTAGCCGCCGTCGCCCGCGTCTTCGCCGGAGCCGGGCAAAGGAGTATCGTCATCGAGGTTATCGAGATAGCCCGCGGGCAGAGAGACTTTTTGGGTTCCGGTGGCTTTTCCGCGTACGACGCGCATGGCCGAAAGGGGGAAGGGCTGCGAGCGATCGACATCGCAGAACAGATTCAGCAATTGCGACACTGTTTCAACGCGCATCAATGCCGCGCGGATTTCCGCGCTCATCCGAAAACCTTTGGTGTACCACGACGAGTGGCGCCGGAATGAATGCATGGCCAGACGCTCCCCAAACCAATCGGCCAGTCTTTGTGCGTGGCGAAACATGATTTCGAGTACTTCGCCAAAATGCGGAGGGTCTGACGGCTCAGAGCCGTTGAAGACGTCGGCCAGGTCCCGAAACAGCCACGGCCGACCCAAACAACCGCGTCCGACAATGACACCGTCACAACGGGTCTGCCGCATCATGCGGAGAGCATCTTCGGCTTCCCAGATGTCGCCGTTGCCGAGAACGGGGATCTTCACGGCCTGTTTCAGTTCGGCAATCGCATCCCATGAAGCGTGGCCGTGATAGAGCTGCGCCGCGGTTCTCGCGTGCAATCCGACCGCAGCGCATCCTTCCTCCTCGGCGACACGGCCTGCCGTGATAAATGTCAAAAATTCCAGGTTAATTCCCATTCGGAACTTGATCGTCACCGGCACGGTTTGAGCATTCCGCACCGCCGCGCGGACAATATTTCGGAGCAGATTCGGTTTTAATGGAATGGCAGCGCCACCGCCTCTACGAGTTACCTTCGGAACCGGGCAGCCAAAGTTCATATCCAGGTGATCGATTCGGCCTTCGTTGATGAGGCGCTTCACTGCTTCGGCAACATAATAAGGATCGGTCCCATATAACTGTAGACTCCTTGGCAATTCACCCGGACCGAAATCGGCAAGCTTGAGCGTCTTATCGCGGCCGTCAACCAACGGGCGCGCATTGATCATTTCGCTGACGTAAAGACCGGCGCCGAACTCCTTGCAGATGGACCGGAACGGATAATTGGTCACTCCCGCCATCGGCGCCAGAACAACGGGCGGCCAGATGGACATGCGCCCGATTTTTACAGGAGCGAACTCACCCGGTTCGGCAAATTTCACGTCGCGGTTCAAGACGCTGCGATAAATAGGATTCATCAACACTTATCTTACCTTCTTTGATCTGTGCTGCGCCGCCCTGGTATTCCAATTGCGACCCAAACAGATCAAGAGGTGTAACAATGGCACGGCTTTATATAGTCGCAGGAGGATTGCAAGCGCTGTACGTGGTCGCGGAGGATGCCATAGCATTCGCATGACATGCTCTCGAGGCCTTGAGCATCGAGAACAGTGATTTGTCCGCGACTGATTTTGATAAGTCCCGTGCGCTGCATCAGGCCGGCAGCGACCCTGACACTTGCGCGTCTTGTCCCAAGCAGACGGGCGATGACGTCATGCGTGAGCAGCAGAACATCGGATCGAACCGCATCGCGAGCGACCAGCAACCACCGGGACAGACGCTCCTGCAGCGTGTGATAGCAATTGCAGAGGCTCGATTGGGCGACTTGAATCAGTAGCGTTGCGGCGGCGCTTCCGGGTATGGCGCTCCTCGCCTACGTTGCGCCATGGAGTTCTAGTAAGGAAGCTTATTTAGAATTCCCCAATAAATTCCAAGCTCGGAGACCGCGTGGACAAAATTACTGAAGTCCACAGGTTTGACGATATAGCTGTTCACGCCCAAGTTGTAACTATCCACCACATCGCGTTCTTCTTGTGAAGACGTGAGCATAACGACGGGTATGTGACTTGTCCGCGAATCGGTCTTGATTCGGCGCAAGACTTCGAGACCATCAACCTTGGGCAGCTTCAAATCCAGCAGGACGACCCGTGGCCGCTTGTCGACCTTCCTATGGGCATAGGGGCCCGAGGCGAACATAAAATCCAGCGCTTCGGCACCATCCTTCACGACGAAAACCTTGTTCGACAGGTTCTGTTTTTGAAGTGCTCTCAGAGTCAGCTCAACATCATTCGGATTGTCTTCTACGAGCAGGATCTCGACGTCCTCTAGTGGGGTCATATTGTTTGCACTCTCAAGCTTTTGGGAGCGAGAAGTAGAACGTAGCTCCTTCGTTCATTTTGCCTTCAGCCCAAACGCGTCCTCCGTGACGCAGCACGATACGCTGAACCAGCGCCAGGCCGACGCCTGCGCCTTCGAACTCTTCAACCGTATGGAGGCGCTGAAAGACACCAAATAATTTACTGCTGTACTGCATGTCGAATCCGACGCCACTATCGCGGACGTAATACGTATGTTGATTACCCTCGCCACGGAAACCAATTTCGATAGCAGGGTTATGTTTCGGGCGAGTGAATTTGAACGCATTGGAGATGAGGTTATAAAGTACCTGGCGTACCATCGCGCGGTCTGCAAACGCCGGCGGAAGGTGATGCAGCTCCAGCAGAAGTTGCCTTTCCCTATTTGCTACCTGGACCTCATCGAAGACAGCCTTCGCCAGTTCTTCCATATTGATATCGCTCTGTTGCAAAGGTTGACGGCCCAACCGTGAAAAGGTCAGGAGACCATCGATCAATTCACTGAGGCTGCGCGCGTTTGTCCGGATGATATTGAGAAGCCGCTTGCCTTCGGCGTCCAGTTTCTCCGGATACTCCTCTGCCAGGACGCGGGAGAACCCATCGATGGCGCGGAGCGGACCGCGCATATCGTCAGAAATGGAATAGGTGAAAGCCTCGAGTTCCTTGACCATCACCTCCAGTTGTGCCGTACGCTCGCGCACACGCTGTTCGAGTTCTCGATTCAGGAGTTGTATCTCATCGGTTTTGCTCTGCACCTCACGCAGGGCTTTCTGCGTCTCGCTAAACAAACGGGCGTTGTCAATCCCTAAGGCCGCACGTCGCGCCAGATCTTCGGCAAAACTAAGATCGTTGTCGGTGTAGCGGCGTGCCGGATT
The DNA here is from genome assembly GCA_003223875.1 of Acidobacteriota bacterium. GTDB lineage: Bacteria > Acidobacteriota > Terriglobia > 20CM-2-55-15 > 20CM-2-55-15 > 20CM-2-55-15. The sequence goes on along the minus strand of QHWY01000109.1, from coordinate 63,433 downwards.
TTCGGAGGCGAACGTGATAGCTCCAAGCGTTCGGCCCCGGGCAACAAGCGGAACGACCATCGCCGAAGCTAGCCCAAGTTCCTGCAGAATCTTGAAGTGTTCGGCATCCTGGGCCAATGCGATAAGCATCGAGTCGGGGATATCGGTATAGATCTTTGCCTTTCCCGTACGCATGACGTGAGCGACGCCGTGGGGTGCTGCTGCGTTTGCGGAGAATTTCTTTTGAAACTCCCTCGCCCACTCGGTTCGGGACGGATCACGATGAACCAAGGCGACACGGTGGAAGCCGTTATTGTCGTCGACCACATCTACCGCGCACCAGTCAGCCAGCCGATTTACGGCCAGTTTTGCGACGGTCATGAGATTCGTGTGGTAATCCAGTGAGGATGCGAGAACCGTGCTCGCCTCGGCCAAGAATTCGAGTTTCTCGGCATTGGTTTCAGCTTCGGAACGCGCGACACGTTCATAGATGAGCAACTGATCGCGTTCTTCCTCTGCTCGAGTTCGTTTGATGAAGTCCCCGACCTGCCGCCCCAGAGCATCGAGCATTTGAAGCAGTTCGTCATCAGGCTGCACAACCCGGCGGTTGTAAAAAGCCATGACGCAACTAATGTGATCGGCCACGGGAATCGGGAACGCAAAGGCGCCGTGGAGCCCCACACGCTCGGCGATAGACGCGCGAGGAAAATTTGAATCGTCGACAACATTGTCGATCCATTCAGGCTGTCCGCTCAGCAATACCCGTCCAACAAGATCGATGCCGGGAAAAAGAATTGTCTTACGGCCCGCCTTCTCGAATTCCTCGACCTCATAGGCCGGCAGGTGCCAACTGCCTTCAATGTGAAGGGTATTCGATTCCGTGTTCACACACCACAACTCGCCAAGCTCAAAGCCAACGGCCTCACAGATGTATTGCAGGAGCTTCGGCGTTGCTTCCGAAAGGGTTGACGATTCGGCCAGCGCGCGGGTCACGGCAAACTGCGCTGCCAGACGCCGGTCGCTGATCTGATAACGATCTGTCAATTCCGCCATTGAACTTCTTTCTTCTTGGCGCCTCACGGCCGCCCGTGGTGTTGCGGGAGAGTAACCCAACCGCTCAAGCAATGTATCTGCCAAAGCTCGCATTGTACCCTTCAACGCAAATGTCAACAGTATCAATATTTTATACGTGTCAGGTTACGGCAATATTCGCCCAACTTGCTTCAGACGGTAAGGACCTCCCTTTCAAGGGGAAAAAATGTCCTGTATAAGATTGAAGTCATGGTGATCGACCTGTTCAAAAAGCTGATAGCCAATCGAAACCTTTTGAAGAATTTGGTGCTCCGGGATTTGAAATACCGGTACGTGGGATCGGTGGGAGGATTCCTTTGGTCGGTGATCCACCCGCTTGTATCGTTTCTGAGCTACACGTTCGTGTTCACGGTGATCTTTCCGACACGGCTTGGTCCGGAATCGGGCACGAATAGCTTCGCAATTTTTTTCTTTTGCGGGTTCCTACCCTGGCTTCTCTTCAGCGATACAATCATGCGCAATTGCCTGGCGATTTCGGATAACGCTCAGCTAATTACAAAGACGATTATCCCTGCAGAGATTCTCCCGATTTCGATTACGATCTCGAACTTCGTTCATCACCTGATCGGACTAGGAATTCTGCTGTTGGTGCTGACCATTTTCTACAGCGTACCTCTGTCCACTCTTTGGATCTTCTTGTATATCGCGATGACGTTGATGCTTGCGCAAGGCATCGGCTGGATCGTAGCAGGACTTCATGTCTTTGTCCGAGACACCATACAAGCTCTGCAGATCCTGATGTTTCTTTGGTTCTGGTTCACGCCTGTTCTTTATTCCCTAGATCGCCTTCCGGCGAATATCCGGATATTCGCCGAATTCAACCCGATGGCAATTATCGTCACTGGTTATCGTAATTCCCTGCTGCACCGCGCCCAGCCGGATGTGCTTGAAGTAGCGTTGGTGCTGGCAGCGAGTATTATCGTCTTCGTTATCGGTGCCCTGCTGTTTCGGCACGCAAAACCGGCGTTTCCAGATGTACTGTAATCGCAGGCCTCTTCGTGCTCAGCGGCTCGGAAGCTTGGACGAAACGTAGAGCTTTTTGATGGCACGCCACCGGCGTGTCGCCGTACCGAGATCCGTTTTCGCCGAGCGCATCCTGAAGTATTTGGATCTATACGGCGTCATGGCGGGAACTCGCCGCTTGATTTCATCCATCGAGCTATGCAGGAAAATCGTCGCGCCGTGAACGATGCTTCTCAAGGACATTCTGGATAGCGAGCTCCAGTTCCTGCTCTTCGAACGGTTTGACCAGGAAATCGGCCACTCCCATTTTCATGGCTTCGACAACGGTTTTGGGTTGTGCGGAAGCAGAAAGAATGATGACGGGAATGGATGGATTGATTTTCTTGACACTTTCCAAAACCTCGATGCCATTGATGCCCGGCATGACGATGTCGAGAACCATCAGGGAAGGTACATAACCAGCCGAAAGGCGTGCCACTGCCTGGTCTCCGGACTCTGCGCAGTCGATGCTGTATCCGCACGAAGTCAGAAAATCTGAGAGGTAACTGCGAACACTTCGGTCGTCGTCTACAACTAAGATCGATCGCTTACTCATCTAAAATGCCTACCCTCCACTATTTGAGTCCCCGCAAAAGCGCACCTGCCGCCTTCGATAGATACGCCGCGGGTTTCCGTAAACCGTGCAATGAGAGTTCCAAGTTGTGGAGATGGAGAAATCGCCGAGGAATCAGTGCTCCTAAGTCTATTTATCTGCTGCCGTTACGATCCCGTCGCAAGGAGTCCTACAACACGAATCTCTTCCGCTCGTGCGTCTTAAAAGGGGCGGCGATGGACCTCTGGAGCCACCGTGTGTCTCCCGAGTGCTCTTCTCCTCAGCTGGCTTTTTCCCAAAGGGAAACGGACTCCGTTTGGCTCTCGATGGAACCGAGCATGTGACGCGTGAGGAGGTAGTCGGATTCCGAGTCTTCGATTAGCAGGACTCGAACCGGATGGCGGCCCATACACCGGGCTCAGCACATCAGGTGCCAGGCACCCAGCGTTGTATTGTTGAAAACAACATGTTCATATCGAGGATGGGTTTGGCGATGTAGTCGTTGAATCCAGCTGCCAGATACCTCTCACGATCCCCCACCATCGCATGTGCAGTAAGCGCGACTACAGGGAGATCGTGGAGTTCAGAATCCTCCCGGATCCGGCGGAGAATCTCGGTTCCATCCATTTCGGGAAGAGAAATGTCAAGGATGACGATATCAGGTCTATGTTGCCTGAACCCCTCTATCGCTTCAACTCCGCTGGAGAACTCCATAATTTCGTATTGGTCCTCCAGAATCGTTCGGATGATCAAACGATTATCCGCATTGTCGTCCACGACGGCAACTTTGCGCATTCTAGAACAAATGATATCACGTGAATTCGCGGCGTCTTCGTGCCGAGACTTCAAATTCCCGCATCAAGAAAATCCACGTACCAACCTGCCATTTTCGAAATAAATTCAACTGTCACCGGTGGACACTCAACACCTGTGTTCTTCAGTGCTGCGAGGGCGCGGCGGCAGTCGAAACGCGGTTCTCCTTGCAGGTATTGATAGTAGAACGCCATCTGCTTTTGAAACAGCGATTCTAACTTCGTCATAGGCGATTTCAAGAATGAACTGTCTCCGACCAGTTGAATTCCTTCGACACGCAATATGCGGCAAATATTGGGAAGCCAGAAACGGTTCTCCGTCGGCACCGGATTCGATAAGTGATACGTGCCTCCGGCGCTGTCGGCCCTGCGGGAAATCTCCACCATTCCATCGATGACATAATCGATGGGGACAAAATTGAGCGTTTGGTTCTCAGCTCCGAGAACCCGTAGCGGCAGCCTTATGAAATCTCGCTGCGGCGTGCGCAGGCGCAAGCGCTCGAGCGCAGTCCACAAGGCGCGAATGAATGCATAAACGCCATGAAAGTGGGTAACACGCCCTGATTTGGAATCTCCAATTACAATACTCGGCCGAAATACCGAAGCTCGAACCGCGTCAGCTTCATGTGCGTCGGCAATCATCATTTCGGCCCGGCACTTCGACTCTTCGTAAGGATTCTTGAATGATTGACCGACGTCGATTTCCGTTTCCAGCGCTACGTCGGATCGATTGCCCGCAATATAAGCGGTGCTTACGTGATGCAGGCGGCGTCCGCTCAACTCCTTAACCAAATCCAGGACGTGGCGGGTCCCGTCAAGGTTCATGCGAAAAATTTCCGCTCGATTCTGCTGCTCAAACGAAAGAGAAGCCGCGCAATGCCAGACTTCTTCTGCAGACGATGTGATCTCAGCGCGCGCAGCATCGCTCAATCCTAAATGAGGCAGCGAGATGTCGCCTTCCAGCACATGGAGATTTTCAAATCGCGTCACACCGGCCGCGCTCACAACTTTTTCCACTCGTTCTCTCGCAGAAACATTCTTCGACGGTCGGGCGAGAGCTTTCACGTGGTAACCATCCTTGAGGAAGCGCGATGTCAGGTGGCTGCCGATGAAACCGGTCGCTCCGGTCAAAAAAATATTTTTAGGGTGCGGCATGCGCGGGTTGGATCTTCTCGATAAGCTCGTCTGCTGAAGCCCTCTTGTAAAACTGTGAAATCGAGGCGAGTTTTCGAGTCCACTCATTGGCACCCTTGCTGATGATGCTTTCGAGCTCGTCGAATGTCTTAGCGGCAAAGCCGAAATCATAATGCGCGGCTGCTTCGAACAAGCCGGATTCTTGCGGCATCAGACAACGCAAACCTGTGAGAAGTACCGGAACATTACATGCGAGGGCCTCATAAGTCGATAAAGCGCCCGGCTTCGTTATGACGATATCGGCCGCAGCGACGTAACGGTAAAAGTCATCGAGAAAACCAAACGTCCGCGTCCGCGGATGATGCATACGCTCAATTCGCCAGCGCAGCCGTCTGTTACGTCCACAGACAATCAAAATGTTTGCGCCCGCCGCCACCTTATGGACTGTTCGATAAATCCTCAAAAGGGGACCGCCGCCGCGCGCGCCTCCATTAATAAGAATGATGCTCGCGTCATCCAATTTGAGTGTGCTGCGAAATTCGCGGATCGCGGTCATCGTTGCGGGAACGAAACGAGGTCTTACCGGCATTGGAACGCGTTCGATTCGCCACGCTGGAATCGCGCTCGCAGTCAATGCCTGAAGCGCTTCATCCGTCGCCACGAAATATCTGTCCACGTAAGGTGAGGACCATCCTCGCCAGAAAGGCGGAAAAGGGTCGGTTACGAATGTATAGCAGGCAATCCCCAGCCTCTCTTCCTTGATGAAGCGCTGAATAAAATGGTTGAGCATCGGATGCACGGACAGCACGATGTCGGGACTCTCCGAATCGATAAATCGGCCGATATATTTCCGGACTTTAGAATAAAAGCAATCGCGCTCATTCGGCCGCGCGCTGTCGATCATCCGGAAATACCACCCCATCCACTGTGGCCCGTACGTCAACAACGTGTTGTAGAAACTAGCCAAGACGCAATTGGTCTTCGTGGATTCTTCGATCGGTTTGCGAATGGAGGGGATGAATCCGGCGGACTTCGCTGCATTTTCAATGGCGGCCGCCGCGCTGTTGTGTCCTTCCCCCGTATCCGAGGATAGGATTAACAGTTTGGTCATAAATAGCACTCATTTATAGCACAATTCTGCCGATGAAATTTGGTATGAGCAGCAAGACACCGGCCGTCACGCTTATATGGATATACGAAGGAAAAAACGCCGAAGCTCGGCGTAAACAGATTCGAGAGTGGAACTATAAACATTTCGAGCTCATCGAAGCCGATCGCAAGGCTGGCTGGAATCGCGCCGTTCGTGCGGTTCGGAAGGAAACCGATATATGTATCTTTTGGATCGATGACGATAAACCGGTGGGCGGTGATTTCTTGAGCCAAATGACGCAACCGTTGATGTCATCTGAGGATTTCGGTCCGGTTATACACTTCTGGTCGGGAAATGCAATTTCAGTTACAAAGGAACTTGTCGATGCTTTGCCTCTCACGGATCACGAACCCGGAGTTCATTCGCTTTTGAAGTTACTCATGCCCATGCTCGACGCCACCGATAGAGGACCCAATGGACGTATCCATCTGGCGCTCTCCTCGATCGAGAGGCTTGCACCTCTCAGCTTGGAGCCGGTGGGATTTCCATGCTGATGGTGTTACTTCCCGCTTACTTTCTCGATGAGCTCCTTGTAGCGACGGCCTAGGCGCTCGGGACGGAATTCCTTCCGAAACCGTTCTTGCATGGCTCGTCCTTGAGCGGCGTGGTGGGCTGGGGTTCGCAACAAACGATCGGCAATTTCGACGTAGTCCGCTTCACCCGGAGCGACCAACTCCCGCATACCCACGAGTTCAGCCGTACAGGTGTACTCGGAATCGACGGGAGATTTCAAAACGACAACCGGTTTTCCCGCTCCCATCGCGTCCAGTACCGCATGGGAATTGGACTCAGGAAATGACGCGAGATACACATCAATCAATTCCAGCAGCGGGGCAACATCGACAACACGCCCGAGGAACCGGACCCGCGGTAACACTCCGGCAGAATGCAGATGGGACCGGACGGCCTTTACAGTTCCTTCCCCAGCAAATATGTGGAAGTGTTTCGGAAATCGCTTCATGATCTCGGAAAGAGCTCTGAGATATCCGCTTCCCGCTGCATCGCGTAAATTTCCGAACGTCGCGGAAACCGTGCTTGCCGATTCCAGGCCCATACTTTGCCGGGTGACGGGTTCAGTTGTCTGCAACCGGGTTTCGATGTCGGATGCAGGTGGGATCCATTCCGCCGGGCACGAAAAGCGGGTCCGCCCCAGCGCGGCTTGAAAAAGATGGATCCGGGCGTGGAATAAATCGGCGTCCATCTCAGCACGATGATTCACATTGATTTGGATTGGCGCTGGACGCACCGCTGCTACACGTGCGGTGATCTGCTGGGTCAAATCGGCGTGAAAGAGCGCGACGCGGATACCGGAGTCTCGAATCGCTTGAGCGATTCGCTGAGCGCGCTCCGTGAAATCACCTTCAACGGAAGCAATCTTGACGGCAGCCTCGATTTCGACCTTTTGCGACTGCGCATCGCCTGCGGGGTTAAAGAACCAGGAGGCCGCCCATTCTGTGGTGAAAATCGTCGATTCGATTCCGTGCGATTTCAAGCTCGATGCGAGCATCTTAATGTAGTCGGTTAACGAGGCCCCTGGCAGAAGAGAGCCCACCACATGCGCAACACGATCGGTCACTCCCAGGAGGGGCCGGTCAACGGAAGGTGCGGAGGCGGCCCAAGTTTCGAAAATCTGGCCGATTCGTCGTAACCGCGCAGCGTCCAGTCCGGCGACGAGGGCGCGTTGAAAGTAGTCCATAGCCGAAGCCGGATCGTGCTCCAGCAACGAATTTGCAACGGCGAAAGCAACATCGGCGAGCCGCGATCTTTCGCCGGCGTGATACAGCGCGAGCGTGTAGGCGTGATTGATAAGGTCGGAGGTGTAAGCGGTTTCGAGAGCTGCTTTCTCGAGCAGAGGCACCGCGGTTCGAAAATCGCCGTTCTTCAGAGCTTCAAAGGCTGGCTCATAACTCACTCAGCTATCCTAGATCAGGAAAGTGCGCCGGGGAACAGGTGTGGTGCGATGTGAGATAAATCAACCGGCTTGTTGAGTCTTACGAGCCTGAAAATGCTCTTGGGCTCGCCGCTTGAGGCGTGCTTTCTTTTTTGCACGGTTGACGCGGCGTTTCTTCAGGATTTCGTACTTCGTTGCCATGATTTCCCTATAATAGCGCTTTTGGAAGTGAGTAGGGTCCGGTGACTCTCCTGGCCTTCAAAGCCTGTGGGGCGTCGGGGAACCGGCGTCCGGTGGGTTCGACTCCCACGCACTTCCGCCAATTCTGTCCGTGCTAGGCGGAGGTCTTTGACGCCTTTAGTGCGCTAACCGCTTTCGCTTCGTCGTCATATACGTCGAAGACCGTCAGCAGTTTCGTCATTTGCAACAAGTCCTTCGCCTTCGACGTCAAATTCAGCAACTTCACGTCGCCCTGCTTGTTGCGAACCGTTGTGTAGGCCGACACGAGCTCTCCCAATCCCGAGCTATCGATATAGGAAACCTCGCCCAAATTTAAGACGAACTGCCGCGCTCCATCATTGACCTGGACTCGAAGAGTCTCGCGAAGTAAAAGAACAGGCTCACCAATCGTGAGTCTACCTGACATATCCACGATCACGACACCATCAACCTTTCGAGTTCTCACATTCAAACTCATACGTCCTCCCCTCGATTTGATCCAGGCGGCCCCGCCCGCCAATACAGACTGGAAAAGCGAGGCGTAGGTTACCTTTATCAGTGTCAACTTTACAAGCGGATTCAGGGCGGCCCGGTGCGCGCCGTTCCGCATCAAGCGATCTTACCCTCCACGTCGAAGTAAACCAGGAGATCCGTTGCTACGGGCTGCGCTCCAAGCTGGCGAAGAAAATTCGTCACTTGACCTCGATGATACGACCCGTGATTCACGAGGTGCTGCATCACACAGCCAAGTGGATACTCAAACGGTTGGCCTTTCAAATTCACGTACTTCAGCGGCTGGTGGAGAGCCGTATCCGTAATTCCGGCGACGAAATCCATTTGTTCGGTTTCGATCTCCGGCCACTTCCGTTTGATTGAATTTAGGTCTGGAAACTCTGCGGCGCTCAATAGCGCGGGCGGCGATACAGCTTTCCAGCGCCTCAGCCAGATCCATTCCGCCCCCATAATGTGAACCACAGTCTCCCGCACAGAGGGAAAGCTGCCGCCCAATTTCCGGCTGAAGTCTTCTGCGCTGAGTGGCGCGACTGCCTTGAGAATCGTCGCATTCGCCCAACGGTTATACCTGTACAGCAGTTGGATGTCGTCTTTGTTCATGGAAATCACCTAAGCCTGATCATAGAATTTAATTGCAAGCGTCCCATGCGCCGCAGCACCCCCGGCCCGAAGAGCCGCGGCCAGAAGCACGGCCTCGACAACTTCTTCCTTGCTCGCTCCGGCCTTTTTTGCGTTTTTCGTATGAACTTCGATGCAATAAACACACTGGGTCGTGTGTGCGACTGCCAGCGCAATCAACTCGCGATATTTTCGAGGAATACGTCCATCTTCCCGACCGACGATTCCGTCCAGATTCGCCCAAGCCCTGAACTCTTCCGGCGCAAGTTTCGACATTTCCTTCAGCAGCTTCAGATCGTTTTCGTCGTGGTAGTGGTTGGCCATGATCCTCCTTCTTGTAACGGCTACTTTGGCCGTTGATCATATCAAAGGCTGGACAATAGAGAAGCCGGATAGTAAGTTGACGATAATGCCGAACCTGGAGGGATTATGTTCAAGTTAGCAGGTGCAGTTCTGATCTCGTTGTTGTTTCAGGCATCGAGTACCGAGACGCGTATTATTGAGTATCTCAAAGCCAACGTGGTTCCCGGCCGGGCGGTCGTTATTTCCAATCTTTATAACAATGTGTTCAAAACACCCGAAGAACGAAAGGTGCTGGACCGGCTCTACAGCACGTTTTTCAAGATTCCGATGTTCATCGTCCAATACAACACTGCGACCAAAAAAATACCGACGCTGAAGGAACTTTCAGAGCAGTTCAACTTCACGGTACCCGGGGAGGCGGATGTCATCCTGCGAATTATGGAGGCAGACCCCCGCGTGCCAAAGTTCCTCGAACGGAATCCAAAGACGGGCGAAATCACCAAAGTCGATATCGAGACAATTAAGGCGAGCCCACAATTCAGCAGAGTGATTGAACGGACGATCGCGGGATGGGTCGGAAAAGAAGCTCCGCCATTCTCACTGACCGGATACGACGGAAAACCGGTCACGTCGGCTCAACTCGCAAGGCAGCCGCATCTCTTGTATTTTTGGTTCACGAACTGCCCCCCGTGCGTCAAAACTTCTCCAATTCTTACAGAGCTGTACAACAAATACGGAAAACAAGGGTTCAAGATCGTCGGCGCCAACGCAGATAAGGTGCTTGAATTACCATACGACGACAAGATTCGCGCCGATTACGCGAAGAAGTATGGTTTCAACTTTACACTCGCTCATCTCAATGCAGAGACACAGCAAGCCTACGGCGGCATCATCGTATTTCCGACAATGTTCTTCGTTGATAAGACCGGAACCATCGTTAAGCATTTCGTAAATTTCCAGGAGAAGCCGGTACTGGAAATGGCAATCCAAGAAATTTTGGGGAAGTGACTTAGATTTCAAGAGGGCAATACCGCCTTCAGTGCGGCTTCGAGATCTTTGTGCCGGAAAAGGAATCGCGAAGCTAACAGTTTCGCCGGTTCCACTCGCACGCTTGCGAGAAGCAACGCATCCGCCATCTCACCGAAGACGAGCCGCGCGGCAAAGCTAGGCACTGGAAAAATCGTGGGCCGATGGAGAACACGTCCTAGTACCTTTGTGAATTCAAGGTTAGTGACGGGAGATGGCGACACGGTGTTTACCGCGCCATGGAGCCCGTTTGCTTGAATACAGTGAATGATAACCGAGCAGAGGTCATCCAGCGAGATCCAACTCCAATACTGGTTGCCGGAACCGACTTTCCCGCCGAGCCCGACTTTGAAAGGCAGCAGCATTTGCTTCAGAGCCCCGCCCTTTTCACTTAAGACGATTCCCGTTCGCAGATGCACGACTCGGATACCCTTGCGTGTCGCGGCATCCGTTGCACTTTCCCAATGCCGGCAGACATCGGCTAAAAAGCCGGTTCCCGGCGCGCTGTCTTCGCGGAGCACTTCTCGACCCCGATCGCCGTAATAGCCGATTGCAGACGCGCTCACTAACACCTGCGGTGGCTTCTCCATGTTTCCGAGAGTCTCAGCAATCAGCTTCGTCGCTTTGACGCGGCTGTCGCGGATCCTGGCCTTTCGAGTTGCTGTCCATCGGCCCGCGGCTATGTTCTCGCCTGCGAGGTGCACAACAGCACCGACACCATTCAACACGGCGGCATGAATGGTGCCCGCGTCCGGATCCCAATCCGCGGGACGCCTCATGCGAATGACCTCATGGCCGCCATTCGTTAGCCATGGAACGAGCGCAGAGCCTATCAGGCCTGTGGAGCCCGTCACGGCAATTCTCATGAGTGAAATTATAGAGTCAAACGGCTTTGCACAAAAAATCCTGGGCCGTCAAAGACCGCCCCTACAGCTTGGGGTGTGCAACTGTAGGGGCGCTCTATGAGCGCCCACGATGTATTTTTTGTGCAAAGCCGAGTCAAACTACAGAGAGGAAATAAATCGGAGAACTTAAGGCTCCGCTACGGTCTTTTTTCCCTATAGCCTTCGAGGGTGTGATGCTCCTTATAGTACTTGCCGACATCATTGAGGTCGGGTTTCCCGACTGCGGTATGGCAGTACAGACACTGCTTGTTCTCTTTCTTGGAATACTCCGGCGTGCCAGCCGTAAATGGCACAAACAAAAGAGCCACCACTCCGGTTATCGCCAAAGTTCGTAGAATATTCTTCACCTTACTATTCTCCGCCACTTCTGATGCTAGGATAACATATCGATGGCGCGCATCATTTTTAGACTTCTGATAGCCGGATTTGTAAGCGGGACGTGGCTTACAGCGCAGCAGCCGGATTACACGCTGAAAGTGGACGTGCCGTTCATATTTGTCGACGTCACTGTTCAGGATGCCGCAGGAAATATCGTCAGCGATCTACCGCAGCACGCTTTCGAGGTATACGAAAACGGAACTCGCCAGGAAATACGCTATTTTGGCCCAGTAGCGACGGCCTACAACATTTTTCTCTTATTTGATCGGAGCGGCAGCACCCAAGACAAGTGGTTCGTGATGCAGCGTGCCGTTGCGGGCTTCATAGCCAATTTGCGGCCACAGGATCGCATTGGGATCGCGACGTTCGATGCCGACCTCGCGGAGCAGTTGAATTGGACCAGTGATCGTCAGAAGGCACTGCTTGCGCTGCCCGAATTGATTCATCCACAGAAGATCGGCGGCACCGATTTTTATGGCGCGGTCGATCAGGTCCTCCGGCGTGAGTTCAGAAAGATCACCGGGCGGCGGGCACTCGTCGTTTTGACGGATGGGCGCGACACATCCATTTACAAAGAATTGATGTTGAGAAATCGATTGTTGGAGCGCCAGGACGATCGGCTGTACCAGCGAATGTTAAAAACCGCCAGGAACCAGCGAATACCGGTATACATCATTGCGTTCAACACGGACAAAAATCTTGAAATAACCAGTCTCGGCGCCGATGAATATCGGCGGCTCCAGACCGTCTTTCCCAATTCATCCTTGCCTGAACAGTACTTGAGGGGTGTCCGCATCCGGATGGAGGAACTTGCCGAGGTTTCCGCTGGACGCATTCTCTATCCGAAGACTCTCGAAGACATTGTGCCGCTGTACCAACAGATTGGTCGCGAGGTAGGCAATTCGTACACGTTTGGATACGTCTCATCCAAGCCCGAGAAGGATGGCTCATTCCGGCGCATCGAACTACGCACAAGCGAGCCGCATCTTGGTCTCACGCAATCTCGGAATGGCTATTATGCCAAGTAAGGAAAATTCGGGGCCAAGCAGGTGAATAGGGAATTCACCTGCTTGGCCCCGAATTAGCCCCATAAGAGGAAGATGGGACGCGCGTCAGTTCGTTTGGCGATTGTTGTTGGTCGACTTTAGTACGCGTACCTCTACGCGGCGGTTCTGTGCGCGGCCCTGGCTCGTTTTGTTATCGGCGATCGGATTGTCTTTGCCCAATCCAACAATCGACACGCGGTACAGTGGGACATTCTTGCTGACCAGGTAACGCTCGACCGATTCGGCGCGGCGCTGGCTGAGTCCGATGTTGTACTGCTCGGTGCCGGTGTTGTCGGTGTAGCCTTGCACTTCGATCATGTACCCCGATCGTTGCCCACTCAAATCACCCGCAATCCGGTCAAGGGTGCTTCTCGCCTGCTCCGTCAACATCGCGGAGTTCAGTGGAAAGACAACCGCCAGCATGTCGCTTTGCGCATAGTTGTCGTTGATGCTGTTAATTTTTGTGTCAAGTGTGTTGATTCTGTTGCCGGCCTGCTGCACACTTTCGTTCGCTGTTTCGGCCTTTCGATCGGCGAGCTGAGCCGCGCTATGAGCAGTCTGCGCGTCCTGCTGCGCCTGAACGGCCTTCTGATCGGCCGCTTGGGCCGCGCTTTGGGCGGTGCTTATCCCCTGTTGGGCGCGTTTATCGACAGAGTCGATTCGCTCGGCGTTCTCTTTCGCCGCATTTTGCGCTTCTTGAATTTGAGGTTGCACCGTCTGAACTTGCTCGCGTACGTACTTCTTGGTGGCGCATCCTGACAAGACGACTCCTGCCAGTAATGCGACGCATAAAACTGAAAACGTTCGACTACCTCGGACCATGCATCTTCCTCCTTACTTGCTCTGTGAGCTTCGTTCCGTGTCCCCCGACAATAACCTGGGGACACAGCTACTGGGGAGCATTCTCTTTGCCAACGATCTTTGGAGATAAACCAATGATTTCCGGGACATAACCTGGCAGGCGGATGCCCAGGGGGATGGTAATAGCAGGGAATTTTTGCCAGAAACTAGGACAACCGAAGCTGCCCTAGTTTCCGCTTGATTTAAGGAATGCAGGTCTTCTTATCGACAGTGTATTGCTGCGAAAAGACACCTAACGGCCGCGGTTGACGGCTTTTTTCAGTTCCGCGCCGGCAACGAACTTCGTGACTTTCTTGGCAGGAATTTTCAGCGGTGCCCCGGTCTGGGGGTTACGGCCGGTTCTCGCCTTTCGCGAGCTAACCGAGAAGGTACCGAATCCTACCAATGTCACTTTGCTTCCCTTCTTCAGCGTCGATACAACTCCATCGAGCGCGGAATTGAGAGCATTGCTTGCCTGGACTTTGGAAATCTTCGCATCCTTCGCGATCTTGTCAATTAACTCGCCCTTATTCATGTGCTCCCTCCTCGAAGATTCGAACGTTTATCGTATCGTGGACAACCAACCGGTGCGCTTTATATCTCAGGGTATACGCGGTGTCAAGCAAGTGTTCAAATTAAAGAACGCGGAAATGCACGGCTGACGTGGGATTCAGAGACTTCAATTTTGAAGAAAGCTTGACAAATCGATTCCGGCTTACGAAGCTGACCCTCTCCTCTAGGACACGCTTAGAATACAGATTGCAGGCATTGGAGATTCTGTGTAACCTTCCATCGACCTATATATTTCCGATGCTTTCATACTCGGCTCGAACGAAGTTTTTGACCGCAGGATTCATTGTTGCAACGTTGTTCACCATCTCGGCATGCAGTAATAGTGTCGCCGGCAAGCGCGCGGACTCTGCAGCCCGCGAAGAACGCGTTCAAGTGCATCCCATATCCGTTAAGCTTAAGGAACTCCGCCGGAACGTCGAATCGGTCGGATCGCTGTTTGCTCTAGAAGAGGTGACGGTCAGCTCCGAGGTCGAAGGAAAAGTCGACGAAGTCTTAGCCGATATCGGCGATCGCGTCGAGCGTGGTCAAGCTCTGGTCAACGTCTCTACTATTGAATTGAGGTTGGCACTGGATCAGCAGCGCGCTCTTTACCAACAGGCACGCGCGCGGCTCGGCCTCGCGGAAGAATCCGACGATCTCAAGAACGTGCTCGATGCGGCTGAAGTCAAGAAGGCCGCGGCTGATCTAAAGGAATCTGAGGAAGCTTTCAAGCGATCCCAACTACTACTCGAAAAGAGGTTGATCCCTCGTCAGGACTTTGACCAAACCGATGCTCGTGTGCACGCCGCCAGAGCGGCCTACGATCTGGCTATCCAGTCCGTTCAAAACTTGAGAGCACAGCTCCCTCAATACAAAGCCGCCGTCGAACTCGCCGAAAAGAAATTGCGCGACGCTGTGATTCGCGCCCCCTTCAAAGGTCAGATCAAGGAACGCGTCGTATCGCCCGGACAGTATTTGAAGGTGCAGACGCCGGTGATGGTCATCGTCAGCATGGATCCTTTGCGGGTTCGCCTCAAGATTCCCGAAACCATGGCTGGATGGATTCAGATTGGAGATCGCATCCAGGTTTCCGTCGAAGCGTACCGCGACAAGACGTTCACGGGACGCTTGTCGCGCATCAATCCTTCTGTCGATCCGCAAAGCCGCACCTTTGAAGTCGAGGCCTTGCTCGAAAATGCCGAAGGGCTGCTGAAGCCGGGCTTCTTCGTGAAGGCGCGAATACCGTCCGGAAAAGTCGACCAGGCGATGGCCGTACCGCAAGATGCACTCCAGTATTCTTACGGTGTATACAAAGTCTGTCTGATTCAAGGCGACGTTCTGAAAGAAACGGAAGTTAAGGTAGGCGACCTCTCGAGCGAGGAGGTCGAAATCGTTTCCGGAATCAAGCCCGGCGACATGATCGCGGTTCCAGTCAAAGGCCAAGTGCTCGGGGATGGCGCTAAGATTCAAATCGACCAGTAAGGGGCTGCCCGAATTATGACAATCAGTGAACTTTCCGTAAGACGGCCGGTCTTCGCCTTAATGTTGATCAGCTTCCTGGTTGTTCTGGGCGTGTTTTCATTCCGGGATCTTGGCGTCGATCTCTTCCCCCGATCTGATCCGGCAACGGTCAATATCAGCATCTCATTGCCCGGCGCGACGCCTGAGGAAATGGCGACGCAGGTCGTGCTGCCGATCGAAGAGGCGGTGAACACGATCAGTGGTCTGGACGAAATTAGCTCACAAACCTCTGAAGGAACCGCCAGGATCACCTGCACATTCGTTCTCGAACGAGACCTCGAGGGCGCCGCCCAGGATGTTCGTGAGAAGGTGTCCGGCGCTCTTCGATATCTTCCGCCCAACATTTACCCGCCGGTCATCCAGAAGGCCGACCCCGATTCCGCGCCTGTGCTGACGATCTCTGTCGTCAGCGACAAAAACATCCGCGAAACGACGGAAATTGCGGACAAGCAGATCCGGCGGGTGCTGGAGACTGTGGATGGCGTCGGTACCGTAACCATGGGTGGGGGACGGTCGCGCGAGATCCGTCTTTACGCTGACGCGGAAAAATTGAATGCGTACGGGATCACCATCAATCAATTTCAACGTGCAATTCAAAGTGAGAACGTTGAGATTCCGGGTGGCCGCATTGTTCGCGGCGCAAGCGAGATCGGAGTGCGGACCTTAGGCCGCGTGGATGCTGTCGGCCAGTTTGCCGACATCATTGTCGCGAATCTCAACGGATCGCCTATCCGAGTGCGCGACGTCGGTCGGGTTGAAGATGGTTTTGCAGAGCCGAACACCTGGAATATGGTCGATGGTAAAGAAGGCGTACGGCTCGATGTTCGCCGCCAGTCCGGCACGAACACAGTTGCGATTATTGATCTCGTCAAGGCAAAGCTCGATCAAATCAAAAGAAGTTTGCCGCCGGGAGTTGAGACCAAGATAATTGCGGATAAATCGATCTTCATTAATGCTTCCGTCGCCGGACTGGAAGAACACCTCCTGTACGGCAGTTTGCTGGCAAGCTTGGTCGTCTTGCTCTTCATCCGGAATTTTCGATCGGTTGTGATCGCATCACTTGCGATTCCAACGTCCGTCATCGCCACGTTCACGCTGCTCAGAGCGATGGACTTTACCTTGAACAACATGACGTTACTTGGCTTGACGCTGGCGGTGGGTATCGTCATCGACGATGCGATCGTGGTACTCGAAAATATTGTTCGATTTATAGAAGAAAAATACGAACTGCCGAAGACCGCGGCGATCGATGCTACGAAGGAAATTACTCTGGCCGTTGTTGCGACTACGATTTCGCTCGTCATCATTTTTGTGCCGATTGCTTTCATGACCGGCTACGCTAGGCGTTACGTCAACGAATTTGGCTGGACGATGGCGTTCTCCGTGATGGTTTCCATGTTGGTCAGCTTTACGCTGACGCCGATGTTGAGTTCGCTACTGCTGAAGCGCGGTAAGTCCAAGTCCAGCGAAGAGGAACACAGCTCCAGAGAAATAGGATTTTTCCACTGGCTTTCATCTCAATACGGCCGGCTTCTGGAGTGGTCCCTCGACCATCGGTTTGCGGTCATAGCCTTGTCATTGGCAATTTTTGCGACGGCGATCCCCCTGAATTCACGCGTGGGCAGAGACTGGATTCCAGCAGACGATCAGAGCGAATTGACGCTTTATCTCGACATGGCCATTAGCACGTCGCTTGACGCGAATGTGAAGATATTGACCGAGATCGTAGAAAAGGTAAAGCAAGTGCCGGGGGTTGAGTTCGTCAACCCTTACATCAGCCCCGAGAAAGCGGGCCATTCCCATACCTATATTCGACTCGTCGATTTATCCAAGCGCGACTTGACGCAAGAGGATGTTGCCAAAGATATCCGGAAAATCATGGCTCAATACCCAAGTATTCGCTCGCGCGTAAACTGGCCTTCCGCGCTCGGCGAAGGCGAGAGCTACTCCGGAATCAACGTACGGCTGCTTGGCCCGGATCTGCAAAAAGTCGGCGACTATGCGAGAAAGATCCATACCGAACTGAGAAAACTTCCGGGATTCGCGGATGTAGACATGGACCTCGACATCAATAGCCCGGAACTTCAAATCCAGATCGACCGTCAACGTGCTTCCGAATTGGGTGTGCGTGCCGCGGACGTTGCAACGGCTGTCCGGTTGATGATTGCCGGTGAGGATGAGATAACGACATACAAGGAGGCGGACGAACAGTATCCCGTAACAATGCAACTGCTGCCCGAGCAGCAGAAAGACCCGCAGGTCCTTGCCCGCTTGATGATTCCTTCGACAAAAGTGGGGCAGGTTCGCTTGGATAACATCGCGACGATTCAACGCGGCCTCAGCCCCGGCCGGATCAGCCGGTACAACCGCCAATTTCAAGTTGCGGTCCGGGCGAATCTCAATTCCGACATAGCCCTCGGTGCAGCCGCGGAAAAAGTGCGCGAGGTGATTAGGAGGGTGGGGTTACCGCCCGGTTACACGAGCCGATTCTCAGGTACTGTAAAAACACTCGATGACACAAATAAGAGCCTGATTGTGACTTTCCTTCTCGCATGCATCTTCATGTACATGGTGCTTGCGGCGCAGTTTGAAAGTCTGTTGCATCCGCTGGCGATCATGATGAGCTTGCCGATGTCGATCCCGTTTGCGTTGCTGACTCTTTGGTTGACGGGACGAACGCTGAATCTGTGGAGCTCGTTGGGTGTGCTGCTGCTGTTGGGCATCGTCAAGAAGAACGGAATCCTGCAAATCGATTACGCCAATAAACTTCGGGACCAGGGGATGCCTCTTCGCGAGGCGGTTCTCGAGGCGTGTCAGGTTCGATTGCGTCCCATCCTGATGACGACTTTCTCGATCATCGGCGGTCTCATACCAACCGCCATCGGCAACGGGGCCGGCGCCGCTCAGCGGTCGGCCATCGCCGTAACCATTATCGGCGGTCAAACTCTCTGCCTGCTTTTAACGCTTATCGTCACGCCGGTGGCATATTCGTTACTCACTCAATTGAGCGAACTGAGACTGGCGAGCAGCGTAAAGGCCTCACGCCTGCGAGAATTCCCCTCCTAAGTTTAGGAGGGGTGCCGAGCGAACGAAGTGAAGCGAGGCGGGGTGGTTCACTTAGGAACCACCCCGGCGCTTCGCGCCACCCCTCCTAACTTAGGAACTATTCACGCGATGAACTCCGCCTTTCGCACACTCTCAATCAATGATGAGCGCATAAGAAATTCCTTGTGCCGGACGGGATCCTCGGATCGGGCCCGCAATTCATCCAGATTCGCGCGGCGCACTTTCGGATCGCTCTCCTCGAGGCGCCTTTTATTCGCGATCGTTGCTTCCTGAACAAATTGGATATTCATTGTCCGCCGGCGCCGTTCATATCGATCCAGCGGCGAGTCGTTAGCGCGGCCGGTGACGACTTGATGTAGGGTATCGACGAGCTCTATCGCATCGTGAATGCCGCAGTTCAATCCCAACCCGCCGATCGGATTATTCACATGCGCAGCATCACCAGCAAGAAAAACGCGGCCCAACCGGAATTTGGCGGCGACACGCTGATGTGTCTTATAGAGATTCCGATGGACGAGATTGTAGGATCCGGTTTTCGGAAATGCTCCTTGCAGCCGTCCGTGAATGGTTTCATCGCTTAACGCGTGATCGTCGGATTCATCCACCTGCGCAGGAAAGCAAGCGCGCCAGCGTCCTTTTCCATCGTCTCCGGCTACCTTGAATAAATTCACCCACTCTTGCGGATCGGCGAAATAATTCCGATAACAGCAAGGCAAAAGCTGCTGAAAGTCATCCGTGACCGTAAAGATCAAAAATTGCTCCGGCCATGTATATCCTTCGAAATCGATGTCCAGCGCTTTGCGGATGGTGCTGCGTCCGCCGTCCGCCCCGATCAGGTAATCGCCTCGAAATTCTTCCAGCCCATTCGGGCCTTCTGCGGTGGCGCTGACCGCTGTCTCGTCTTGTCGTACGGAAATGACCCGGGTGTTGAACCGGATATCGGCTTCGGCGTACCCGCGCAATCGCGCTAAACCCATGTTGGCGAGCTTGTGCTGTTCGGTTTGGACAACGAATGGAAACTTTGTCTCGTTGCGCAGCAGATCGTGATCGAATTCGGCAAGGCGAGTCCGTGTAGGGCGGTCCCAGAAATGGAAATAGCGCGCCACGAGACCCTGTGCGATGAATGGTTCAATGAGGCCGAGCCGGTCAATCATCTCGAGTGTCGCCGGATGGGTCGTCGCCGCTCGCGGGCTGTCGTCTACCTTAGCCTCAGCTTCCAGCAGCGTGACAGCGAAATCGTTTTGAGCGCACGCTAGCGCAGCAACGACACCGACGGGACCCGCGCCGACGACAATAATGCGTATTTTTTTCATTTCAATGACTGATTTGGCTGAAATCGTGAAGCACGCGATTCTCCACGACACGCACCTTCTTGATTGGCGCGGGCGTATTCCGGCTACGCCCGACGAATCTTGGCACGCCGTCGGTCACAACAGCGGCGACAGCGGGGATATCCCCATTGCGCAGCGCATCCAACGCATTCTTCTTGGATCCGCCTAGGCACGCATCCAGGACGACAAGATCAGCATCACAGCCCTGTTTCAGGAACCCGCTGTTGAGCCGATACACGCGAGCGTTGTTGCCCGTGGCGGCGGCGATTGCCCATTCCACCGGCATATCGGACAGACTAGCAAGATACGTGATCATGTATAGCATCCCCAGCGGCATGATTCCGCTCCCGGTCGGTGTATCGGTAGCGATCAGAAACCGATCAAATTGATTCGCTTTCCGGCAGAGGTCACCGATCATCAGCGTCGTTCGGAGATTGCCCGCCGTGACGACTTGCAACGCGATCTGGCTTTCATTGATGAGGCGGGGATAATGTTCGTCCGGCATTGCGACCGGTCCGCCGTTCACATGGAAAGATACGTGGGGCTGCATCGCGATGAGGTGCTCGGCCCAGATACCTGCAGATCCCGGTATGGAAGAGCCACCGGTGTGAACAGTGGTAATCATTCCATATTTCTTCGCCCAACCAATCAACGGGACATAATCAAAAGGCGTTTGGACCGCGCCAAAACCCGCTTTGGTCAGCCACACACCTTTAGCTGCCATTTCCTTGAAGTCTTCTTCCTTTAAACCTGGTTCGAGGATCATCGATCCTGCATACACACGCATTCCTCCCGGCCGGTAGTTCTGATAACACTTGAACGCTGCCAGAGCCAGAGCCTTCACGCCCTCCGGATCTGTAGGCCTGCCCGGGACATGAACTTCCGATGCTGTGATGGCGGTCGTTATGCCGCCGTGCGTGTAGCTCTCGAGGAACCCGACCGTCTTCTGCCGCGGGGTATAGTCTCCAAAGGTGTTGTGGACCTGCGAATCGATCAAGCCTGGGATCGCGACCGCGCCGTCCGCATCGATGACGACATCGCACGATTTCAGTGCTTCGCCTGAAACGCTTCCAACCTCAACGATTTTCCCCTGGTCCATCAGGATCGAGTCGCCTTTAGTGATGGGATTTCTCCACTCGCCATTAACGATCGTGCCAAGATTAACGATTGCGGTTTTCATCGCTGCCTCCGGCTTTGCCCAACGAAACGGGGACGGTACACAAAAGGCACAAAACCGCAGCCGAAAAAGCACAAAGAAGAGACTTCCCTAGGGTTTCTTGTGCCCTTTTTTGTGATCCTCATTGTGCCTTTTGTGGTTCGTTCCCTTTTTGTTGTGCAAAGCAGTCTGCCTCCGGGGCTTTGCACAAAAAATACATCGTGGGCGCTCATAGAGCGCCCCTACAGTTGCGCACCCCAAGCTGTAGGGGCGGTCTATGACCGCCCAGGATTTTTTGTGCAAAGCCCTGCCTCCGGTCAGACCAAGCCATCTTGTCCCTTGACGTCCTCAATCTTGAGTCCGCCCACACGCGCATGGAGTCGTCCGCGATTCGCGAGACAAATGATCACGGCGATCTCGTCCGGCAATGGCGCATCGTGGAGGGTGACGGTCATGCCGTCGTAATGCGAGCGAACGTAAAGGGCGTCTTTACACGCGAGCGGAACGTCGATCGATGTGCCCGGTCCGCCGCGTTTCGTCATTGATGAGATCCAGGCTTTACCGCCACCGACGGCGTCTCGAAGCGGATTAGCGAATGTCGTCGTAAGTAATGCGTTGATG
Organism: Acidobacteriota bacterium; assembly: GCA_003223875.1. GTDB lineage: Bacteria > Acidobacteriota > Terriglobia > 20CM-2-55-15 > 20CM-2-55-15 > 20CM-2-55-15. The sequence goes on along the minus strand of QHWY01000109.1, from coordinate 41,725 downwards.
TGCTCCTGTTCGCCGGCTAGACCGACGATCCCTCCTTTGCCATAGCTCTGAGCCCGATAAGGATCGAGCGCCCGCACCGCAATTCTCGACAGTTCACTGCCCAGCTCTTCACTTCCCTCGATCATCGGCTTGAGATCCTCAACGAAACGTCCGGCATGCGGATTCTCCACAACCGCCACTACCGCGACCTTCCGTAGGGGCGGTTCACCTGGTTTTCCCGCCTCGCTCATGGTGTCTTCAATGAATGTGTAGAATTTTCGAATTTTCATCGGTGGGATTGTATCAACGTTTCGAGTCATGGAATTAGATCTCAACTGGGGGCTGCAGTATAATCTGCTCAACTTTATCCAAAGGCGGCACCATGAAACGATCAATTGTCCGGCTCAGCGTTGTGACGTTACTGACCACGTGCGGTATTTGTTCGGCAACAACGGCTAACGCCTACGTGAAGAAAATCCAGATCACGGCAAAACAGTCGCCGGCATTTGGCGGCTATTCCTGGCCCGGTGTGGGGCAGTACGAGAGGATTGCGGGGAAGGCCTTTGGGGAACTCGATCCAAAGGACCCGCGAAATCAGGCCATTGTCGATTTGCAGCTTGCGCCTAGGAATGCGAACGGCAAGGTCGAGTACTCGTTCGATTTTTATATTCTGAAGCCGATCAACCTGAGCAAAGGCAATCACAAAATGGTTTATGAGCCGCCGAACCGAGGGCGGAAAACCATTGCGGCGCTCAATCGCGGAGTGGGCGGCAATGACCCGGCTTCCGTCACGGATGCGTCCGCTCTCGGAGATTCATTCCTGTTGCCCCAAGGCTATTCGCTGTCGTTCAGCGGATGGGACGCTTCGGCGGGAGACAGCAGCGCGAACTTCAACACGGCCATCAGACTACCGATTGCGCACAACCCTGATGGTTCATCCATCACCGGTCCGTCTTATGAGTACATTGTCGTCAATGGCGACACTTCCTACGATCTAACGTATCCGGCCGCAACGCTCGATCGGTCCAAGGCGACGCTTACTCATCGCGTCCATTTGAACGACAAGCCCGAAGTCATCCCGTCTTCCGGCTGGCAGTACAACGCGGACGGTACCTCGATTAGCCTACTCCCCGGCGGGACGAAGTTTGTTCCCAACGATATTTATGAATTCAGTTACACGGCAAAAGACCCAACGGTGAACGGCGTCGGCCTCGCCGCCGTTCGCGATTGGAATGCCTGGCTTCGTTATGAAGCGAAAGACAGCGCGGGAAATCCCAATCCTCTTGCAGGAGATATCGCAAGAATCTACACCGAGTGCAGCTCGCAGCCCTGCCGTTTTCTCAACGATTTTCGTTATCTTGGTTTCAACGAGGCCGAAAACGGAAAGCCGGTGTTCGACGGCATGGTGCAGTGGATCGGCGCGGGCGACGGCATCAGCATCAACTACCGCTGGTCTCAGCCGGGACGAACGGAGCGCAACCGGCAGGACCACCTTTATCTGGAAGGCGTCTTTCCATTCGCCAATGTAACAACAAAAGATCCAATTACGGGAAAGACCGACAGCCGTTATTCCAGATGCATGAAGACGAAAACGTGTCCGTACGCGATGGAGATTTTCTCGGCGAATGAATATTGGGTCAAGGCAGCATCACTCATGACCACCGATCCGGCTGGAAAGAAGGATCTGCCGGATTCCCCATTCACCCGGATTTATTTCATGTCGAGCATGCAGCATGGAACTGGCAATCCGGCCTCGAAAGGAAACTGCCAGCAGTTCCAGAATCCTCTGGATCAACAGGGAGTGCAGCGGGCGCTGTTTGTCGCGCTGGATAAATGGGTCACCATGGGAACGCAGCCGCCGCCGAGCCAGTATCCAAAGCTTTCCGACGGAACGCTTGTGAAACCCGATCAAAACTCCACCGGATTTCCGCATATACCTGGCGTTACATACACGGGATTCAAATCGACACGATACTTGCTGAACTACGGATCGAACTTCTATAAGACATGGATACCGACGCTCAATCCACCCATGTTCGCACCGCCGTATCAGGACAATCCGGCGAACGGACCGATTTATCCAAGCTTCGTTCCCAAAACCGATGCAGATGGGAATGACATCGCGGGCGTTCTTCTGCCCGAGGTACAAGTACCTCTTGCAACTTACACGGGTTGGGCGCTGCGCGCCGCCCCGCACAATGGTGATGGATGTGAAGGGGCAGGACAATATATTCCGTTCCCGAAAACAAAAGTCGACCGCATCGAGAGCGGCGATCCGCGGTTGTCCATTGAAGAGCGTTACGGAAATTTTGAAACGTACGCGGCGCGCTTTGAAGAAGCGGTGAAAGACCTCGTGAGTCGAGGACTTTTACTACCCTTCGACGCGGAACGGACGATCAAGAGAAATCTCGACGACGCGCGGAAGCGGAACCTGTTCCCGAAGAAATAAGCCGCAAAGCCGCGAAGCGGCTTAAGAAATTAGCCCAGCGCGCAAGCGCTGAGTGTGATTTCGGAGCAAAACAAGCCGCGAAGCGGCGACAGAGCATCAATTTGCCGCCCCTCCGGGGCTGTGACATACATCAATACGACACCCAGCGCTTACGTGCTGGGCTATGGTCTCGCGCCGCTTCGCGGCTTGGGCAACACGTTCGCAACGCGCAGCGCTATTTTCTTACGCCGCTTCGCAGCTATTTCAGTTGAATGCTTTTCTTGGGATCGTAGACGACGCGGAGAATATCGGTCCGCTCGGTCACTTCCTGCAGGCGCCGGGCGTCCCTGGCCTCGTGCCTGTGCCCGAGTATCCATCGACGTAGAAAGAACAATCGCAAGAGTGAAGAGAGTCCAAAACAATTTCTCGAACATGTTGTCCTCTTTTACGGGCTGCGCGCTATCGCGCTTGCGCTTCGCGTTAGGGCTCGACTTTGACGTTCACCTTGCCGCTCGTCCAGCAGCACTGGAAGCCACCGCCGCCGTCGCCTGAATAATCATTGAGCACGACGTGCAAGACGTAGTCACCGGCCAGACTGAAGGTCGCTGTTGTGGTCGCTTTGCCTGCGAAAGGCTCGCCGGGATTGCCGCCGGTGAGCTTTTCCAGTTGGGGCTGTTCATTCGCGAACCGCACGGCCGCCGGCCCGCGATATTTACTCCACCGTACCGTGACCGGCAGGCCCAAATTCCGCGGTGGGGCGCCGGAAGACGTGGTGAGCTTGGCATCGTCCTCAACCCATATCGTTAGATTCAGCGGCGATCCTACTTTCGCAGTGCGGTCGACAGTAATGCCGGGCGGCCCCTGACCCGATGGTCCGTTCTCTTCGAAGCGCAGCACCGGCGGTGTGTTTCCCACGGCAGCTTCGATAAATGGAGAAATTTCGTAGTCCGGATTTAGACCCGCAGGGATCACGGTAGTCTGGCCATTGGCGGCGATGGTCCACATCAGCTTGTTTTTTCCGAAATCGGCTGGAACGTTTATTGTGAACATGCCCCACTGCCGGCCGACCAAAAAGTGCGTTGGCTGCCCCCGGTCGGGTCCACCAGGCTCGATCCGGTTGTTGGGTCCGACAGGAAGATCGATCACTTGTTTCGTATTCCGGTTGAAATAACCGAGGAGCAGGCTGAAGCTGCCATCAGGGTTCTTGAACCAACCTTCGAAAGCGCCGGTGACACTCGCGCCCGATTCGTGCGCAGGTTCAAACGGGAGAGTTTGTGCTGCTGATGCCGCGCAAAACGCCGCAGCAAGGATAAGGGGCGCAATCCAATGCGCCCCGGACAACTTTGGGATCACTGGGCGGCTGTGTCGGCAACCGCTTGCTTTCTGTGCGCCGCGGCCCAAGCGTTGTAATCCTCGTCACTGACGTAGGTGACGTTCATCCACGCGTGGCCCATCTCGTCAACAGTCCGATCGCCAAATCCGACCCACTGATCGGGATCGGGATTATTCGGATTGGCCCGCGTGTTGTCGTACCACGCGGTGACACGAATCATCGTTCCTTTCGGGTACATGGGCGCGGCATCGTCGGCGTAAATGTAGTTGGTCATCCAATTGAAATTGAACTTGCCGACGTAACTCACAACTTCTGTCTTCCCATCGGGAAGAATGGCTTCGACCATCATCGCCTTGCCGCGCAGGTGCATATGCGGCTGGAAGTTTTCAAGCATGCCAGCCTTCTTCAGGACGGTGACACGCTGGCTCACCGTGATGCTGTTCGGCGGAATGTCGACGCGGCGGAAACGTTCTTCACCTTGGATCGCTTGAAAGCCTGTCAGATACGTCCTGTACTTGGGTTCCTGTCCTTTCGGATACAGCCAGATTCCGATCTCGACGTGATCGCGGACCTCTTCGCCGACGGCGTGATAGTGAATATCCCAGGCGATCTTTGAACCCGGCAGCAGGAGTTTGCCGGTATCCGGTCGAAATAAATCGTAACCTTTGCCGATCGCCCATTCCATCAACAGTGAGCGACCACGCAAATCATCCGTGGTGCCGGGAACAAGGCTATCGGGATCGTCCTGCGCGAGATAGGCCACGGCATGATGCGTGATTTTACGGCCCGCGACGGATCCTGGACGCATCTCAACGGCACGAACCCAACGCGGCTCAGTCAATCCGATGTCGCTCGTCCGCCTCCACCATACATCCTGATGATGCGCGGGCATGGTCCAAGGTTCGGATTTGACGATGAGGTCGGGCGCCCCCAATTCCTTGGTGGCCTTCCATTCGTCGGTGTTTGGCCATTCTCGCGGACGCGGCATGTCTTTGATATCACCAAGCGGCGCGCCGGCGTCGACCCATCGAACGATCGTGTCGATCTGATCCTGCGTGAGAGACATGTCATTTTTGAATTTCTGGACGCCGACGGTGGGATCGATGTGCCAAGGCGGCATCTGGCGCGTGATGACGCGTTCGCGAATGGCCTTAGCCCACGGACGCGTCTCTTCGTAAGTGCCCAGCGACATCGGCGCCATCGAGCCGGTGTGATGGCACTCCTGGCATTTCGCCTGCAGAATCGGCGCCACGTCTTTGGCAAATGTAGCGGTATCCGCCGCGAAAGAAACACTCGAAAACATCAGACAGACGCCGATAAAGAAGATGACCGCCGCAATAATCCGGCCGTAACGAAAATTCGCGTTCATGTTTTCTCGCTCCGTTGAAAACAGACTGCTTTACGAACACACGTATTTAATGAAGCATTTTACTGCCCCTAAAGATGAGTGGCAAAGAAAAAGGATTTACCAGCGATTCCGGCCGCCGCCTCGATGGCCGCCGCCGCGTTCTTCACGCGGCGCCATGGGACGGGCTTCGGCCACGGTCATATTCCGCCCGCCGTATTCGGCGCCATTGAACTTTTGAATCGCATCTGCGGCTTCTTGATCGCTAGACATCTCGACGAAACCGAACCCCTTGCTTCGCCCCGTATCGCGATCGGTAATGATTTTGGCGGATTGGACGCTTCCCGCTTGAGCGAAGATTTCTTGAAGAGCTTCATCCGTCGTGGTGAACGGAAGGTTGCCAACGTATAGCTTCTTACCCATGTACCTCCTTGGAGCCGCAGAGGACATGAGCACCATGCTCGAGGACTCTAGGCGACTGTCAGGAATCCCCAACTTATACCACCGGTTGCCTCGTTATACAATTCGCTTTATGACGCGTTTTCGGGTGGGCGATCTGGTGCGTGTGTCGAAGGATGACGTCTTGCGACCCGGCGACGCCGGGATCATCCGCAAAGTGTTAGATAACCCAACAGGGGACGAGTCGCTTCAGGAATACATCGTCGAGTTCGGTAACCGCGTATACGATCAGATCACGGAAGATGGTTTTCGGCTTCGGGTCCATAGCGACGCCCGGGTGCATTGTTACCTTAGCATCTATCTCGAAGATGCGAACGAACCGGTAGAGGAGGAATAGGAAATTTTGAAATTGGAGACCTCGAAATCGTAAATTGGACGGTCCAATTCGAAATTTCGAAGTCTCGGATTTGAAATCAGGATTCGTCCAATTTCAAAATTTTCCTTAACCTCCTTCCAGCCAATCCGCACGTATCTTCTTTGCTCCCGCAGATGCGTTAGGGATCTCCTCAATTCGATACTCGTAAACATCCGGAGGACCAAGTTGAATGGTCAGCTCCAACGTTTGGCGGAACCGCCGGAGAGCCACCGGCACGCGGTCGCCTTCTTTATATCGATTGAGAATACGGTGCCAGTTCTCCCGGTTTACCGGGGTTCCGCCGATCGACAAGAGGATGTCGCCCTGCTGCAACCCGGCGTTCTCCGCGGACGAGCCTGTACGCAGCGCGCCTAGCCGCAAAGCCTGCCGGTCTTCCGGATCAATGGCGATGCCTGCCGTGTAAGGCTCGCTCGCGACTGTTTTTGCCAAGCGCAGACCGACCACCGCGAGCGATTCGTCATAGGGCAGAGTTTCCACCCCTCGAACATATTTCTCGAACCATCCCGTCATCTCTACACCGGCAACTTGTGAGACGATGCGTTGAAAATCCTCGATGGTGTAACCGCGGCCTTTCAGGTAATAGCTCGTATTCGGGCTCTTCAGATAAAACTCGTCATATGCCCGGCGCATGACGTCGTCCAGCGATTGGCGGCCTCTGGTCCGCCCTCGTATGAGAAGGTCGAGATTCAAAGCGATCAACTCTCCTTTCAAGTAATAGCTCAGCGAACTGTTCTGCAGGTTTGTACGGTCGCGGTACGACGCGCGATCGATAAAAGGCGCGGCCATCGAGGATGCTTCTGCGCTCATCAGTTTGCTCGCCGGAGAATTCTCGATTGTCGTGATCGTCTCGGCAAGGTCGCTTAGGAACTCTGAAGAATCCGCGAATCCTGCGCGATGGTATATCGCAATGCCGTAGTATTGCGTGAATCCTTCCGCGATCCACAAGGCACGCGTCGCTGCCGGTTTTGTCCAATCCCACGGTCCAAGCTCAACCGGCCGCAACCGTTTCACGTTCCATGCGTGGAAGAATTCATGAGCCGCTGTACTGAGCGCCCCGTAATAGCTGGCGCGATCGGCAAGAATGCCGGATTGGATGATCTGAGTCGAGTTGAGGTGCTCCATACCATCGCCCGAGCGATTGTCAGCGACGAAGTGGAATAAAAACGTGTAGCTGTCGAATTCCGGCATTCCCCACATTTTCGTCTCAGCGCGCACGATTTTCTCGAGATCGCGGATAAAGGCTGGCCGGCGTCCTCCTTCATCTCCGCGTGAGTGGACAATAATGTGATACGTTTTTCCGCCGAGCTTGAAGTTATCGACCGTCCAGTCGGGTCCGATCTCCGTGGGATTGTCGATCATCAGTTCGTAATTCGGGTATTTCCAGTCATGCTGGTCGGGCCGCTCCGTCCTGCCATTGATTACCCGCCAGTTTTGGGGCGGCTCGACATGCAACTCGACGGCGTCTTGCTTGTGGCCGGCAACATACATGAAGATTTCCCCGCCTGTGTAGTTGCCGTGGCCAACATCGAGTTGAGCATATGTTCCAGAGAGATCATCACCGAAAACTTTGTAGGTTCCGGTGATGAGGCCGCTGCCTTGCCGTTGTACGCGCCAGGTCTGGTCGTCTATCTTGTCCCATCGCAGTGGTTCGCCCTGCGATCGGGCGCTGAATTCCTGAACGTTCTTTGCAAAGTCGGCGAGGGAGTATCGGCCGGGCTGCCATCTGGGCATCTGCAAATCGACAGACGCGGATGTGTCTCCCGCGGGAATAGACACATCAATTGTGACCTCGAATAGATGTGAAGCGGGACGAGACATGGCAAGCCTGTAGCGGATCAGATACGAGGGAGGACTTTGAGCCTGTGCAAACAGCGCGAAGGTAAAAATAAACAGGCATCGGATTTTATGTCTCACTCCCAATCCTTCTTTGAACGCGCCTGTTTAACGGACGCTCGTTTCTTCTTCGCATCGATCCGCCGCTCGTGTGCGGCCGCAGGCATGCCGGTCTTCAGGCGCAGCCGTCGCGGCGTGAGCGCACGCCGGATCAGATCACAAAACCGTTCGATTGTATCCAAACGATTCAGTTCTTGGCTTCGCGTGCGTTGGGAAACGATCTGCAACACGCCGTCTTTATTAATTCGACCAGCCAGCTTTTCTCTGATCTTACGCTTGTGTTCATCGGAAAGCGTACTTGATGCTTCGAGATCGAAAATCAAAGTAACGCGGCTGCTGACCTTATTCACATTTTGGCCTCCCGGTCCGCCGCTTCTGGAAGCAGCGAAGCGGAGTTCGCCTTCGGGAATAGCTACGCCAGGAAGAACATGAATCATGAGGAGAGAGCCTTGACCAGGCGGTAAAGAAATTCGATCCCCTCATAAAACTGTTTCACGCCGAGGCGCTCGTCCCGTCCATGCGCTCGAGTGTCGTCAACGTCCTCGAAGAAGCCCGATATGCCATAGGTCGGAATTCCGGCATTGCGCAAATACAAGCCGTCCGTGGCCCCTGTCGACATCACCGGGACGACGAGAACTCCCGGCCACATCTGATTTGTGATCTGTTCAATGGAACCGAGAACATCGGCGCGCATAGGAGACGGCCTGCTGGGAATCGCATCTCCGATTGCCGTGACGGAAATCTTGGGATCGTTCAAAACACGAATGAGCGTGGATCGCACTTCAACCGGTGATTCACCGGGCAAGAGCCGGCAGTTCACGATGGCCCGCGCTGTTTGCGGCAAGGCATTGTCCGCATGTCCACTCTCGAGGCGTGTGGCCACACACGTCGTTCGCAACAACGCATTTTCGTACGGCAGCTCGGAAAGGCGCGCAATGGCAGCTTTATCCCCGGGATATTTGCTAATGGCGCGCATATCGGCGGCCAACTGACCGGTATGCACGAGAGACATTTTTTGGAAATATCCCGCCGTGACTTCATTCAGGTGAATCGGAAACTGATACTTCGCCAGTCGCGTCAGACCGTCGGCGAGATGATAAATCGCATTGTCCTTCACGGGCCGCGAGCTGTGCCCGCCTGCGTTTTTCACTTCGAGCCGGAAGCTTTGATATACCTTTTCACTCGGCTGAATGGCATTCAGCAGGTATTTTCCATTCTTGATCAAGCTCTCGCCGCCCTCGTTTAACGCGAAATCCGCATCGACGAGATCCCGATGATTCTTCAAAAGCCACTGCACACCGTTGTACTCGCCACCTTCTTCGTCAGCTGTCAGTACGATGATCAAATCACGATCGGGTTTGTAGCCCTCTTGCCGCATATGAATAAACGTCGCGATCCAGGCGGCTGCCATTGCTTTGTCGTCAGTCGTACCTCGGCCATAAAAATAACCATCTCGTTCCGAAAGCGCGAACGGATCAATAGACCAATCCTGTCTCAACGCTTCGACAACATCGAGATGGGCAAGCAACAGCAACGGTCTTCTCTGGTTCGTTCCACGATAACGAGCGATAAGATTTCCCTTGCGAGGGTGAGGACCGAGAACTTGGATGTCTGACTCGGGAACGCCGGCAGCCTTTAACCGCGCAGCTATCGCCTCAGCCGCTCTCGTCGTGCTGCCGGAGGAATCCGTGGTGTTGATTTCGACGAGTTCCTTATAAATGTCGCGCGCGAGCTGAGAGTCAGTACCAGTTTGAGTGAAAACAACCAGCAGGAGACCGATGAGGAAACGTGAGATCACAGCGCTGATTTTCCCCCAAAATCGACGTCATCCGGCAACTCGTCGACATCCGCCGCAACATCGTACGGGAAGTGCGTGGATAGCTGTTCTCCAACCTCTTCGATACCACGAATGAGGCCGCCGGTGAAGTCGCCTCGCCGGAACCTTTCCGAAACAACCGCAACGACGCGATGCCAAAATTCCTGGCCGACGCGCGCATGAATCCCGCTATCGCCGAGCACCACGAACTTCCGGCGTGCGGGAACGACGAAGAAGAGCACGCCGTTGTGATCTTTCGTGCGCGTCATGCCGAGCCTCACGAAAGCTTTCTCGGCAGCTTTGTGGACGTTGCCCCAAAAGAAAGGTGCAACGGAAACGCGGATCTCACCTGAAGTCCGGTGCTCGGCCTTCTGGATAGCTTCCTTGATCTTTTCATGGTCGATGATCCGGATCAGTTTTTTTCGTGTCATTACCATGATCCGCTCGCTCCACCTCCTCCGGACCGTCCGCCTCCTCCGCTGAACCCGTTTCCGCCCCAGCCACCACCTCCGCCCCAACCGTCGCGATCGCGCCGACCGCTGCCGGAAAGGATGTTGAAAAGAAGGAGCATAGCGAGACTGGGATTCGTCACAAAAATAATGAGAGCGATCACCCCGAGGATTGCGAAAAAGATGAGCTGCGCGAGCGGCATCGGTTGTTGCGTCCGCCGGGCGGCACGAACCGGCACCGTACCGCCGCCGATAACAGTCAAGATCGCATCCATGCCCGATGTGACGGCACCGTCGCGATCGCCCGCCTGAATACGCGGCACAATGACGTCATTAATTACACGCGATGCGATCGCGTCGGGCACCTGGGCTTCCAGACCGTAGCCAACTTCGATCCGCAATTTCCGGTCCGCAGCCATGATGAAAAGCACTAGGCCATCGTCGATGCCTTTTCTGCCGACCTTCCATCGCTCAAATACCCGTACGGCCCAGTCTTCGATTGGAGCGTCGCCCGTCGTCTGCCCGATGTAGACAATCAGTTGGTGTCCGGTGGAATGTTCGTAGTCCGCAAGACGCGAATCCAACGAGCTTGCGGCTCCAGGCGACATGAAATTCGCGGTATCTGTAACCCAGCGAGTGGGAGGAGGAGGGATAGGTGTTTCGGCTGCCTTCACGGGAGCAGCCGAAACAACGGCGAGGACAACGAATAAAGCCGCGGATCGCAAACTGCGACAGGATTTCAAACCTAAAACTTCACCTCGGGAGGCTTCTCCGCGCCGGTCTGCGCTTGGAAGTAAGGTTTCGTTTGGAAACGGTCGCCAAAGAAGCTGGCGACGATTACCGTCGGGAATGAGTTCCGCTTGGTATTGAACGCTTGCGCCGTTTCATTGAATCTCATGCGCTCAACCGAAATTCGATTCTCTGTTCCTTCGAGCTGCGCCTGCAGGTCGCGAAAATTTTGAGTCGCTTTCAGTTCGGGATATCTCTCCGCCACCACCATCAGGCGCGACAAGGCGGAGGAAAGGCCCGCCTGTGCCTGTTCGAATCGCTGAAATGCCTGGGGGTCCCGCGTAATATTCTCCAGTGCGCCCGACGTGACCTGTCCCACTTTTGCCCGTGCTTCGGTAACGGCGGTAAGGGTTTGCTGTTCGAAATTCGCCGCGCCTTTCACCGTGCCAACGAGATTCGGAATCAGATCCGCTCGCCGCTGATAAACGTTCTGCACCTGAGCCGCTTGGGATTGGACCGCTTGATCGAGTTGCACAAGCGAGTTGTATGTCCCAGCAACGGCACCGCCAATGATGATGACGAATAAAACGATGGCTGCCAGTACACCCAGGGTAATCTTTAAACCAGTACTCATTCACTCCTCCGTTCTCATGACGCCGGCTTCCCTGCGGGCGCAATTTTCGCGAGCTCGCGCAATGGTGCGACATCTCCGTGTCCGCCGACAATCCGATCGACCTGAATGTTCGCATTGTTGACGCCCGCCAACAGCGCGACAGCGTTTTGAACCCCAAGAGTATTTGACGGGTCTACGGGGGTGCCCGGCGTAAACAGATCGCTCTCAAACAAAATCTTCTCCTTCGGCAGATACACCATCAACATACCGGACGAGTGCGGATTAGGGAGGTCTCGCAGCTCAACCGTCCGTTCGCCATCTGTAAGCGACTTGATCTCCTTCACGCCTTCGACGTTTGGCGTGACGCTACCGGCCTTGGCCAGCGAGTCGGGCCGCATCGTCTTTGGTCGCGAGAGAAGCGTCTTCAGAAAAGGCGCGTTCGTTTCTTGCATTAGAATCGTTGCGCCTTTCGCGGCGTACGCCCGGATTCCGCCGGAATGGTCGATGTGGAAATGCGTTACGACAAGGTACTTGATAGGCTTTCCCGGAATCTTCTCTTCGACAGCTTTGATAACGGCGACAGACCTTTCTTCGAAAAACGGCGCTTCGACCATGATCACATGGTCCTTCATTTCAATGGCCATGCTGTGATGATCGCTACCTTTGATGTGATAGATGCCCTTCGCAACCTCGACTAGCTCGACTTTCTGTTCACGGCCGAAATCTAAATAGTTCACACCCATGACGAGTCTGCGCAGCGGCCATTGCGAAACGATGCGCTCTCCCACTTCGGGCTGCGAACGAATCTCGGCAGGAATGGTTAGACTGCTCTCTTCATATTTCGGATTGTTGATGAGAGTGCGCACGCGTTCCTCGCGGATTTTGTTCCCATTCAGGAAGATGGCTTGGGTTTGCGGTAACCGGACGCCGTTGTAGTCGCGCCAATCGACAAAGGTGAGCTCGTTGAAAGTATCGCCGTAGATGGGGTCGTCCTCGGTATAGATGACTCGAAGCGGCAGTTTGTTAAAGCTGTCGAGCTGAAGCTCGACCGGTTGCGAGCCGTCTTTGAAGCGAAGGACATTGATGGTTACTTTGCCATCAATCTTGTCGGGCTCTCTGGTCAAATCCGCGGCATTTTTCGCGGTGTAGAGGATACGTATCGGCATTCTGCGCATATCGCGGAGCCTTGTTGCATACCGGCTCGGATGCATCCGTTCGCGCGTTGTCTTGCCGTCGGCTTGAGGTGTTTCGAGCATTCCGGCATCGCCGTCAAGCACTTCAACGAACTTCACCGGCTGACGGCTCGGGTATTCGCGCATGGCATCAAAGGAGAGCCGCATACGATTCTTTTCGAAATCCACAACGATGGTTTGACCGAATTGATTGATGAGGCGCGGTTGACCCGTCGGTTCGACGGCCTGTAAGGGTTCCACATCCGTACCTCCCGTGATGATTTCCTGGGATTTCACGGAATCCAGAACCAGCCAACCACCCATGGCCGCTGCCGCCTCATCAATTAACGCGCGTCCGGCTGCTGGACCGGTCGGCGGGACTGATGAGCAGGCAGACAACAGCACTAGTAGGCTCACTGCAATTGCAAACATAGATACCCTCCCGCTACAAGCTGTAACCAGCTTGACCGCAGTCTGTCCATGGCATGCGCCAAACCATCCATGGGGCGCAAAGACCCTTCACCTTGTTTTCATAGAACTTTTAGCACTACCCAAAAGGCAGCCTACGGCAGGATGGATGGAATATCAAGCAAAGCGCACAACAACGTCTTCATATGGGAATCGCTCTTTGAAGATACCCGCATGAACGAAGATATCCATCGCCATGTCGTACTGCTCCCGGGTGATCGTAGGGTCCAGCCGCCAGGTCCCGAGCTGTTGGTAGCGTGCGATGGCGGCTTCCATTACATCCACCGGTATGGCTGGAAAGAAACTCGCTTCGGCGGTGGCGATGTCTCTCGCAGATGACTCGAGTACAAAGCGCAGCGACCGCCGATAAGCACGCATGAAAGCCTGAGCTTTTGCCGTACGCAGAAATTCACGCCTTGCCATAAGACTACTGAACGCTACCGGAGGAATGACTTCGCCCATGACGGCGACCACCTTCCCAACGCCCTCTTTTTCGAGTTGCTGCGGCGCCGGACCCTGCAGATGAATGTAGTCCGCTTGTCCATCCCGGAACGCTTTCTCCATGGCATCGGGCGAACCGGCGTTGCTCAGTTCGATCCGGTTGAGGTTCACGCCCTTGAGATGGAGGCCATACTTGAACATCGCAAATGGCTGCTGTGCATGGTCGGCCAGCACCCGTGTTCCTTCCAGATCACGCCATTCGAAGGCGTCGCGGCTACCGCGCCGCATCAAGAAAAATCCATCGCGCTGGTTGATTTGCGCAAAATGGACAGGAATATCGCGGTCACCCTTGGAAAGCGGATCCCAATTCGTGGACACCGCCGCTTGCATGATATCCACTTCGTCGTTCCGAAACATTTCGTACTGATTTCGCCGAGGCGGCTTTGGAAAATACGTCGCGGTCAGTCCCTCCTCTTCAAGAAAGCCGGCCGCGACCACGGCAATAAGCGGACTATAGAACACGGAATGGCGGTACACCATGATCCGCAATTGATCTGTGGGCATGAATTGATTGCGCTTTCTCGAAGCGAGAGCAGCTAGCCGTGAGCGGCCTTGGCCTCGAGTTTTCGAATCTCGTGCTTCAGTTTGTGCATCTCGCGGCGCACATCATGCAATTTTTCGTGGTCGTGGCCTTGAAGAAGCTTATCGCGTTCCGATTTGAGTTCCAGAATCTTGTGCTTCAGGTCCGACTTTGTATGAACAATTTTCTCGGTAAAGTGGACGTGAGGCTTTTCGATGCCCAGAGCTTTCGCGAGTTCGTCCATGAGTTGCTCTTTGTTCTTTCCGTGCACACCTTCGATCTCTGGAAACTTCAGCGCTTCCTCACGCAATTTGAGGACTGTCATCTTCTCCAGATCTTTCCATTCCATAAGAATCCTCCGGAGCCGGGTTAACGTTTACTTGTGTGGCGGATGTTTACCACAAAAGGTGGGAAGAACCAAGCGCATTGAAAATTGGGTGGTGACTCAGTTTCAACTGTAGCGGCGGTCTATGACCGCCGGCGATGTCTAAACTGCTGCACTATCGGCGCTCATAGAGCGCCGCTACAGGTGGGAAACCCCGCAATTTTCAAACTGAGTCACTACCGAAAACTGCATCATTGGAGATTTCTGCATCCGAAAATTGAGAAATGCAGAAATCTCCAATTTGGAACTTCCAATTATCTGAATCTCAAACTATCGACGACATCTTCGAAGGCGCGGAGATAGGTCCCGAACTCATTCTGCGGCGCAACACCGACAACGTAGTACATCGTGCCGTCGGGACGCATGGTCGTCACGATCCAGTCCGTCTCGCGTCCTCCCGCCGGCGATTGATTGGTCGCTTCGGTAATCAGCGCCGGCTGTCCACCCACGCGCGTTCGCTCGTGACTTCGCGTCACACGCATGTTGGCATTCGATCGTTGCAAGTTACTTACGAGCTGATCCGTTGCTTCATCGAGAGAAATTTGGCCTTGTCCGTGGTAGTCCGGTTCGAATTCGGCGATCATCATGCCGTACGCTAGAGCGCCATTGACGATGCCGCTGTCCGGAGCGAACGTCATCGCGCTTCCCTGCCCATACTGACGCCAGTTGTCGGGATAACGGAACTGGAGACCGTTTCCACTGAAGGTTGCCCGCTTAGCTGATGGCGGTTCCGGTTTCCCGTTGCGCGTATCGCTAGGCCGGGTCGTTCCTCGCGCACCGCTTTTCGGGGGAGCGGGTAGGCCGGCCAGTAGATTCTTCACGGTGTGAAACTCCGGGGAATCCCTTCGGGCATTGGCAGGCAAGCCACCGAGTCTTTCGATTTCACGTTGTACGTTGCTGATCCGGTTTTCAGGATTCGGGTGGTCGCTGAAAAATTGAGTTGCGCGCCCTCCCTTGCTCTCGGCTTGAATCTTTTCGAAGAATTCGACCATTCCCTTTGGATCGTAGCCGTTGTCGTGAAGGATCTGCGTTCCCATAAGATCAGCCTGGGTCTCCGCATCGCGTGAGTATTTCAGAAACAGAGAATTCAGTCCGAACCCAACACCGAGCTGCCCCAATACGGAACCGATAGAATTACTCCCTAACACGCCTCCCAGAATAGCAAGCGGCGCCTGTGCCAAGTACGCTTTCGAAACTTGATTTGTGCCATGCCGCAGAACAACGTGACCGATCTCGTGTGCGATCACTCCGGCGATCTGATTCTCTGAATCGGCAGCATCGATCGCCCCGCGGTTGACATAGATGAACCCGCCGGGCAGCGCGAATGCGTTGATTGCCGTGTCATTCACGATCTTGAATTGGTAAGGATACTTTTCGCCGGGCGCGTGCGAGGCCAACCGTTTCCCGAGCGTGTCGATATAGATGGAGGCCTGCCGATCATTCAGGATTGGGAGTTGCATTTCAGCTTGCTTGGCGGACTCCCGCCCCATGTCGATATCCTGTTTTGGTGAGAACAGATTCCATCCTGGCTTCAATTTCGTCCGGCTGTCGGCGGCATATGCGCCGAGCGCAACTGCTAGAATCAGCGCGACTATCACGATGAATCCGGAGTTTTTCGAAAGCATATCGTTTACGGCTCCCTCTGGCCTTTAAGCAAGAAGGCCTCCAAAATTAGCGGCTGCAATGCAAGCCCGCCAGGGCGCAGCCAATCAATAAGAAAGGTAGACGGGTTCTACCGAAGAACATGAGACTCGTTCTCTCGATTTACATCCTATTTTTCGCCTTGATACAGTCTAGCGCATTACCAAAATGCGGGACAAAAGCGGTGGGAAGTGCTAAAGAAACCAGATTGAGAAGGCCATCTGCCATCGAAAAATGAAAACGACGCAAGGAACAGCTAGCGGGCGCAACGTCGAGATTAAAGCGCGAGCGCGGAACTTTGAAACACAAATGCAGCGAGCAGCGCGGTTGGCCGAAGGATCCGTCACGCATCTGCTGCAAGAGGATATTTTTTTCAATGTCGCTGTGGGACGATTAAAGCTCCGAAAATTGGAAGACGGTTCTGCGGAGTTGATACAGTATGATCGAGATGATTCGCCATCGCCCAGGCAATCCCAATATCTGTTCTTCCGTACGAACGATACTGAAGGGCTTCAAGAAGTTTTAGCGAAGGCGTTAGGCATTCGGGCGATCGTTCGGAAGAAGCGAGCTGTATATTTGGTGGGCCAGACACGCATTCATCTGGATCGGGTTGAAGGACTCGGCCCCTTCATCGAGCTCGAGGTCGTACTCGACCGAGGCCAGGACGTTCAATACGGAATCGCCGTCGCGGAAGACCTGATGCTGAAGCTCGAAATTCAAAAAGAAGATCTTGTTCCAACGGCATACGTGGATCTAGTAAACCCAGGAGCAGAACATGAATAATCGATCGTATCTTCTTGTCGTTTGTGCCGCCGGTGTGGCGCTTGCCGTGGCATCCATCGTGTTGGGCCAAGCCCCGACTAATGCCGCGCTGAAAAATCCCGCGGCACTGAAAGAGATGGCGCCGCCGGAATTCAAAGTGAATTTCGACACGAGCGCGGGGATATTTGAAGTCGAAGTGCATCGGGATTGGGCTCCCAATGGCACCGACCGTTTCTACAATCTCGTCAAGAACGGCTTCTTTGACAATGCGCGGTTCTTCCGTGTCATCTCAGGTTTCATGGTTCAGTTCGGGCTCAACGGAGATCCTGCGGTGAACGCGGTATGGCGTGAAGCCCGAATTCCACGTGATCCCGTCAAAGAAGGCAATAAGCGCGGCAACATCACCTTTGCCATGCAAGGCGGCTCGAACGGACCGGACACACGCACGACGCAGGTCTTCATCAATTTCCGCGATAACTCCAATCTCGATCCGCTTGGCTTCGCTGCGTTCGGCCGAGTGACCAAAGGTATGGATGTGGTCGACAAGATCTATTCTGGTTATGGTGAGGGCGCGCCGAGCGGCGCAGGGCCGGAACAAGGCCGCGTCCAAGCAGAAGGCAACGCGTATCTGACGAAAGATTTTCCGAAGCTGGACTACATCAAGAAAGCTTCAATCACGAAATAGTAGGATATTCTTCACTGGATTTTGCGCTGGCACCTGCGTAGACTGGAACACCTTCGGGAGGCCTCCATGGGCACTTTATTCATGGTGAATGTTCCCCACAATTGCAGCGATGAAGAATTGGCAGCGTGGGTTGAATCGTCTGGAATCCACGTGAAACACGTACGCGTTATCCGCGACACGGTCTCAGGGGCATCGCCCAGTTTTGCGTACGTCGATATTGCAGAAAAAATTCCCATCGCGGATGCTGTCCGGCAGTTGAATGGTCACAACATTCGCGAGCGGACGATCATGGTGAGTGAGGCTCGCAGGCGTAGTTCGGCAGCGTAGATCCTTTATCCTACCGGGACGGTCGTACCTGTCCACGATGGGGCGTCGCTTGCCGGGAACGAATCCTCCGACGCCGCCTCCACCGCTTCGGTGGAGTGTGGCATCTTCTACGTTTACTTCTACTTCAACAACAATGGGCGGTCACGCCATCCGAAATGCGAAATACGTGCAAGCGGTCTTAGCTCAGCGGCGGCAACGATAAACCAAAGCCGGCGGAACATTACGCCAAATGACAGGGCTTTTCGAAACGACGGGAAAATACTTCTGCAACAGGCCGGCAAAGCGCTTTCCTGTCGGTAACGCGAGTCCATGGATGTAGGCAAAAGTAACGAAGCTGCCACCAGGCTTCAAGACGCGCATCGTCTCATCGAGAACCTTCACCTGCAGGGGCTCAGAGAATGTCGACCATGGGAGTCCCGAGACAACGCAATCGACAAAATCCATGCAGGCATAATCACAAATCATCCTGGCATTGGCCGCGCTGTCTTGGAAGAGCGGAACGTCCGGATGCCGCTGCTTGAACAACGCCGCCATTCGCGGATGGATTTCGATCGCCGCCAGCTTTGTTTGCGGCGCAATCTGTCTCCGGATGTAATCCGTGACGATTCCGGTGCCCGGACCGTACTCCAGAACAGCCCGGGCATTGCGGAGGTCGAGACCGGCGACCATCGTTCGCGCGAGCTCCTCCGAACTCGGAGCAACAGCTCCGATAACGGCCGGCGTTGCAAGAAACTCCCGCAAAAACTGCACGCGCGATTTTAACGGAAAATGGCAGCAGCGGTCTACGGATGAAAACGTTTGGTAGTGGGCTATTTCGAAGTAAAGGATCAAAACTCCCCTCCTAAGTTAGGAGGGGTGGCGCGAAGCGCCGGGGTGGTTCCCAATGCCGACTGCAAACATTGGTCTTTAGGAACCACCCCGCCTCGCTGCGCTCGGCGCCCCTCCTAACTTAGGAGGGGAGTTTTGGACAGCCGATCCCAAAGTAGCCCACTACCAAACGTTTGGCTACACGCTCGACTGCTGCCATTCGCGACGCTTCGCTTCAAGTATGCAAAATCAAACTGAACACGATCATGATGATGAGTGTCAGGATGAAAACACCAAAGCCTTCTAAAAGGATATTCATAACCATAACAACGTCTCTCCTTTCTTGATTGATAGACGTAGTTGAGGCGCAAGGGTGACGCTTGAGGGCGTTTACTCGCCAAACGCGTCGCGGAGAAGGCGGAATTGCGGCTTCGAACCTGGAAGCGACGTAAGCGCAACGATATCGAAACGGTAGGGAGTTTCCTGCAGCCGGTAACGTGAAATATAGGCATGAGCTGCCCGAATCATCCGCTGTTTCTTTCGATAGCCGACGGAGTCCTCGGGAGGGTCGGAGTTGTGGCGGGCTTTTACCTCGAGAAAAACGAGCGTAGCGCCATCCCAGGCAACGACGTCGATTTCCCCGCCCTGGGTACGGTATCCGCAAGTCACTATCCGGTAGCCGAGCGACCGGATGTAATCAATAGCCAGAATCTCGGAACGGCGCCCGAACGTCAGCAAGCGGTGGAAAAGGAGAGGAAACGGCATGAATCAGGTCCCGCGGCCCCAGCAATGCTACGCCATAGCCGCAATCGCATCCGAAATCGTTCCAACCGCGAAATCCGCTTGCTCTTCATCAATGATCAAAGGCGGAGAGAGACGAATCGTCGATCGGCCGGCGCCGAGAATCAGCAAGCCGCGGCGGAAGCATTCATTAAGGATCCTGTCACGAAGCTCGCTTGATACAAGTTCGACCCCGATCATAAGACCACGGCCGCGAAGATCGGTGATCGTGGGTTGCTGGTCCTTCATGCGCTCGATCTTCGCGAACAAATATTCCCCCATCTTCGCGGAATTGGCGACATATTTTTCTTCCAAGAGCCGGACTGTTTCCAGCGCAGCCGCTAAACATACAGGATTGCCGCCGAATGTCGAGGCATGAGCGCCGGGTTCCCACGTCATGATTTCCGCGCGAGCCATCGTTACGCCCAGCGGCATGCCGGACGCAATGCCTTTCGCGATCGCTACGATGTCCGGATGAAAATCGAAATGCTCGAATGCGAACATCTTCCCGCTACGGCCCATACCGCACTGGACTTCATCGGCGACGAGGAGAATGCCTTGGGTGCGGGCGATCTTCTCAAGTTGTGGAAGAAAATTCGGCGGCGGAACGATATAGCCGCCTTCGCCCTGAATAGGTTCCACCACGATTGCCGCAACTTCACTTGGATTGACGGTCGTTTTGAAAACGACGTCCTCTAGATAAGCCGCATTGCCGAAGGGAACATGAGTGACACCGGGAATAAGCGGACCGAATCCCTTTCGCTGAACCGGCTTCGACGACGTCAGTGACAGCGAACCCATCGTGCGGCCGTGAAACGAGGAATGAAATGCGATAAATTGCCAACGGCCTGTGGCGTAACGCGCTAGCTTCATCGCAGCTTCAATAGCTTCGGTGCCCGAATTTCCAAAAAAGCACCGCCACGATTTCCCATCAGGCATCAACGTTTCCAGCTTGCGCGCGAGCTGTGGCATCTGCTCATAGTAAAAGTCCGTTCCGGACATATGAATGAGCTGCTCGGCCTGCTTCTGGATCGCTCGAACGACGTCGGGATGGCAATGGCCTGTCGAGCAGACGGCAATGCCGGCATTGAAGTCGAGAAATCGATTGCCGTCGACATCCTCCACAATCGCGCCGCTGGCGCTCTTCGCAACCAGCGGATATGGACGGGTGTAGGAGGGCGAGATGTACCGGCGGTCGCTCTCGATAATCCGGCGAGCTTTCGGTCCCGGCAATTCTGTGACGAGCCTTGGAAGTTTTTCGTTGATTACTTCTGACGCCACCTTGTGCCCTCCCGCGTGTCTTCAATGACTACGCCGCGATCGAATAATTGCTGGCGAATCTGATCCGATAACGCGAAATTCCGGTTTCGGCGGGCCTCATTTCGCTGTCGGACCAGCATCTCGATCTGCTCGGCCTGTTTGTCGTCGAGCACGAGATGTTCCATTGCGGGGACAATACCCAGGCGGGCATCGATAACTTTAAACCACTCTTGGATTTCCATGCGGTCCGCCTCCCCCAATCTGCCGTGTTCGAGCGCGACATTCGCTTCACTGATGAACACGAAAATGGCTCCAAGCGCGCCCGACGTGTTCAGATCATCGTCGAGTGCGGCTTCGAATTGTTCCCGGGCATTGGCCAAGCAGCCGGCAAGGATCGCATTGCTGCCTGGCTCAAGCTTTGCGGTTCTCAGACGAAACAGGAATTCCTTGATGCGATCCAGCGCCGCCTGCGCTTCTTTCAACCCTTCCAGCGTGAAGTTCAGTTGTTTGCGGTACCGGACCGAGACCAGGAGATACCGGATCGTCAGCGCGTCGTAACCCTTGTTCAAAAGATCGCGAAGCGTATAGAAATTTCCTTTGGACTTCGACATCTTCTCGCCGTCGACAAGCAAATGTTCACCGTGAATCCAGAATCGGACGAAGGGCCGGCCTGTCGCAGCCTCGCTCTGGGCGATCTCGTTTTCATGATGCGGAAAGAGAAGATCAATCCCGCCACAATGAAGATCGAGTGTATCGCCAAGATACTTCATCGCCATTGCCGAACACTCGAGATGCCAGCCCGGCCGGCCTTCGCCGAACGGCGCGGGCCAACGGGGCTCCCGCGCATCCTTGGCTGCCTTCCACAGGACGAAATCCCGCGGCTCCTCTTTTTCGTATTCGTCAGCCTCGACGCGAGCGCCCACCTTCAGTTCTCTCTTGTCTAGCCTGGAGAGGCGCCCATAGGCGGGAAATCGAGAAATGCGATAGTAGATCGAATCCCCCTCTCGATAAGCGTAGCCCGCCGCCAGAAGGCGATTGACCAAATCGATCATCTCCCCAATATGCTCGGTTGCGGGCGCGATGATCTCCGGCTTCTGAATCCGCAATTGGTCGCAGTCCTCGAAAAATGCAGCGGTGTAATCGGCGGTATACGATTTGATGTCCTGACCGGTTTCAATCGAGCGGGCGATGATCTTGTCATCGATGTCCGTGATGTTCATCACGTGCTTTAGCTTCCATTTGCTTGAAAGTTGCCGCCTCAGGATGTCTTGGAAGACAAAAGTCCGGAAGTTGCCGATATGCACGAAGTTGTAGACGGTTGGCCCGCAGGTATACATTCGTACCGTCTCTTTGTCCTGCGGTTCGAATACTTCTTGCTCCCCTGTCAGGGTGTTCGTCAGTTTGAACATCTAGAGTTTGTTACCGCTACCGGTGTGGCGCGTCTAACCCAATGGATATAAATGGGCATGATAACATGACGCCAATGAAGCGTAAGGCCGTCCTGATTCTGCTGGCGATCGGAATAAGCGCCGGCTACTCCCCTCCTCGCAGAGGAGGGGAGGCGCGACAGCCAGCGGGCTGGCGCGCCGGGGTGGTCAGTTCGGCCGAAACATTCCTCCGCGCTTCTATTGAGGCTTCGCCCTATCGGGCTCGCGCTTCGCGCCACCCCGTCTGCGCCTGCGCTTCGCTTGGCGCAGCCACCCCTCCCCTGCGAGGAGGGCAATCGGAGGACACGCTGAAAGTTACGGTCGACCTCATCAATGTGCAATTTTCCGTCACGGACCGCCATGGCCGATTCGTGTCCGGACTCACGGCCCAGGATTTTAAGGTCGAAGAAGACGGGCGGCGGCAGGAGATCCGAAATTTCGCGCGGGAAAACGAATTGCCTTTGACACTAGCTTTGTTGATTGACACAAGCCCCAGCGTCAGGCCGGTGTTCGATGAAGAGAAATTGACTGCCAACTCCTTCTTGGAATCCGTTTTGCGTGAAAAAGATTTAGCTCTTGTTATTGGCTTCGATCGATCGGTGACAATGGTTCAGGACTACACCGAAAATTTGAAGTTACTGAAGCGTGCTATCGATGGACTCGAAATTGGCGGCGGCACTTCGATCTACGACGCGGTGTATCTGGCCGGCAAGGAAAAACTGACTGACGAGGCCGGCCGAAAGGCGATCATTTTAATCAGTGATGGTGAGGACACCACAAGCAAGACCAAATTTACGGAAGCTCTTCTGTCGGCGCACCAGAGTAACGCAGTGATCTATGCCATTTCTAATGCCGCCTCTACCGGGTTCTTTGGTCATGGAAGGAGCGGCTTCCCTGGATTCGGCGACGGCGACATCCGCACGCTGAAAAAATTCTCGGAGGAGACGGGCGGTTCTACATTCGTTGTCAACAGCGAAAACTCGTTTAAGAAAATCTTTGACCAGATCGCGCAAGAACTGCGAAGCCAGTACAGTCTGGGATACTTCTCCTTAAATACCGCGAGAGACGGCAAATATCGTCAGATCAAGGTCACGGCTCGGCAGCCGGGTTATATCGTAAAATCAAGGAAAGGGTATTATGCGCCACGGAGGTAGAAAGACTGCAAAACCGTTCCTGGCGACGGCGTTGTTCATCGCCGCAGCCGCATACGCGCAGGAATTTAAGATCCGCGCGAAAGTCGATCTGGTAGTAGTTCCTGTAACCGTGAAAGGAGCCGGCGGTACGCTCGTCACGAGTCTCAGGAAGGAAGATTTCGTCGTCTTGGAAAACGGGCGTCAGCAGACCGTAACGAATTTCACAACGGATCCTGTGCCGCTCTCGGCAGCTGTGGTCGTCGACACTGGACTTCCGACCGAATCGCTGTCCAAAGTTCAGCAAACGTTTCCGGCGTTGGCGGGTGCGTTTAGCCAGTTCGATGAAGTGGCTCTTTACCGCTATGACAAATTTGTCGCGAAGGTACTGGATTTCTCCACCGACGCGGAACGCGTGAAAACATCGATGAACACCTTGCGGGAAGTGAAACCGCGCACTGTCAACGACTCGAACCTTCCTCGCGGCCCGTTCTCAACGCCTGGACCGGTGATCAATGGAGCACCGGTTGTACCTCCCGGACAAGTAGGCGTCGTCATCACCTCAGCGCCAAAGATCACGAACGTCCTGAACGACGCCATCTTTGAAGCCGCATCCGATTTGGCTAAGCGTGAACGGAACCGCCGAAAAATTGTTCTTGTCATTTCCGATGGGCAAAATAACGGAAACGATCATTCTTTCGATGAAACGACGAAGAGCCTGCTGCAGACGGGAGTGCAAGTCTATGCTGTGGGACTCGACCAACCATTTCCGTACAACAAGACCTCCGTGCTGGATGATTATGCGAAGACTACCGGCGGAGACGCGTACTTCGTGAATTCGATCCAAAGCATCGAGAGATCCTACGCTTCAGCTACCGAAGAGGCACGCAATCAGTATGTGCTCGGCTACGTTTCCAATAACGAAGTCCTAGGGCCTGGACCGGTCTTCCGTGGCATTCAGGTCAGGATCGCAGGAAATAATCTGAAAACTCTCCACCGCAAAGGCTATTACCAGTATCCGTAAATAACCCGCAACAGTTTTGCTAACTCTCACGTCAACATCAATTTGTGCTTGACAGGGAAAACTTTCGCCACAATACTAACGGCATTAGATAAAAAAAGCCTCAAGATGTTGTGAGGCAAACGAGAAATAGGAGGGAAAAAGTGAAGAAAGCTCCAGCAAAGAAGAAGAAAGCCACAAAGAAAAAGTAAAATAAGCGTATAAAAATTAGGCGCGAAAACCGAGATCATAAGGGTCGCAGTGATGCGGCCCTTATTTTTTGTTAGAATCTCGCAGCCCGACATGGAAGTGTATATTTCATCAAACGCGTTCTGGGCCCTCCTGATATCCGCCGTGGAAGTCTACAAGAAGGAATGCTTTGGGCTCCTTCTTGGATACCGCGACACCAACAACATTTACATTGTCGAGCATGCTCTCTCGTATCAGACAGCAAATCGCCGCCACACCAGCGTCGAGAAAAATGGCCGGGCTTCGCGGAGGATTGAAAAGTTTTTAGCGAACCTGCCGCATCTATCGCTGATCGGCGATTTCCATTCCCATACGGGCTGGGGCGATTTGAAAGGCGTCGGCAATTTGAGTACGCAAGACCTGATCGACATGATTCATGGAAATCTCTACGTCATTATCGTGGCCAACGATAAGCGCCGATCGAGCGCGTGGCAATACAATGGTGACGGAACCTTGTCGGGAACCGTGGACGATTACCACTTCCGTATCGGCGGCTACTATCTCGACGAATACTCACGCGCGAAGCGCGCGAATATTTTTTGTCCTTATGCGATTGGCTTCAACGCGAAAGAAAGCCAACAGAAAATCCTCTTAAGGAGCGCTCTCGCAAATCAGCGGTGGTCAAGATCGAAGCGCTGACGAAATCATTCGGCAGCCACATTCTCTTCAAGAATCTCGCTCTCGACTTTCCACCAGGCAAACTGACCGTCATCATGGGCCCGTCCGGCTGCGGCAAAACCACGCTCCTGCGATGCATCAACTTCCTCGAACTTTTCGATAGCGGCACGATTTCGATCGGCGATCTGCGTGTTGGATGGGCTGAGGGAGAATCCAATCATCTTTCTCCGGAGCAGAAGCTTCTTGTTCGAAAGATGCGCTTGAAGACGGGCATGGTTTTTCAAACTTTTAATCTCTTTCCCCACTTGACAGTTCTCGAAAACGTAATGCTTGCGCCGATTCAGGTCAAAAAGATCCAGCCAAAGGAAGCAGCTCTACTGGCACGAAGAATTCTGGAACGCGTTGGCTTGGGAGAGAAAGTCGAGGCCTATCCCGCAAAGCTCTCCGGCGGGCAGCAACAACGCGTTGCGATTGCTCGGAGTCTGGCGATGCAGCCGGAAGTGATGCTTTACGACGAACCGACGTCACAGTTGGATCCGCAGCTCGTCGATGAGGTATTCAATGTCATGCGCGAATTGGATCGTGAAGGCATGACACAGATCGTCGTTACGC
This sequence comes from Acidobacteriota bacterium, assembly GCA_003223875.1. GTDB lineage: Bacteria > Acidobacteriota > Terriglobia > 20CM-2-55-15 > 20CM-2-55-15 > 20CM-2-55-15. The sequence goes on along the minus strand of QHWY01000109.1, from coordinate 15,961 downwards.
ATTCCGAGCAATTCGCGAGAGATACCGCATGCCGGGTTCTGAGATTCGAACAAAATTCGTTTCGTTGGCAGTAGAGTCTGTAGCGGCGGTCTATGACCGCCGGCGATCTCACAAATTGCCGGATTGTCGGCGGTCATAGACCGCCGCTACAATTTAACTGTCAGTATTTCGTGCGGAGTTTATTCTTCTCGGCGTGGCGCTCAATCGCAAGTGTGATCAGCCGGTCGATCAGCTGTGGATACGGAATACCTGACGTCTCCCATAACTTCGGATACATGCTGATGGAGGTAAACCCAGGAAGGGTGTTGATCTCGTTGACGTAAAACTTGCCAGTCGTCCGTTCCAAAAACAAATCGACGCGAGCCATGCCCGAACATTCCAGAACTTTGAAAGCAGCAATTGCCAATCGCTGAGCATCATTGGTCTGAATTCCCTCGAGTGGTGCCGGAATCAACAGGCGTGAATCTCCGTCGATGTATTTCGCTTGGTAATCGTAGAACTCGCGGGATGGAATGATCTCTCCGGGTAACGACGCAATCGGATCATCGTTGCCAAGAACACTGATCTCGATCTCGCGAGCAACAACTCCCTGCTCGACGACAATCTTACGATCGTACTTCGAGGCCGTTTCGAGTGCCGCCGGCAATTCTTCCGCTGCGTGTACTTTCGTGATCCCGACAGAAGACCCAAGGTTGGCAGGTTTAACAAACACCGGATAAGGAAGAGTCGTGATGTGCGCCTGGAGAAAAGAATCGCGATCCGCTTTGCGGACGGCCCAGTAATCCACAATCGGGAGACCAGCTTCACGGAGAAGGCGTTTCATAACGTCCTTATCCATCCCTATCGCGGAGCCTAAAACGCCCGCGCCGACGTAAGGAACGTTAGCTAACTCCAGGAAACCTTGTATCGTGCCGTCCTCTCCATACGTGCCGTGCAGTATAGGAAAGATGACGTCGACGATTCCTTGACTTGCAGGCTCTGCGGGCAGCGTGATGGGCTCTCCATCGGTGAAGACTTTTTGAATCTGGTCTTTCGCGGGAAGCATGGCCAGTGCTTTTGTCGATGCGAGCCACCGTCCTGCATGCGTGATGCCGATCGGCACAACCTCGTACTTAGTGCGGTCTATCGCTTTGAGAATCGATTCAGCGGACCTTAACGATACCTCGTGCTCGCCGGACCGGCCGCCGAAGATCACGCCGACTCGAATTTTTTTCATCGGTGAAGCACTTCCTGAACGACCGCCGAGGCCTTTTCCACGTCGTTGCGATCAACGTCGAGGTGCGTGACCATACGGACTCGTTCGTTGTCGACGGGAATACCGAGAACACCGCGTTTCGCCAACGTCTGCAGGAAATCAGAAGAAGACCATCCCGAGGTCTTCAAATTAAAAATCACAATGTTGGTCTGCACCTGTGCCGGATTCAATGTGACGCCGGGAACTGCGGCAAGTCGCGTCGCGAGCAATTTTGCATTATCGTGATCGATCTGAAGCCGCTTCGGACCTTTTTCCAAGGCGATGAGTCCGGCCGCAGCCAGGACGCCTGCCTGACGCATACCGCCTCCCAGCATCTTTCGAATGCTGCGGCACCGTTCGATGAACTCCCGGGTACCGACAATCATCGAGCCGACCGGCGCGCCAAGTCCTTTGCTCAAACAGAACTGAATAGAATCGAATTTTTTAGTCATATCCGCGACCTTTTCGCCCAGGTAAGTCGCGGCGTTGAAGATTCGCGCCCCGTCCAAATGAACGCGGATGCCCGCTTCATGCGCGCGATCGCAAATCTCTTCTGCCACTTCCGTTGGATAAACAGTACCGCCTGCCATGTTATGGGTGTTTTCCAACGCGATCAGTGCCGTCTGCGGGCGGTAGTAAATCTTCGGGCGGATGGCTTTGGATATGCTTTGCCAACTTAAGATTCCGTCCTCCCCGACGACGAGCCGCGGAAGCACACCGGCAATCGCGGACATCGAAGCCATCTCGTAGTTATAAACGTGGCCGGATTCCTCGCAGATCACTTCCTGTCCCTGCCGCGCCTGCGCCAGAATGCAGGTTAAGTTCCCCATCGAACCGGAAGGCACGAACAGTCCAGCTTCCCGCCCGAAGATTTCCGCAGCACGTTCCTGTAGTTTGTTGATGGTCGGATCCTCGATGAACACGTCGTCGCCGACCTCCGCCTCCGCCATTGCGCGCCGCATTTCCGCGGATGGTTTCGTTACGGTATCGCTGCGGAGGTCGATACTAGCGTTGGCCATAGTAATTCCTCAGTGACTGCGTTCGCGAGCAGCCGTCCTTTCGCTGTAAGTCTCAAGAATATTCCGTCAAATTGAATCCAACCGGCATCCTCGAGTTTGCAGATTCGGTCGAACCATTCCCGCGGATACTCGATTCCAAGTTCAGCGGCGACACTCCAGATATCAAAGCCAGACGTTCTGCGCAATCCGATCAGAAACGCTTCATCCAAACGCATTTCACGCGTGAGTTCTTCTTCGCCGGCAATCGGCAGCCGGTCCGCATCGAGCATGTCTCGATACTCGCTCAGAGACGTTGTGTTCCAAAATCTTTTAAACGTCAAACCGGCGCTTTTCGAAAATGAGTGGGCGCTGATACCGAAACCCCGGTAAGGCACTCCTGTCCAGTATTTAAGATTATGGCGGCATTCAAATCCGGGTAGCGCCCAATTCGAAATTTCATAATGGACGTATCCGGCCTTGGAAAGCCGCTCCACAGCTTCCATGTAGAACTTCGTTGAGAGGTCGTCAGAAACATCCGACGCGGATTTGCCCCATACGCTTCGGTCTTCAACGTCAAGCATGTAAATCGAAACGTGCTCGGGCCGGATCTGCTCGAGAATGGCCAGATTCCGGCGCCAGATATTGAGCTGTTGATGCGGCAGGCCAGAAATCAAATCGATATTGATGTTGTTAAAGCCATATTTCCGAAGTGACTCAATATCGCGAAAAATTTCCGCGGAACCGTGTAGCCGGCCGGCGTTTTTCAAGTCGTCATCGTCAAATGATTGAACGCCGAGACTGATACGATTGATACCGGCAGTGGCATAGTGCTCGAGCTTAGCCCCATCGAGTGTCCCCGGATTCGCTTCAAGGCTGATCTCCTCTGCGCCTTTTGGAAACATTTCAACAATCTTTTGAATCCACGCGCCGTCAATAATTGACGGTGTTCCGCCGCCAAAGAAAATCGTTTCCGGCTGTTGACTAAATTGTGAGAGCTGAATCTCGCGAATCACGTGGCGCACATAAGGTTCATGCGCATGCTGTGGGGACACGGCCACCGTGAACGCGCAGTAGTAACATCGCTGCTCACAAAATGGAATGTGAACGTAAACGCCAGGTTTCATAAAGCCCGATCAGTCCAAGCGCCCCAACACCGCCTAAGCAATCGTAACTGACGTCGACGATGGATGCACCTCGCAAAGCTGTGAATCGTTGATGCCATTCGTCCATCAGAGCCACCATTAAAATAAAACCGATCGTTCTGACTCTGCTGTTGCTCAAATCGATTTCGCCGCTATTGAAGCAACGGTATGCCAGAGTGGCCAAAACGGCGTACTCCGTCACATGGGCCAACTTTCGAATCACCATGTGCCAGAATTGGAGCTCTTCATAAGAGAGAGTCGGAAAGACATATCTCAAGGCCGGGAGGATGATCTTGGATGTCTCGATGGTAGAGAATGCATCGGTAGAAAAAAAGAAGATCGACAACAGCCATACAACGACAGGTAACTGGTACTCGAAAAAACGACTTCTCACGTGAGGTTGGGCCGCAGGCAGTTGGGCCGTAGGCAGTTGGACCGGGAGCAGTTGGGCCCGCAGTAACTAGTGTTGCGTTTCATAAATAGCTTTACCATCGTTGCGAGCGCAACGGCCCCGGATTCTAGGAGCGACGAGGGCGCAATGCTCATTCATTGTAACCGAGGAGCGACAACGAAGACGGGGCCGTTCCGCCGCAACCCGGAGGGCCGATGGGGGTTGCGGGCGATCTCGTCGTCGCGATTCGTCGGCGATGAATGAGCATCGCCTCCTCATCGCTCCTCGACCTCGCCTCGCAAGCCCCATCGGCGATGGTAAAGCTATTTATGAAACGCAACACTAGTATTCCGCAATCCGTATAACGACATTATTCTCGAAAGTGACGAACTTGGCCCGTAGTCCCCGTTGAAAGTAGATCCAGTCCTCGACATCGATACCGTCTTTTTTCTCGCGTACCTTTTTATCCGGCCGGCCGAGCGCCATGATGACGGTAGTGCGATCCATTCCAATCCGTGCTTCCTTGGCTTTGACCGCTTCTTGAAACTCAGGCGGGAGCGCATCGATTCCTGTCTTCAGAAAACTGCGTTTGTTGAAATCCAAAACCGGCGCGAGCATTTCTTTCAACGCCTCCGGCTTTAAATCTGGCGGAACTTTTTTCGCAAACCGGAGAACAACCTTCGAACCCTTAGCTTTTTTGGTCTTATCCTCCCTGCCGACCGGTACAGTCTGAGTACCGGAACCGACGCCGATTTGAATGCGGTCCGTGAAGCTTTTCTTATTCTTCCCGCCGCCGTCGAGCTCAATTTCAATTTTGTCATCGCCGAAATCCAGGTCCGTTACAGTAACGACCTTTCCGACTTCGACGGATTGGCCGTTCTTTTTCATCTCTTTGTCCAGCTTTTCTTTATTGATCTCGCCAGATTCGGACAATTCAATACCGTCGGTCCCGAACGGCATTGCGATGCGAGCCGCAGCTTGGTCAGCGATGACAGTCCGGAGAATCTCAAATTTCGCATCGCGGGAGAGTTGCGCTGGGAGCGCAGGCGAAAGAGATAGACAAACGAGGATGACCAGAAAACTACGATACAACATGTCACAAGTCTATCACTGGGTCGAGGCATTTAAACTCCCCTCCTAAGCGGGTAGCCGGGGCACGGCCAGTTTCAGGAGAGGAACGAGATTTAAACGAGCAACATTCCCCTCCTTGGTAAAGGAGGGGTGGCCGCGCCTTCAAGAAAATGGTCCCATTCCTTTGATGGGGCGGACGGGGTGGTTGGTTCAACATCGAATTATCGGTGGGTTGACCAACACCACCCCGTCTGCGCGGGCTAAGGTGGCTTCGCGGCTTTTTTGACCGCGCAGCCACCCCTCCTCGGCTGAGGAGGGGAATAGCCTCCCCAAACGTAGTTCCTCAGGAGTTAGGAGGGGTGGCTTGGCGAACCGCGAAGCGCGAGCCCGATAGGGCGAAGCCTCAAAAAGAAGTGAGCGAAGGCGGGGTGGTTCTTATGGGAACCACCCCGCCTCGCTTCGCTCGGCTCCCCTCCTAACTTAGGAGGGGAGCTTAGTTCTCAACGCTTACCAAGTTCGCGAAAATCCGGTAAGCACCCTTCACTCCAGCGGGCAATTCACGGAAGAACGACAATCCCGTGTAAATGTAGGTTCCTCTTCCGTATTTGCCTACGACGAGGCCCCCTTCTCTTGGTGGTTCGCCAGGGTCATGCGTTTCGAGAAGCGGAACATATCTGGAATCCCATGTTCTCAAGAAGTACGTGCCTCGCTCGTCGATCCAGCCATCGAAGTCGCTTTCGGTAATTTTATTGGGGACGGTCAATAGCGAATGCGCTGGATCCAGAATTCTGACCGGCGCTTCTTCATGCGTCACACGGTCCGCGTTGTTCTGGTTCACATTCGGCATGGTGAATGGGTAAGGTCCGATTTGCAGGTTTCCGACTTCGTTGCCGCGGTTGTACTGCGCAATGAGTGTTCCCCCACTGGCAACATAATCCAGAAGGCGTTTGTTGTACGCGCGCAAGTCATCACGAATGGCGTAGGCACGAACGCCGAGAACTATAGTTCGAAACTTCGAGAGATCGGCTGTCGCAATATCTTTCGGAGACAGGACGGTGACATTGATTCCCAACTGCCTCAACGCGTCGGGAATGGCATCACCCGTACCTTCGACATATCCAACGGAGGAGACCGTTGTTGCGACATCGATGACCTCCACCTTGGATTGAGCTGCTGAATAGACATACCGGGTCTGGATATGTGGGTAAGCTACAGCGGTATATCCGATCTTCAATTCCTGCGTTCCGGATTTTGCGACTGCCTGTATCGCAAAATCTCCAGCGGCAGAAGAGACAGATACCATGAATTGCAGCGAAGCTTTCTCTCCTTGCCGGCTGAGATTCACGCTACGCGATGCCGGCGATACCGTCCAGCCGGCAGGCGTCACAAGGTGAACCTCAGCGGCAGCTGCTGCCGGATTTTGATTTTCGATGGTAACGGTAAATTCTTTTTGCCGGCTTCCCTTCAGCGGAACGATCGCAATGTCAGGAGAGATCGTAACCGAAAGCGCAGGCACGACCTTCGGTGTCGTTCGCTGTTCCCCGTATGTACGGTCGACGCGCCGGAACTCCGCCGATTTCTTCATGACGATCGTCGTCCCTTGATACTTCACTTCAGCGCGCGTCGGAAGTAACACTTCATCCCTTGGAAGAGTACCCGCGGGAACTGATGGCCAAACGAAGCGATCGCCGCGGCGTGGTTGACGCAGCCAGTACGGCTGTGTGAAATCGGCGCCATTAGAAACTTTCACCTTATATTTTTGATCCAGCCGCTGGCCGGGCTCGAGCGATCCTGTCGAATTGTCATAAACGGCTTCCCAGCCGGGCGGAAGATCGGTTACAGCACGGAGTTCGGGAAAATTATAGGGCCCGCCATTTGTCACGCTGATGGTCAGGTTGAACTCCTGGCCCGGAACGACAGTGTCATCCGAAGCAAGAACGTCAATGGTGAGACCGGAGGCAATCCGAAGAGCTTCCTGGAAGTCGTCCTCCTTTTTATCCAGCAAGAAGCGGACATGCTCGTTAGTAGATTTGGCCCTGATTCGCTCGAGGTCCGCGAGCGCTGCAGACAGATCCGCAACAATGTCGGCGGGACGAGTCAGATTGACCTTCTGACGGATTGCGCTAATGCGTTGCTCGAGCCCGGCAACATCTGCCGAGAGACTCGAATCCAATTGCGAAAGATCAGACAACCTATAGAGCACACCTGAAAAGAACGGCGCGTCATCGGAAACATTCACGGCCTTCTGTGTCAACTGAAGGCGGGTTTGGCGCGGACCTTGCTCCTGCGCTCCCCCCTGCCCCTGCGAGCGATGCATGCTTCGGCCTTCAATCGCTATTTGGTTATACGAACGGCCGAGAACCGAATCGAATTCGCCAACATTAATTCGAATACCGGGCTGGTTGTTCTGATTGTTTTGGGCGTTATTTTGATTGTTCGGGTTATTCGGATCATTGTCCATGCCGTTCAGATAAAGCTTCTTCGCCTGCCAAGGCTTGCCATATTCTGGAAATCGATTGGGATCGGCGGCAGCCTTGAATGCCTCCTGGGTGATGAGCCCCGCGACTTGATGATGCCCATGCCCGTCTCGCGGTGTTCCTGTAAAACGGGAAACGATGATTTCCGGACGAAAGTCGCGGATGACGCGCACAAAATCTCCCAGGATCTGATCGTGGTTCCATTTGGTGTATGTGTCATCAGCGCTTTTCGAAAAACCAAACTCGTAGTTCGGCGTGAAAAACTGCTCGGCATGATCCAGACGGCGCGCGGCCAACAGTTCTTCTGTACGAATGACTCCAAGCGTTTCAAATAACTCGCTTCCAATAAGGTTTACTCCACCTTCACCCCGGGTGGCGGACAAGTACGCCGTCCGGACGCCCTGGCCTCTTGCAAGCCACGCCAAGAGAGCGCTGTTTTCGTCATCCGGGTGCGCGCCGGTGTGAAGCACGCTCGCGATGACGTCGAGACGTTTCAACGCCTGGGACAGACCCATCGCGCCTCGGTCTTCGGGCACTTCAGCTGCCGGCAGTATCGCCGGCGCAACGGCCAAAGCGGACGCGACAACTATGAAGAACCATTTGGAAACCATCAATCTCATAATGAAAATCTCGTCAACAAGTTAACGGAATTGTACTAGTATCTCCCCGAACAGACCACGCCAAACCCATGTCCTCAACGCCGCAACTTTACTGGGTCGGACCGGATAGGCAAGAGAATCTCCTTCCGCTTGTGGCTAGCGAAATCTTGATCGGACGCAAGGGCGATGCAGATGTCGTATTGAACAACCAGCACGTTTCCAGGCATCACGCCAAGCTCGTCAAGACGCCGGATGGTTATTTTTTGCAGGACCTTGCGAGCACGCATGGCACCTTTGTGAACGAAGCACGCATCGAGCAGCACGTGCTACGACACGGCGATCGAATCTCGCTTGGAAAAGATCGTATCGATCTGCATTACATCGTCGGTGATGCCAAGCCATCGAGGCAAGGCCAATCGGATACGACCAAGATTTTTGAACGTTCGCTAATCGATCTTGGCGTCGTGCTTCCGTCCGAAGTCTCGGACCTCGAAAAGATTTCTTGTATCCTCGACTTTCAGTATCAATGGGAAACCCTCTTCACGCCTGAAGCGGCATTTCAAAAAATTCTGGAGTCGGCCCTCAAAATCAGCGGCGCGGAGCGAGGATTCATTCTCGTTCGCGACAGTCAAAGTTTTGGTTATGCCGCGGGCATGGACGGCAAAGGCTGCACCCTTTCCCAGTCCCACTTCATGACAAGTCACACTGTTGTCGATGATGTCGTCAAAAACAGTTCTGCCGTGTTTATGGTGGAAGGTCTGGATAACCGCTACCTAGAGCAAGCCAGTATTGTTGCGATGAATCTTCGCGCAGTCGCTTGCCTGCCGCTGATGGGAATACCATCGGAGGCGGACACACCAACCATCCTCGGCATTTTGTATCTCGACAGTACAAAGAGGATGCATTCCCTGTCCGGTTTGGATGAGAAGATCCTCAATAAACTGGCGGTTGAAGCAGGGAATGTTCTTGAACGCGTGGAGATGATCAAAAGCATCGAGCAGCGAAAGAGGCTTGAACAGGAACTCACTTTGGCCGAGGAGACTCAGCGCACGCTCTTGCCACAGACTTTCCCCAAGGTCGAAAACCTCAACTTACACGCATTCTCCAAACCGACGCGGTATGTCGGAGGCGACTTCTATGATTTCGTGGAACTGGAATCGGGAGAACTGGTCGGTGTGCTGGCGGATGTATCCGGAAAAGGAATCTCAGCGTCTTTGCTCAGTTCCATGGTCCTGGGTTGTTTGCAAATGCAATTGCGCGCGAACGTCCCGGTCAATGAATCTCTAAACCGGCTGAATCGCTTTCTTTGCGAAAAGTCGTCGTCGAGCCGATTTGTGACGATGTTTTTGTTCACGCTCGATTCGAAAGGTTCAGGTAAGTACATCAACGCCGGACACAATCCGGCATACGTGTTTCGGGCAGTCACGGGCGACATTGAAGAAGTCGTTTCAAATAACATGATCATCGGCGCGTTCACTTGGGCTCACTATGACGCTGCCACGCTGCAATTGAATCAAGGCGATGTGCTCGTCGCTTATTCCGATGGTCTCACCGAGGCCGAGAATCCTCAGGGAGAGATGCTGGGCGAAGAACGCGTTAAGACTGTCATTCGAGCAGAGGCCCGCGCAGGTTCAAAGAATCTAGAACGGAAATTGCTCGACACGATTCAGAATTTCACAATGGGGCGATCGCAAACCGACGATATTACGATCGTCATCGTCGAAATAGTTTGACAGAGCATGTCCTACAACGTAAAACGATAATTAGATGGATAAGGACGCCGATAGGAATAATACCGTTAGCTGCGCGGCCGGCGCGCTTCTCGACACCTGGTCCTCACACAGTTGGACAGAAGGTGTCCAATTGGAAACGATCGAGGACATGGAAAAGCTAGCGGTACACACGGAAAATAGCCTGTATGAAATTACCGTGATCTGCGGCCGGACCGGCGACATCCTCGTTCGCGGCGGCCGCTTTTTCCCCGAATTCACCGAAGCCCGGCTCGCCGGCAGTTCCCTCGGCGGGAGCTTTCTGAAGCTCCGCGGCATTTACGTCGGATTCAACCTCGAGATTCATTTCGACAAACGCCTTATCATCACAAGCCGCGTCCGTCAGATCTCTCTAGTGTTGGACGAAAAATAAAAAGCGCACAAATAAAAAAAGGGACGCAGCCAATTGAGCTGCGTCCCTTTTTTCCGTGAGCCCGGCCATTCTTCTCTCTCCCCTCACCCCCTGTGAGAACGAGACATCGTTGAAGGCCGGGGCGGAAACTGGAACGCCCTGACGCATGCAATAGAGGCACCATTGCGCGTTCATCATTAAATCAACAAGTTAGAGAAATGAGATGGGCATGAAATTCAGAAATTTGAAGGGAATTTACATTTTTCGGAGAAGCTCACCGGATGAAACACTATCCATCGCAACTCTCGGGCGGTCAGCAGCAGAGAGTCGCGGTCGCGCGTGCGTTGGGGGGCGCGCCGTCTATCCTGCTTGCCGATGAGCCGACAGGCAATCTCGATTCGCAGAACGGCGAAGCCGTTATGGACCTGCTCCGCGAGTTGCATCAGGAAGGCGCAACAATCTGCATGGTGACGCACGATCCACCGTACGCTCGTCACGCAGATCGAACGGTTCACTTTTTTGATGGCCAGGTCGTCGATGAACCACATGTAGAGGGAAACACCGTCACTCCATGATTCAGCGTGAGCAAGTTGATTGTCTTTCGGATGGGCTTTGCACAAAAAATCCTGGGCGGTCATAGACCGCCCCTACAGCTTGGGGTGCGCAACTGTAGGGGCGCTCTATGAGCGCCCACGATGTATTTTTTGTGCAAAGCCCTTCGGATGGGAATTAATCTTCTTGCGGGCGGAGATAATCATCTCCGGCGCGAAGAAGATCATTTCCGGCGCGGAGATAATCTTGTCGCGTTCAAACCATATTGCTTCGCTGCCGGAGTTAATCCTCTTTGAAGCGAAGAAAATCATCTTCAAGCCGGAAATGATCTTCTCCACGCCGGAAATAATCTTCTCCAAGACGAAGAAGACCGCTTCGCTCTCATATTTGACCGCTACGTCTGTAAACAAGACTGCTACAGTCACGGAGAAGACCGCTACGATGGCAACAAATACCGCTACGATCGTGAAGAAGACCGCTACAATCGGGTATGTCTGTAAGTTGTTGAAATAATTGGAATCGAATGGCTTCCGAAAAGACCGCTACGATGCCATCGATAATTATTTCCGTCCCGAAGAAGATTATTTCGAGAACGGACTCGATCATTTGCGCCTAAACAATGATCCTCTGGACGCCGGAGATAATCATCTCCGGCTCAAACTTAATCATGTTGAAGGCGAGGTCGATCATGTCCAACGCAGAGTTGATCGCTTCCAGAGCGAAATACATTATTTCTGAAGCGCAGTTGACCGTCTCGAAGGCAAAGAAGATTATCTCCGAGCCGCACTTGATTGTCGGCGTGACGAAATGAAACGGCTATGAAATTCAGAAATCTGAAGGGAATTTACATTTTTCGGAGAAGCTCGTAAGCCTCAACGTATTTGCGCGCCGACTCTTTCCAACCCAATTCAACGCTCATGCCATTGCGCATCAACTGCCGCCATCTTGTCCGTTGAGGCCAGAGCGCCAAGGCGCGGTCGATGGCGGCTTTAAATTGCTCTGGATCATAACCGCTGAACACGAATCCTGTTCCCTCGCCCGTTGAGGGATCGTATTCGCGGATGGTGTCCGCTAGACCGCCCGTCTTGCGAACCACGGGAACGGTCCCATAGCGCAGGCTGTACATCTGGTTCAGACCGCAAGGCTCATACTTTGATGGCATGAGGAAAATGTCCGCTCCTGCCTCAACAAGATGAGCGCTTCCGTTGTCGAATTCAAATCGGATGCCGGCCTTGCCTGCGTGCCGTTCAATAATGGTGCGCAAATGTTTTTCGGTTTCCTTGTTGCCACTCCCGAGCAATACAAAATAGAGATCCTTCGCGAGCAGATCTTCCAGGATACTGACCAGGAGATCGAAACCTTTCTGGGCCTCAATGCGAGAAATCATTGCCAGGAGAGGCCAATCAATATGGGAAGAATCCAGATTGTATTTTTGTAACAGCGCCTTCTTGTCTTCCAGTTTACCGTCCACATTGGTTTTGCTGTACTTGTTCGGAATAAAAGGATCTTTTTTCGGATCCCAAAGTTCGTCGTCAATTCCGTTGAGGATCCCAAGCAACCGATGGCTTCGTTCGCGCAGAACTCCTTCCAGTCCGAACGCAAATTCGCTGCTTTCCTGAATCTCGCGTGCATAGGTCGGACTGACGGTCGTGATTAGGTCGGCATATTCGATGCCGGCCTTCATGAAATTGACCATTCCGTAAAACTCGAAAGGGCTCATGGGATAGAACGCGCTGTCACCAAAACCCGCTCGAAATAGAACATCGCGTGGAAACCGACCCTGGTAACCAATGTTGTGAATCGTGAACATGGAACGCGTGCCCGCAAAACCTTTATCCATTCGGTAAAAGCGGGGGAGATAGGCGGGTAGGAGTCCGGTCTGGTGATCGTGACAATGAAGAACATCCGGCGCAGGCGATCTCGTTTTGAAGAATTCCATCGTGGCGCGTTGGAAGAAAATCCAGCGGTCCGCCTGGTCGGCATAATCGTGTCCCGTTATGCTGTCCACGTATATGCCGGGCCGGTCAAAAAACCGGTCGTTACCGATCAGGAAAACTTCGACCGATGAACGGGGCAATTGACTTCGATGGATTTCGTACGGAATGCTCTCAAATCCGAGCGAGACACGAGCATCGCCGGACGAGGGAACGGGTTCAAAGCCAGACTCTCGGAGATCGATAACGCGATGGCGCGGGATTGCTATCGTTACGGAAACGCCAAGCTTCTCCAAAGCCATGGGCAGCGCGCCCAAAACATCGGCCAGACCGCCCGCCTTGGCGAAGGGCGCACATTCTGCAGCAACCATCAGAACGCGAAGCATGACAACTGTCTTAGCCGTTTACAAGTTCTCGCGCGCGCTGTGTTGCTCGGACGACCGCTTTGATAAGCGTAACGCGCAGACCGCCGTCTTCCAGTTCGAGTATTCCGTCGATGGTGCAGCCAGCAGGTGTCGTGACGATATCTTTTAGCTTGGCCGGATGCTCACCCGTTTGCAGGACCATGCTGGAGGCCCCAAGAACCATCTGTGCCGCCAACTGGGTCGCGGCTTCCCGCGGTAAGCCGACTTTCACCCCAGCTTCAATGAAGGATTCAATGATGATGTAGACAAAAGCGGGGCCGCTGGCGCTCAATCCCGTCACTGCATCCATGTGCTTTTCGTCGAGAATGAGCGTGCGTCCGATAGCATCGAAAATCTTTCGCGCTTGCGCCACATGCTCGGCCGTTGCTTGTTTCCCTGGAGCAATCGCTGTCATGCCTCTTTTTATGAAGCAAGGTGTATTCGGCATGGTCCGGATGACGGGAACGGGCTTGTTGATAATTGTTTCCATAAAGCGCGTCGTCACGCTCGCGGCCACAGAGATCACGATATGATCGGGCGTGAGATCATCGGAGACCTGACGCAGTACCTCTTCCACTGTCTGCGGCTTTACACACAGGAGCACCAGATGAGCCTTTCGTACCGCCTCGCCGTTCGACAGAGTCGTTTCGACGTCGAGCTTCGTTTGAAGCTGGTCTAGCCTTTCCTTGTGCGCTGCGGTCGCGATGAATTGTCTGCGGTTAACGACCTCCGCATCCAGCATGCCCGTTATGAGTGCTTCACCCAGCTTGCCGGCGCCCAATACTGCGATTCTTTTGTTCTCAAACATGCCGTTTCCTTCCCAGTCAAAAGGAATCATAGTATCGTAAGGCTTCGCAATGTTGATAGGACTTACTGGCAGAAACGCGGCGGGAAAAGGCGAAGTTGCTCGATATCTGCAGACGAAAAGTTTCTATTACTGCTCCCTCTCCGACGTTATTCGCGACGAGATTCGATCCCGCGGTCTTCAGCCCACGCGCGACTTGTTGATTGCTGTTGGAAATGAGTTGCGCCAGAAATACGGCGCCAACATCCTCGCCGAACGCGTTCTGGAAAGGATTGAAGACGATAAACACTACGTGATCGACTCCATACGGAATCCTGCCGAGGTCGAAGCGTTCCGCGCCGCTAAGCACTTTAAACTGATTCGAGTTGAGGCTCCTCAGGAAGTGCGATTTCGCCGGATTCTGTCGAGACGGCGCGAGAGCGACCCCCGGACGTTCGAGGAATTTATCGAATTGGAAAAGCGCGAAGCCGAAGGCGAGGAAACTTCTCAAAATCTCGTGAAGGTTGAACTCATGGCCGATCACACATTGACGAATGATGGGCTGCTGGAAACCCTTTATCCGAAAATCGACGAATTGTTGCTGCGTCTTCTCAAAGAAGTTCAGAGGCCGAGTTGGGACGAATATTTCATGAATATAGCGAAGGTCGTCGCATCGCGCTCGAACTGTATAAAGCGCAAGGTTGCGGCAATCATTGTCAAAGATAAGCGAGTGATCTCGACCGGCTACAATGGCACCCCTCGCGGCACCCGTAACTGCAACGAAGGGGGTTGTCCTCGATGCAACAGTCTTGCAACTTCGGGTACAAATCTTGAAGAATGCCTCTGTTCCCACGGGGAAGAAAATGCGATCGTGCAGGCGTCTCACCACGGAGTGTCTGTGAAAGACGCCATCATTTACACAACATTCGCGCCCTGCCTCCAATGCGCTAAGATGATTATTAATTCGGGCATACGCGAAGTGATTTACAACATGGATTACCCTCTCAATGGCACTGCGTTTCAGTTGTTCAGCGAAGCAGGGGTTTTTGTTCGAAAGTTGAAGGTGAACCAATCATGAGTATCCGATACTCCAGCGGCCGCCAGTTCGTGCAGATTCCGGGACCTACCAATGTGCCCGATCGCGTGTTGCGCGCGATATCGCGTCCGACGATAGATCACCGCGGACCCGAGTTCAGCCGAATGACCGGTGAAGTGCTCGACGGTCTGAAGGAAATTTGCAAAACGTCGTCCGAAGTCGTGATCTTTCCCTCGTCCGGTTCTGGAGCGTGGGAGGCATCGCTCGTCAATACGCTTTCGCCCGGCGACAAGATATTGATGTTCGACATCGGCCACTTTTCGACGTTGTGGGCCCAGGTGGCTTCCAAGCTAGGCCTCGAGGTTCAGGTTGTGCAAAACGATTGGCGTCACGGTGTGGACCCCCAGGTCGTTGAAGCCGAGCTTAGCGAAGATCGTGATCACAACATCAAAGCGGTATGCGTTGTGCACAATGAAACCTCAACAGGCATTACAAGCCGTGTTCGCGAAGCGCGTAAAGCCATGGACCGTGCACGACATCCGGCCTTGCTGCTCGTCGATACCATTTCCTCGCTCGGCTCCATCGATTTCCGCCAAGACGAGTGGGGCGTGGACGTAACCATTGGTTGTTCGCAGAAAGGACTATTGTTGCCGCCAGGACTCGGTTTCAACGCCATCAGTGAGAAGGCACTGGCGGCGTCCAAATCGTCGCGGCTTCCAAAGTCGTACTGGGAGTGGGCTCCGATCCTCTCGCAAAACACAAATGGATTTTTCCCCTACACACCCGCCACAAATTTGCTTTACGGGTTGAAGGAATCCTTGCAAATGCTGCGCGAGGAAGGACTGGATAATGTTTTCGCCCGTCATCGCCGCCATGGAGAGGCGACGCGGCGTGCTGCCGAGGTTTGGGGTCTGGAAACAGTCGCCCTTGATCCGAAGGAATACAGCCATTCGGTTACCGCTCTCTTCACACCTTCCGGCTACTCGGCAGAGGAGTTTCGCAAAGTGGTGCTGGACCACTTTAATATGCCGCTCGGCACTGGCCTCGGCCGCTTGCAAGGCAAAATATTCCGCATCGGCCATCTTGGCGATTTCAACGATCTAATGCTGGCGGGCACATTGAGCGGCGTCGAGATGGGACTGTCTCTGGCGGGCATACCACATAAGAAAGGCGGCGTGGCCGCCGCGCTGGAGTACTTGGCCACTACGGCCAAGGGAC
>QHWY01000365.1 GCA_003223875.1 Acidobacteriota bacterium | reverse complement strand
ATCGCCTGCAGGCTGAATGACAGTTCCTCTATTTATGGCGGCGATCGCCTCTTCCGGAGAAATGCAGTACTGCTGCAGCTTGTCGGGATTGAGGGTGATGACGATAGTTCGTTGGGCTCCTCCGAACGGCGGCGGAGCGGAAACACCTTCCAGAGTCGCAAATAGCGGCCGTACACGATTCAGCGCGATGTCTTGCAGGTCGCCTTGTGTACGCGATGGACTGCTGAAAATCAGTTGCGCTATGGCGACGCTGCCCGTGTCGAATCGCGTGATGAATGGCGGCACAGTGCCGGCCGGCATGAACGCGCGGGCTCGGGTGACGTAGCCCATCGTCTCTCCCATCGCTGAAGCCATATCTGTGCCCTGATGGAACACGAGCTTGAGCAACGCCTGGCCAGGGATGCTTCTGCTTTCGACGTGATCGATGCCAGTGATATAGAGGAAGTGATATTCGTAGTAGTACGTCAAATATCCTTCCATCTGCTGTGGGTCCATGCCGCCATACGGCTGTGACACATAGATCACCGGATCGCCGACCTGCGGAAATATATCCACTGGCATTCGTTGGAGCGCCAGCACGGAAGCAAGCGCAACCGCGATGAGCGCAATGACAACGGTCAATGGACGACTAAGTGCAAGTAATACGAATCGCATACTGACCTACCTCTTTTTTGGCGTCGGGCCCACCGTCCGGATCGCTTTGGTACGCCGCTGCGCGGCCTCCTTACTCCCTGCCGGTACCCCCACGCCTTATGGTCCTACTTCATTAAGGAACGGTTGAATGTCACCCGCGGCGATCGCGACGCCCAACAAGCCGCGCCATACGCCTAGTCTTGCAAGAGCATCGTCGATCTCCGCCTGCGTGAGAAGCCGTTGCGCATCGGCCACATCGACGATGTTTCCAAGACTAGACTGATAACGCGCTGATGCCTGTTGGGACGCCGCGTTTGCCGCCGATACTTGGACCGGGGTGTCTGCCGCTATTCTACGTGAACCTTCGAGAACTGCTGAAGCCTGATTCCATCTGGCCGTCAAATCCGTTGTGATTTGCTGATATCGCGCCGTTTCAGATCGAACGATGGCGGATTGGCTAGCCTGCTTTGCCCGGATTGAAGGCAAATCCAGGATCGGAAAAGTTACGCTAAGGCCTACAGCGTAGTCCTGAACATCGGGCGCGAGTCCGTTCACTCCGCCGAGTCTGGTACCGTCAACGCGTGCGCCGGTCCCTCGCGCATAGGCCGAGCCCTGCGTAAAGAACCGCGGGTAATAGGACTTGTCCAGAATGCTAAGCTGCGCCTTTGCCTGTTCGACAGCCGCGTTTTGCTCGACGGCAATCGGATTTGTGGCGGTGTTGAACTGCGCCTCGGCCGGACTCGGCGGAAGCTGAAGGAGTTTCGGCGCAACAAGAGTAATTTGAGCCGGATCGACCCCGACAAACTGTGCAAGCACCGCGCGTGCAACTTCCGTCGCCTGCTGTGCACGCGAGAACTGAGTTCGGGCAGCCGCAAGCTCTGCCTCAGCGCGTGAGGCATCGGCCCCTGGACGTAATTGAGCATCCACAAGCGCTCGAACGCTCCGGACCAACACTTCCGCCCGATCCACACCGGCTTGCGCTGCGCGTACGGTTTCCTGTGCGGCGGCTAACGTCAAATATGCATCGGCGGCAGCAGCGGCAACGTCGAACTGAGTGCGTTTTAGAGTGGCTTCGGATCGGGTTCTCGCGGCCGCCGCTGCCGACACGCTCGCGCGACGAAGCCCGAAATCGAACGGTTCCCATGTAACCAAAGTCCCGACAGCGCTGCCCCAGACCGTTCCAAAATTGTTTGTCCCAAGCACAGGACCCGAAATGGCGGGAATCACGCCTTGTGGAAACAACAGGCCGAACGTATTGTTTCGTGTTGCGCGGTTGAACTGCGCAAGAGAATCGACCCGTGGGAGATAGGCTGTTCGCGCGAGATCGATTCCGGCAGCCGCCGCGTTTACCTGTTCTTGTGAAACGGATACGGCCGGATAATTCCTCAAAGCACTGTCCACCGCCTGCCCAATACTCAGCGGCGTGGCCGGAGCCTGCTGTGCTTGTCCTATCAAATTCGTGAATAACATCAGTCCTACTGCCACTGTGACGCTAAATCCGCACCTTCTTCTCTGCTTCTGCATGTTAGGTGTCCTGCCTCTTGGCTAGAGTTAGCGTCAACCACGGAGCGAAGCGTACATCTTCTTTGCTTCTTCCAGGCGACGGTTGCATTCATCCCAATTGATGTTCTGCATGAATGCATCAATGTACATTGCGGCATTCGACCCGTAGTCCATGTGATACGCGTGCTCGAACATGTCGTTCACGAGGATTGGCCGGCCAAACGCGACGTTGTCTGTG
This sequence comes from Acidobacteriota bacterium, assembly GCA_003223875.1. Taxonomy (GTDB): domain Bacteria; phylum Acidobacteriota; class Terriglobia; order 20CM-2-55-15; family 20CM-2-55-15; genus 20CM-2-55-15. The sequence goes on along the minus strand of QHWY01000365.1, from coordinate 4,753 downwards.
TGGTCAAACGCAATGTAATTGTGAAGTTTGCCGTCACGGAGGTTGAAGTTCAAAATGGCCCATCCACTGCCGCCTCCCAGAGCTATTGATGTTGCTCGAAAACCTTGTTCCCACTTATCAAACCCACCGAAGTCAGTCGCGATTGCCTGCTGGACTCCGCCAGACGCTTTGCCGTCGCCGCCAAGATTGCCGAAATATTCCTCGTGAAGGATAGCGGAATTCGTTGCAATCAATTCTTCCATCTTCAGCCCCTTGACCTGGAATCCTGGTGCATTGTTTGGCAGGCCCGCCAGCATCTGCTGAATTTGTCCGATCCGGCGCGCGGCGCCAGCGTAGTTGTTGTCGTGATGCGAAACGATCAGCTTTTCGGACAGGCCCTTCAGTTTTTTCGGATCGAAAGGAAGGGGCTTGATCGGCCAGCCTCCCGCTGCGGGCGCCTGAGCTTGTAGTTCAGGTCGGAGTATTGAAGCGGCCGTTCCAACAAATGCCGTTTTAAGAAGTGTGCGTCGATTCATGCATTGATCTCCTTGTTGGTTAATTTGCGACAGTAGGCAAACAGTGCATCGTACATTGGGAATTGCTTCACGAGCCGGTCTTCGTCAGACAGTCCCATAGCCTGGCACCCATCCGCAATGGCACGGAGGCCGAGGCCTTCGGGCGCGACATGTTCCTGCCCCTTGATATCAGCGGCTCGCACAATCAATGCGAGTGAACTGAGGCCTGTCTGATCGAGGTTATAGTCGTCAATGATCGCTTCAAAGGTGCAGCGATCGCCGCGATGGTTCAGCTTCACTGTCGAAAGCCGAGGGGCATCGAAGGGGATAGCTCCTTCACGCGCAGCAACATCGAGTAACTGAGCTTCTTCCACGAAGAGGAATTCTGCGTCAGGATCGATGAAGCGCTGTATGAGCCAAGGGCATGCGACGCGGTCTACTTTGATGTTCTTGCGCGTGATCCATTTCATGATTTCTTCTCCAATGGAAGCTCAACGCGAAACACGGCACCCGTCCCCTCACCGCTCCTTACGGTCACACTGCCGTTGTAAGCGGTGCAAATGGATTTGACGATAGCTAAACCGAGCCCAGTACCGCCGAGCTGCCGCGATCGTGCCTTGTCCACTCGAAAGAACCGGTCGAAGATTTGAGAGGTCGCGTCCTTAGGAATACCAATCCCTGTATCCGCGACTTCGAGGACGACCCTTCCATCCTGTGGGAAGGTTGAAACCGAAACCCATCCGCCGGATGGCGTGTACTTGATGGCGTTATCAACGAGATTAACGACAATTTGCTTGAGGCGCAGCGGATCGCCCTCGATGTCCACCGGTTTCGTGCTTTCAAATCGTAATTGGAGATTCTTCTCTTCAGCCAAAAGTCGCATTTGATCCACGGTTGTTCGCGTCATGTCCGCGAAATCAAAGCGGGTACGTTCCACCAGTGTCTCGCCGGCTTCCAATCGCGACATTTCTAATAGCTGTTCCACAATCCTGGAAAGCCGCTCGGTTTCTTCGAGCGCACTGCCGATGGTCTCGCGCAGCTCCGCAGTAAGCCCTGGCGCCTGAAGTGCGTTTTCCAGTTCGCCGCGGATAATGGCCAGCGGAGTCCTGATTTCATGCGCGGCATCAGCCGAAAACCGGCTGATGTGGTGGAATGCGTCTTCAAGTCTTTCCATCATACGGTTGAGTGAAACCGCCATTCGCTCGATTTCATCGCCGGTGGGGACGACCGGAACACGTTCGTTTAGGTTTCTCGACGTAATCCGCTCAGCCGTCGTGGCGATCTCATTCATCGGATGTAATGCATTGCGCATCAATAGATATCCCCCGCCAATTGCGGCGCCCACAATTAGCGGAAATGCAACGGCCAGCGAGATCAAAAGCTCGCGAAGCACGTGTTCGACCTGCTCGTACGGCGCGCCGGTCTCAATCAAGTACTTATTTCCGGCGCGATCTGGAAATAGAAGGCTGAATATCAAAAGCTCCCTACCGGCAGGTAGATGTTCTTCGCGTAAGGACTGTGACACATCAAATTGTTTAGGGCCAATCTGCTTTGGGTCAAATGTGCCGCTCTCCGGCGTGCCTGACCAATAGAGAACACTTCCATCTCTTTGCCGCGTGACACGGACAAAACGGCCCGTAACGGTCGGCGCGAAGTGCTCCTCGATTTCTGCGGCAACGTAACCAGGAGGAGACTGATCGATATCTCGTATCCAACTTTCGCCTATCGTCTGCGCGTCTTTCGCAAGCGTGTCACTGAGATTTCTTTCTAAGAATCTTTCGAGTGTGAAGTAGATGACTCCGCCAAATAGGATCAGCAGGAGAGCGAGCAGACCGGCGTACCATACGGTCAACCGGAATCGAATGGATCGTGTATTCACGCCGATTCCTCCGCGGCGATGACGTAGCCCACACCTCGCACAGTTCGGATAAGCCTCTGATCCGTGTCGGCGATCTTGCCACGCAGGTGCCGCACATACACGTCGACGATATTGGTTGCTCCGGTGAAGCTCTGGTCCCAAACGTGACCAATAATCATGTCGCGCGACAGAACGCGATCAGCATTGGCCATCAGATATTCCAACAATCCGTATTCCTTGAGTGTTAGTTCGATGCGCTTTCCGCCTCGACGGACTTGTTGACTTAGCCGGTCTAATTCAAGATCGGCAACACGCAGTACGCTTTCCTGTCTTACCGTGCCGCGCCGGAGAAGGGCTTTTACTCGAACCACCAGTTCCGCCATTGCGAAAGGCTTTGTCAGGTAATCGTCTGCACCTGCTTCAAAGTGAGCAACCTTGTCCGCGACCGCATCTCGGGCTGTTAATATAAGCACCGGCACCTTCGGATTCCTACGGCGAACCCGGCGGAGGATCTCGCCTCCGTCCATGTGAGGCAGGAGTAGATCCAGAACAATGAGGTCATAGTCGTACGAGGTCGCCAACTCCAGTCCTTCTCGCCCATCGTGCGCCACGTCCACGCTGAACCTTTCCGCAACCAACGCGCGCTTGACGAGCTGCGCTAGTTTTTCTTCGTCTTCCACCATAAGCAGTCGCATCGGTGTCCTCACCAGTTATACCTGTTGCGAATGAATGGCAAATGAATCCAACATGAAAAGTCATTCAGAATTGATGGCAGAGTGGGCATGTGCATTTCGCTATGGCCGCTGAGAACGAATATCGTATATAACCGTGCTTCGTGTTACATCATTATCAGATGACGCTGGTGGATAAAACTCGGGTCAACAGGATGAGGAAGATTCTTTTCGCTATTTTCATCATGTTTTCTGCGGGGCTTCCTTTACGCGCCGCCGAAGTTCTCGTCGCTGCCGCGTCCGATCTTGGCTTCGCCGTCAAAGACATCATTACAGATTTCGAGAGGACTACCGGAAACAAAGTCCGATTGTCACTGGGTTCGTCCGGAACGTTTGAAGCTCAGATCACGAATGGCGCACCATTTGACGTATTTCTATCGGCGGACACTGCCTATCCTCAAGAACTACAGAAAAAAGGACTTGTTGAACCCAATACTCTATTTGTCTATGGCGTCGGGCGGCTCGTCGTTTGGGTGCCGAAGAACTCGCCTATAGACGTTGAAAAGCTTGGAATACAAGGGCTGCTCGATCCCTCGGTTCGTAAGATTGCGATTGCTAATCCGCAGCATGCACCGTATGGTCGCGCCGCCCTCAGTTCATTGCAGCATTTCGGTGTCTATGAGCGAATCAAGAGCAAACTTGTGCTCGGGGAAAACATTTCGCAAGCCGCACAGTTTGTCCAATCGGGAGCGGCGCAAGTAGGCATCATCGCACTGTCGATTGCACTTTCAGATTCGATGCGCGCGGCAGGAAAGTATTGGCAGATTCCGCTAGACACGTATCCACACATGGATCAGGCAGGTGTCATTCTGAAGCAAGCTCGCCAAGCGGCCCACTTGGATGCGGCGCGCGCTTTCACAGCCGCCTTGCAATCACCGAAGGGCCGAGCCGTTCTGGAACGTTACGGCTTCTCTCAGCCATAACCTGCGAAATAGGTCGCTCTCCAAGCGATTCAGAGCCTATCGCGCCATCATGAAAATTGCCTGAAAAACGGTTATTCATCTTTTTTGCCTGTTCTTCAGCAAATTTTCATATCGATGGGCTAGCATCGTCTCGTAACGTCGGGATTCTTTGGTTACGTACTTCTGAACATGGGAATAGGTTAGGGGACTTGAGATATGAAATTGTTACCCCGCGTCTTCGTCTCGCTCGTCTTCTCATCGGCTTTGTTTGCACAGACTAGTACTCTACGCGGCATCGTTACCGACGAGTCCGGCGCGATTGTTCCGGGCGCAAAAATATCGTTGACTGCCAACTCGGGAACCGCGAGCACGGCGGTCGCTGGTACCGATGGATCGTACTCCTTCACGGGCATAGCTCCTGGCGACTATGTTGCGCAAGCATCCGCGCCGGACCTCGCGACGCCGCCTCTCAAGCTGACGATTCGGCCGGGGGTGCAGACGTTGAATCTCCAGTTGAAAGTGGCTGCGGTAGCGCAACAGGTAACCGTCGAGGACCGCGCGGTTACCGTCACTCCGGAACCCGCGAACAATGCCAGCGCGATAGTGCTTGGCGGCGACGATTTGCAAGCGCTTTCCGATAATCCGGATGATCTCATCGCCGAATTGATCGCGATCGCCGGCCCAGGCGCGGGACCTGGCGGCGCCTCGGTTTTTATTGATGGATTTAGCAGCGGCCAACTGGGGTCTAAGGAATCCATTCGCGAGATC
>QHWY01000019.1 GCA_003223875.1 Acidobacteriota bacterium | reverse complement strand
GCTTCCGGGCTCCTCTCGGGCGGGCACCAGAATGAGGCAGGGTCGATCCTGCATCTGGTCGATCTGAGGCGCAATAAGGGAGTTTCGTCTTACAACCAGAAGCACCAGTTCAGCACCAACTTCCTCTATGAGTTGCCGTTCGGAAAGGGAAGGGCTTTCGGCAGTGGGGCTAGCGGCTGGGTCGATAAACTGATCTCCGACTGGCAATGGAACGGCGTCCTCAGCGTACGGAGCGGCTATCCCTTTTTGCCTCTGCTTGGCGCCGGTCGGTCCGGCAACGGCGAGACCCGCCAACCCGACGTGCCTAACTGGAATCCCAACTTCAAAGGCAACGTGGTTCTGGGTACAGCCGAGTTCAAGAAAACCGGCCACTTCTTCGATCCCAATGCGTTCTCGCTGCCGTTGGCCGGGACCTTCGGAAACGTGGGGCGCGGCGCATTAACGGGACCAGCTTATGTCGGCGTGAACACGTCGTTCCAGAAGCTGATTCCTCTGAAGGAGCGCTTGAACATGAAGTTCCGGGTTGAGGGCTTCAACATCCTCAATCACGCGAATTTCCGATTCCCCCAGATAATCGTCTTCCAGGGCAGTAGTTTTGCCGGCTCGGCCGGGGTCATTAACGAAACCTTACCGCCGGAGCGCCAGATCCAGTTCGCCCTGCGGCTCGAGTTCTGATACGTCTCCTACTGGGAGAGCCCGGCGCGCGACAGTCGCAGGCTGACGCGCGCCGGGTGAGGTTTTTCCGCTATTGACGATTCACACCTTGCTGGTGTTACTACGGCATAGAGCGGATCGTCCTTCCCCCAAAATTTAGCCAGGAATCCTTCCTCCACGGGATATACAGACGCCCTTTGCCACTTTATAAACCCACGCAATAGGAAAAACGAACCAATCCGGAAACCGGTGCTCGTTCTGCTTGATCTGTGGAGGGGGTGGCGCCTCCGCTCCGGCGCCGCTGCCCCCCAGCACCGGAGGTGCTCGTTCTTTTTGGACGCAATTTTTTGGATTCGTAAGTTCGATTCGAAAGGAGCGCAACATGGGGAGGGGAGTGGTTATCCGTCTGTGTTCGTTTGAAAGATTCGCAACAGCGATTGTTGTATTGATCGCATTGCCAACCTGCCTGGTCTTTGCTCAGACTTCCACGTCAACGGCGACCATCTTGCGTGTGGTGAAGGACACTTCGGGAGCGTTGATACCTGTTTTGACTATCCTCTCGCCTTTCTCCTTTCAGGTTTACTTGAGAGCGACCCTTAGCAGTCGTTGCGGAGCGTCTCCCCCGCGCGTCGGCCAATACAGCCATTTACCGTCTTTGGTAACCCATGTGGAAGCACCATTAGGAACATTGTCGAGGAATTTCGTTACCTCGCCTGTTGGAGATACTTTGAACACCGTCATTCCGCTCGATGTATAAAGCGAACCGTCCGGGGCGATGGAGAAGTCATCCGTACGGACACCCTGCGCGAACAACATGGGACCGCCTTTCGGCTTACCGTTCGAATCCATCTGAATGCGGTAGAGTTTGTCCGTGCACGCCACATATACCCAGCCGTTGTGGACTTTGATCCCGTTCTGCCGCGCAAGCAGATCATTTTTGAACCAAGGTTCGATTTTTCTTGCGGCAGTATCGAGGCGCAAGATCGTTGTACCGGCGGTGTCGGTTATCAAGTAAGAGCGGTTGCCGGCATAAGCAATCCCGTTGAAAAACTGTCCGGCCTGACCATCGATCGTGGCTTTCATTTTGCCTTTGTTGTCGAGAATCAAAATCTGGCTTCCGACATTCGACATGTCCAGTTGCGGCGGCCCTCCGGCCTGACCGCTGCCCGGCCGCAGATAAGGGCGTTGAAAGACACCAAGCACGATCTCATCTTTATTTGTGGCGACACCGACAAATGCGGAGAGTGAAGGTGCTGTATAAAAGTTCTCAACCCGCCCATTGGGAGTGATCTTATATAGAACGCGGTCGGGAAGGCCTGTGACGTAGAACGAACCATCCGCACCCTGCGCGATGTTCTCGGTGTTGGCCGACGAAGGCAGCGTCGCAACCGGCTCGACTTTGTTGTTCGCTGCAGCCGCATTCTGCGTTTGCGCGGCGAGACCGGCGGTCGAGAGACATAGAGCAGCCGTCGCCAGGATTACGGCTCGAAATATATTCGCCATTCTGGACCTCCTTAGGGCATGCAGCCCTTTTCCTTAAAATACCGTTCAGCGGAGAACACAAGATGCGTTTTACCTTTCCATTGTCTTTGGCTCGGGTTCCTGCGGCGCGGCGGCCACGCAAAACAACAGAACGACAAATGCAAAGAAAAAAACGTATCGCGCTCGTCTCATCTGGTGTTCACCGATAATGGTTGGACCATTAGTATCTCGGCCCCAGCTACGGTGGTCAAGATAATTCTGGACGGTACTACTTCGGCTGCTTTGTGGGATCGTTGTGAGGATCGACGTAAATGGTATCGGACGGTCCGGTCCCGCTGATTTGAATTATGGCTCCTTCACCTTTGGTCATCGCAAAGTGAGCGACTCCGGGAGGTTCGGTATAAAAGCTCCCGGGCGGCAATTCTTTTAACCCGGCTTCATTGAATTCACGTCCGTAGCCGAAATACCATTTACCCGAAACGACGGTAGCGACGCGATCATCGCGATGAGAATGAGAGGCAATCTTCATATTCGGCGCGGCACGCAGCAGCAACGTATAAAGTCCGGGCTTCGAAGGATCTCCCTTGAGGATCACCGTCTGAATGCCAGCCACACCCGATGTCCCAACGCTGCCCCCGGCCGGCGCCGGCCATTGAACCTCCGCCGGCGTGATTCGTTTTTCGGGGCTCTGTGCCTTTTGAACTGCCACAAAGCCGGCGGTGATCAGGAACACAATTCCGGACGCAAGAATGGCCGTTTTTGACACCGATGACATCTGTGGTCCCCGCTGTGTGTGATCAGAACCGGTCGTTATTGACCTTATGCTCCCGGTCCCGCTCGACACACGGAAAATCGGGTATTCCGTGTTGGCCCGCGGGCCGTACCATACGTACCCGGCTGCCGGTTCTACCCGCCACACTGCCGGCCGTAGGCTTCCACGGTCCTGTAAATAAGGTCGGATCCTCTATGGTCACATCGTATTCCAGAGTATCCCCCTTGCGAGTGAACCGTTCCACGACGTGCAAATTCTCATCGTGAAAATCGCCGTCACCGTCCAACCACGTATCGGGATCGATCGCCACCACATCGACGACCAGGGTGTCGCCTTCCCAAAACCCAATGGAATGGCCGACCGGCACCAGGTCGAGATCCTTACCGTGGGTAGCACCGATCGGGACGATGCGGAATGTGTGAGTCATATCCTCCGACTCAGCACTTCCCTCACCGGCATACATCAAATAGACGGCCCCAGGCGTTTGCACAACTTCAGTCGGCGCGCCGATACGCGGAACTCCCGCGGGATAGCAATGAATTCCGGGATCGACGCGGCTGGCCGTGTACATCAGTTCCCTTTGTTTCGCCTGAAATTGAGGCTTGTACGGAGGACGGCGCGATTTGTCGGCAGCGCGCTCCTTGAACCTTGGTTGGGCTCTCGCGTCGAGTTCCGGTGCATCTCTGTCGACGACAGTCACCGTCTTTCCGTCGGCGCTACGTATGTATTGCAGACCGGGACCTGGAGGATCCGCCCAGTAGCCGGTCAGATCCGGATGACCGTCAGCTGCGCGGGGAGTCGCTTTTGCGGCGGCTTCCCTTATTCGGGCAGCTCGCTCCTCTGGGCTTTGCTGTGCGACTGCGGAGAGAGTCGTGCAAAGAAGACAAGCGAATAGGAGGGCCGTCATGTGGCTTTTCATTCCATTCCTCCGTTGAGGATGAGACTTAAAACCTATCGTTATTGACCTTGTGTTCCCGGTCGCGCTCTACGCATGCGTAATCGGGTTTCGCGTGGTCTCCGGCGGGACGCTTCATGAGCGTTCTTCTGCCGGTTCTTCCCAACACTCCGATACCGTTATAGGCCGGCCTCCACGCTTCGGTGAACAGAGTGGGGTCTTCCACAACCACGTCGTACTCGAGAGTGTCTCCCTTGCGAGTGAAACGCTCGACGACGTGCAAATTCTCGTCGTGAAAATCACCATCGCCATCGAGCCACGTTTCCGGATCAATATTGACGATGTCGACGACGAGTGTATCGCCTTCCCATCGTGCAATGGAATCGCCGTCCGGCCTGGGATCGCGATCCGGATCGTGTTTCCCCCCGATGGGAATGACCCGAAACGTGTGTGTGGGATCCTCGTCGGATTCACCACTGTAAAAGAAGTACACCGCTGTCGGCATCTGTACGATCTCCGAAGGCGCGCCGATGCGTGGAACCCCAAACGGATAGCAATGGATTCCAGGATCGATGCGGCTGGCGGTGTACATCATCTCTCGCTGCTTCGCGACAAACTGAGGCTTGTACTGCGGCCGCTGGGAGGCATCGGCTGCTCGCGCCTTGAACCTCGGCTGAGCTCGTGCGTCGAGTTCCGGAGCGTCGGCATCGTGGTAAACGACTGTCTTGCCGTCCGCGCTCTTCGTTACCGGTATGTTGTATCCAAATCCCAACTCAAGGCGATCAGCCCAATAGCCTGTTAGATCAGGGTGCCCATCCGCCGCGCGTGGAGTCGGCTTCGCTGCCCCTTCCTTTAGCTGCGCGGCACGATCGTTTCCACCCTGCTGCGCAAACACGTTTCCAAAGGATAAGCAGGCGACCACGATCGAGGCGACGACGCTTACCGTGACGATTCGGCTTCTCATGTTTCTATCTCCTTCCCAAGCTGTAACCAGCTTGACCGCAGTCTGCCATCCATGGCATGCGCCAAACCATCCATGGGGCGCAAAGACGCTTCACCTTGTTTTCATAGAACTTTTGGCACTACCAGCAGACTCGTATTAGAACCGGTCGTTGTTCACTTTGTGCTCACGGTCCCTTTCCACGCACGGGTAGTCGGGTGTCACATGTTCGCCTGATTGGCGCAAGAGGCGCGTGGTGCTGCCGGTTCTGCCGGCAACACTGCCGGCCACAGGTTTCCACGGTTTGGTGAACAGTTTCGGATCTTCAATCGTGACGTCATACTCCAACGTGTTCCCTTTCCGGCTAAAGCGTTCTATCACGTGCAAAGCGTCACTGTGGAAATCGCCGTCTCCGTCCAACCAGGTCTCGGGATCGATGGCGACGACATCCACGACGAGCGTATCGCCGTCCCAGGATGCGACGGAGTGACCAAGCGGCACTGGATCGAGATCCTCACCGTGCTTCGCGCCGATCGGAACAATTCGGAAGGCGTGGGTTTGATCTTCATCACGCTCATCGGCGTACATCAAATAAACGGTGTTGGGCGTTTGAACAATCTCCGACGGCGCGCCGACGCGCGGCACTCCCGCCGGATAGCAATGGATGCCCGGATCGACACGGCTCGCGGTGTACATGAGCTCTCGCTGTTTCTTGACGAATTCCGGCTTATAGGGAGGTCTGCGGGATGTATCAGCGGCACGGGCTTTGAAATTGGGTTGCGCTCTAGCGTCGAGTTCAGGCGCGTCCCTCTCTGCGTACACCACGGTCTTGCCATCGGCGCTGCGCTGGACGGGTACGGTGTCGAAGCCGACGAAACGCCGGTCCGTCGCCCAATAACCTGTGAGGTCCGGATGTCCATCCGGCGTGCGCGGCGTAGGGTTGGCTGCAGCTTCCTTCAACCTGGCGGCGAAATCGCCTCCTCCCTGTTGCGCAGTCACCGGCAAGACTATCCACATCAGCAGGGCTGCCACGATAGCAGCGGTCGTGACCGAACGGCATTTCATATTTGCCTCCTTAGGCAAGCTGTAACCAGCTTGACCGCAGTCTGCCATCCATGGCATGCGCCAAACCATCCATGGGGCGCAAAGACCCTTCACCTTGTTTTCATAGAACTTTTGGCACTACCCCGATCGCTTACTTCGCCTCGGGACTGTAGGTCAGAATCGTGCGGCCGTCATCGAACACATATTTCGTGCCCCACGCAAAGCTGCTTCCGTCCTTCGCCGCATATCCGTCGACGACGGCGTGCTGCCCAACAATCTCCCGCGTCAATCCCATCCGGCGCAATTGTCCCGGACCGTGTGTTTCAAACAGCCACGTCGTGACTTTACCGGTCTTGGGATCCTTCACGTCGACGTGCACGTAACCATGTGGATTGATCAGTTCCACTTTCGAGATCACGCCATCGATGCTGATCTTCTTGTTGGCGTCAAACTCCGAAGAAAACGAATGGTGGGCTAAGACTGGAATGGCCAGCACGAGTAAGGCGACGCTGGCCAGCAAAACGCAATGGACCTTGCTCATGGAAAACCTCCTTAGAACCTAGTCGCTAGACCTACCGATGGCCTTGCGCAGGTCATCGATTGAGACTAAGCGGCCATGCAGCGGTGTGATCTGTTGCACGTCCAACTTTAGCCGTTGTACCTGCTCGTAGAGGTTGACGGCTTCCGGCGACGGTCGAGCGGGCGCAGGCGCATTTGCTGGGCCCGGCGTATAAACGTCCGCTTCGATTAACACCTTTTCCTTCGGCAGATACGCGATCAACATCGTATCAACATGGCTGGTGCCTGCCAACTTGTATAGTTCCAGGCTACGAGAACCATCGGTCAGGACACGCTTGTCCGCGACAGCTTCAATGAGAGCCTTTTTCTTTTCTTTGACCAATCTGTCCGGCATGATCGTGTGCGGCTGAGCCCATATCTTTTCATAATAGGGCTTATTGGCCGCCTGTGTGAGAATGGTGGCGCCTTCCGCCGCGCAAGCACGAAGCCCGCCGAGGTGATCGAAGTGGTGATGCGAATTGATGATATACCGGATGGGTTTGTTCGGTATATTCTGCTTCACCGCAGCAAGCACGGCCAGTGCGCGCGCCTCGTCCTGCGGACACTCCACCAAAGCAACGTGGTCTTTGAACTCCACGGCAACGCTGTGATGGGTATCGCCGGTCAAATACCACACGCCATCGGCTACTTTGTTCGCATCCACTTTGACCGTCAGCTTAACGGGCTCGAAACCGAGTTGCTGCCCGGCAGCCGCTCTCACGTTGTCCGGTACCTTTATATAGATATTCGGATAATCGAGGTCGACCTTGGTGATATTCAAGTCCCAAACGGGAAACCCACCCTGTTTTTGGACAATGTGGGCCGGAAATACCTTACCGTTTTTGGCTTCACTTAGGTCTTTGTAGTCGGAATAGGTCGTCTCAATCACCATGTCCCCGAGTACGGGATTATTCGAGCGCGTCTCGACCTTCTGAATCAGGTTCTTGGCATCAAGAGTCACAGTGAACAAAAGTCTCGCATTCTGGCAATCCGGAGTATTTTTGAATACGTTCGTGTCGCGGCAGGAAGCATCGGCTAGCGGAAAAGTAATGACGGTGCCGCCGGCGTTTTTGGATACTTTGGTCAGATCGCCCGAATCCACTGCTGCCTTAATTACGGCGTGGGGCGTCATCGTCCAGAACTGGAACTGACGGTCTCGCGCGGCTGCTAAAGCGGGAGTGATCGTTCCCCCGCCCGGTTCGGTTTCATTCCAAGCAAACTTCGTACGCGTGTTGCCGTCGATACTCACAACCTGAATCACACGCTGAGGCGCTGCGAGCGGCAGTCCGCCTCCTCCTCGAATCTGTCCGTCCGGATTGCCGCGGACGTAATCCAGACGCATGCTCATCGGAGCACTGTAATCGAGGCTTACGTGATAATTGGTGATCTTGGATGCCGGCCACTCCCCGCCCGGCAAGAATGCCTGGCCGAAGGAGTACATCGTCCCGCTTCCCCAAAATTCAGCGGTAATAATGTTGTCGGCATTGCCGCGGAACTCCATACCAAGGGCCACGCCGGCAGCCTTGAGAGTATCCCTGACGAGTGCCGGGACAGTTGCTCCAGCGATGGTCGCATCTCTCCCTTGAGCAGCCGCAATCTGAGCAGTCAACGCTGCCATGAGCGCAATCGTAAGAAAACGGTATTTCATAGTTGTCTCCTTAGGTGTCGCAATTGTCGCTCGCTGAGCGATGACAAGTTGCATTTAGTTATCGTGATCAGAATCGGTCGTTGTTGACCTTGTGCTCCCGGTCTCTTTCGACGCACGGATAATCCGGCGGGTCGTGTACGCCGTCCTCGCGAAGGATCATAGTTCTACTACCGGTTCTCTCGATTGTAAAGCCCGCTTTGGGTTTCCAAGGCGCCGTGAAAAGCGTGGGATCCTCAACGGTCACTTCATAGTCGAGCGTGGTGCCTTTTCGAGTGAATCGTTCCACGACGTGCATGTTGTCATCGTGGTAATCGCCATCTCGACTCAGCCACGTCTCGGAGTCAAAGTTAACGACGTCTACAACGAGCGTGTCGCCTTCCCAATGAGCGGTCGAGTCGCCATTGGGAAGCGGGTCTTGATCCGGGTTGTGTCTGCCACCGATCGGAATGATCCGATGAGTATGTTCACCGGCATAAAAAAAGTAAACCGTGCTTGGCGTGTGAACAATCTCGGTCGGCGGGCCGAGCCGGGGAACTCCTTTCGGATAGCAATGGATTCCGGGATCGATGCGGCTTGCGGTGTACATCAACTCGCGCTGCTTGGCGACAAATTGGGGCTTGTACGGCGGCCGCCGCGAATTATCCGCAGCGCGGGCCTTGAAGTTAGGCTGGGCCCTCGCATCGATTTCAGGGGCATCACGGTCCAGGACGGTCAACGTTTTTCCGTCGCCGCTTCGGACGACCTCCAGAGGAGCATTGGGAGGATCCGACCAATTGCCGGACAGATCCGGATGTCCGTCGGCTAAGCGCGGCGTCGGTTTTGCTGCTTCCTCTTTGATTTTCGCCGCCCGATCCGCGCCTGCTTGTTGCTGTGCCGCGGCCGGCAGCATCAACACCAACGCGGCCGCTGCCACTGCGATGATTCGCGTTACGAAACGGCCTTGCATTCTTACTTCGCCTCGGGACTATAGGTCAGGATCGTACGCCCGTCATCGAATACATATTTCGTGCCCCACGCAAAGCTGCTTCCGTCCTTTGCGGCATATCCGTCGACGACGGCGTGTTGCCCGACAATGTCTCGCGTCAATCCCATCCGGCGCAATTGTCCGGGACCGTGTGTTTCAAACAACCATGTCGTGACTTTCCCGGTCTTGGGATCCTTCACGTCGACATGCACGTAACCATGCGGATTAATCAACTCCACTTTCGAGATCACACCATCGATGCTGATTTTCTTGTTCGCGTCGAATTCCGACGAAAACGAATGGTGCGCCGACACTGGAATGGAGAACGCCACCAACAGGGAAGCGGCGAACAAAACGCCTTGCATTTTTCTCATGGTCGAAAGCCTCCGATTTGCGAGTGCGAGTCTGGTCGGACCATTATTTAACTCTCTTGAAAACAATGTGTCAAGGACATTGCGGGTCACAATAATAACGCATCTAAAACAGCAGTTTCACCCCGAACTGAATTTCTCGTGAAGCAGTCGATTCATTTATTTGCCTCCTCTTCACTTGAAGGCAAGCCGCGCTTAAGGATATTGTTTACGGAGCCTCTGATACTCTTGCTCGTCGAAGAAACGCTCGTCGTTGCCTTCGGTTGTACGAGGAATCTTCGCGTCGGGATTTAATTCCTCGAAGTCGTAGTTATGGATGCAATATCCCTCAAAAATTCGCTTACCGGGCGCAAAAGTGAATGTGCGAGGGACGGACTTCCAGGGTTTTGTCAGAACTTTCGGATCCTCTATCGTGGCTTCGTAGATCAATGTGTTCGCATCGGGCCTTCTCCAACGCTCGGACAGATGCAATGCATCACTGACGAACCATCCTCCGGCCCCAGGGATCCACATCTGCGTGTCGAGTCCGACGACGTCCACTACCAGCGTGTCTCCTTCCCAATGTCCTATCGAGTCTCCGTTGTATTGCGGTTCAGGATTCTTCTGGTGGGGCCGCCCGTCCGTGTAGATGATGCGAAATGTCGTTTCCTGTTCGGCAAGCAAGACAAACTGGCTGGGTGTCTGGACGATCCCTATCGGGTAGGCGGGTCCCAAGCCGAAGCCTAACGCGCCTCTTGGTCTGCACTGCAAACCAGGACTGATAACATCAAAATCTCCCATCAACTTTCTTTTTTCGAGGGCCCAGCGCAGGAAAGAAGGCGGTTCCTGTGGCGTCACCTTGGGATCGAACGTCCGATGTTCCGCAGCCGTGAGTCCGTAATGATCGGGATCCGGTACAACACCGGGAAACCAAACTCCGGTAAAATCCGGATGGCCGTCTGCTGTGCGAGGCGCAGGTGCTTTCTGAGCACCACGCGCTTCGGCCCGAGCCGGAATCGAACCAGTTATTGAGATGGCCAGCAGCACCATTAAAGTGCAAAGGTATTTAACGAAGTGATGCATTGACGTAGCTCTCCTTCGGGACCGGTTGGAATGATCCTGACGATGGTTAACGCTGTTACTTGATATTTTTCAAAATTTGCTCGGAATCCAAATCGCCGTGATACCGCTTACTTCCCATAGCCATGATCCGGCCGTCCACGAACTTGACTTTATCGGCAGCCGCCTTGTTTGTCCCGTTCTTCGCCGGACTTGCCGCCACGCTCAAAACTTTTCCTTGATTGGCCAGGAAATATTCTCGCGTGTTCTCATCAAACCTTCGGAGGACGTTCGGCGCCGCGATTTCGAAAGCCCAACTCGTTACTCCACCCTTGTCATCTTTAACATCCAGATAAAACCACCCGTGTGGATTCTGCCATTCCAGCTTCCTTAGAACGCCTGTGAACGTTAGTAACTTGCCTCCGTCGAACTCGGCTTCGAAGGAGTGATGCGCCAGAACCGGCAGCGCTCCGAAGGCAACACAGATGAGTACCAATAGAACACCGGAAACCCGTCTCATCTCTCGAAATCCTCCTCTATTTTCTTTTGGTCCGACCATGGTTTAACGCAGCTTTGGAAAAGCTGTCAAGCCTTTTCGGATTGCATATTTCGAGGATCATCTAGGCGATGACGCACTAGTGCGTCATCGCGTAGATGATAGCGTTCATCCCCAGGCGATAAGCGTAGCCCGTGAACTTGGCGGGATAATCGGGATCGTCCATCCACTCCCAGGCGTCACCGAGATCGGCATTGTAAGTAATGAGGATCATCAGCCGGCCATTATCGTCGAATACGCCGCGGACGTGCGGGTCTCTATCGTCGGGCTGCTCCCACGTTCGGGTGCGGCCTCCGGAGTAGGTGTAATACCTGCCGAAGCCGTCATTGGGAGGTTGTAGGACCTGATCGATATCGTAGAACGTGTGAAATATCTCGTGAGTCAACGGCACTTCCACGATCTCGCGCTCCGGAAAGATTTTCTTCACCTGGCGCGCAAACTGACTCCACTGCCGTAATCCCCAGAAATCGTCGCAGTGCCAAAAGCCGCCCCGAAGAAGGTATTCGCGGAGCCGGTCCGCTTCTTCCTGCTTCAGTTCCATCTGTCCGACTTCCACGGCGTACACGTAAGGATACTTAAACAGATCTGGATCCATGATCTGCATGGGATGCGGCTTCATGTACATTCGCGCATTCGTCAGGCGCTGAACACCCCACATGAATTGGTAATCGGCGTCCCAGGTGTCCGTCATCCACGCACCCAGAAACCAAGAGAGTTGATCGCCTAATCCGTGGCCATGTTCGAAATCCGTGCTTGGAAGCGCCTGTCCCGGTCTTGGACCGCGGCCACGCGTATCGGTGTACATCAAGCGCGTGAAATAGAACTCGGGTTGAGCTTCGACGTGTCCCGGACCATCGCTGAAGGCCGTGAGTGCGGGCAAGACGAGTAAGATCAGGCAAACCAGCAGCACCGCGCGTATCGCCATCAGTTAAAATTCTACTGCGATGTGCCGAGGAGGGAAAGCAGTAGTCGCAAAGCGATTTCTCTTGTGATTGCGCCGCTCGCTTCCGTTCGTTTCACCGGAACGCAATCGTGTCCTATTTCCCCAAACGTTTGGGGCCTTGCGAAAGCATACTCAACTTGTACAGGCCTTCGCGCGCCGTAATATAGAGCGTTCGTTTGCCCGGACCTGCGAAGGCGCAATTAGCCGGCTGGCGTGGGACTTTGATCGTGCCGAGGTATTGTCCATTGCGATCGAATACCTGAATTCCGCTGGCGGTGGTGACGTAAATCCGGTCCTCGCTGTCGATGGCCATGCCATCCGCTCCGCTCTCCTGGCCGGCCCGGACGTCGTGAAGTTTTGCGAAAGCTCGTTTGTTTTTTAGCGAGCCATCGGCAGCGACCTCGAAGGCAAACACTGTCTCGCCGACGGTGTCATCGACAATCAGCGTCTTGCCGTCATTGCTGAGCGCTAGTCCATTCGGCCGCGTGATGGAATCATCTACCATGCGGGGTTGGCTGGCTCCCGATGTTAAGTAATACACATAAGCCTTGCGGCCGGGCGCAATCGGACGGGGACCAGGATCGGTGAAATAGATGCCGCCTTTCGAATCCACGATGAGATCGTTAGGCGCCATCAAGCCTCGTCCGCTGATGCCCTCGGTAAGGGTGACCGCCGAACCCGACGCAGCTTTGCTGATTCGTTTGCCCGTGCCTTCGGCGCCAATCAGGGTCCCATCGCGCAACAGCGCAAGGCCGTTGGTTCCGTTGGTATTACTCCGATATAGCGTTATTTTGCCACTGGAATCGAGCCTGTAGGTTTTGTCGGCGCCCATGATGTCGGAAAAGTACAGGCCCCCATCGGCCGTTCCGACCGGTCCTTCCGTGAACATGAAACCTTCCTGAACCAGTTCAGGCCGCGCATTGCGCGCGACAACACCTTTAATGCCGGAATCTGTCTGCGCGAACAACGCCGCGCTGATCGCAATTAAGCGGATGATCGACATGTGAGGTGAAGCGCATTATAGCGAAAGTCCAGTGCTGAAGCTAATCGAGAGTCGCTCGGAGTGTTATGCAGTCCTCGACGCTTGCTTCGACTGAGTCGCTTTTGGTACGTGTGAGGACAGAAAATCCAATGCGCCCCGAATAAGTTCCGGATCGAAGTGGCTGCCCGAACAACGCATCACTTCATCGCCGGCTTTCTCGAAGGAGATGGGTTTGTTGTACGGGCGCTTGAAGATCATGGCGTCGACGGCATCAACGATCGCAAAACAGCGTGCGCCAATCGGAATTTTTTCACGCCGAAGGCCTTGCGGATAACCGCTACCATCGAATTTTTCATGATGGGTGTACACAATCTTGCTGGCCGAGCGGAGAAAATCGATATTC
>QHWY01000018.1 GCA_003223875.1 Acidobacteriota bacterium | reverse complement strand
CAAAGCCGTGGACTGGATGGAAAAGGTGAGCGACGACGAATACTTCGGTCGCAAAGGGCCGATTAAAACGTAACCGTCGATCACGATGCTCAAGAGAAGGGATTAGTTATGCGAGGCGCTGTGCTCTATGGTCCACGCGATTTGCGTTTCGAAGTGCGCGACATGCCGACGATCATCAAACCGACGGATGCGATCGTCAGAAATTCGGCCACATGCGTGTGCGGGTCTGATCTGTGGCCATACCGCGGCATCCAGCCGGTTGCCCAGCCGACTCCGATGGGACACGAGTACTGCGGCATTGTGGAAGACGTCGGCAGCGCGGTCACTTCCGTCAAGCCTGGTCAGTTCGTCATCGGATCTTTCTTCGCCTCGGACAACAAGTGTCCCAACTGCCACGTCGGCTACCAATCATCATGCCAGAACCGCGAGCTGGTCAACACTGCACAGGCTCCGCTGCTGCGCGTTCCACTCGCGGATGGCACGTTGGTCGCGACCCCGAATGTCCCGTCAGACGACATGGTTCCGAGTCTCCTCACGCTCTCCGATGTCATGGGCACCGGCTGGTTCGCTGCGCACGCAGCCAATGTGAAGCCGGGCAACACGGTCGTCGTCGTTGGTGACGGCGCGGTGGGACTCCTTGGTATGCTCTCCGCCAGTCAGATGGGAGCCGAACGGATCATCGCAATGAGCCGTCACGATTCGCGGCAGAAACTCGCCCGTGAGTTTGGCGCGACCGACATCGTGACGGAGCGCGGTGATGAGGGTGTGGACCGCATAAAGGAGCTTACCAATGGAGTCGGTGCGGACTCGGTGCTGGAGTGCGTCGGCACCCAAGAATCGATGATGCAGGCGATCCGTGCTACGCGCAAAGGGGGCCATGTGGGGTACGTCGGCGTGCCGCACGGAGTGGAACTGAACGGTGAGGAACTGTTTTTCGCTCACGTTCACCTTCACGGTGGACCGGCACCAGTGCGCCATTTCCTCCCGGAGCTGATCGACTTGGTCTGGAAGGGGAAGATTAATCCAGGAAAAGTATTCGACCTGACACTGCCTCTGGATCAGGTGGCGGAGGGCTATCGCGCGATGGACGAGCGCCGCGCGATCAAGACGTTGCTGCGGCCGTAAGGCACTTTGCGCCTTTTGAGCGATGGCCGTTCTTGGAATGTGAGCCTTTGTCTATCGCTGCCTCGTCTGCAGATCTTTATTTCAAGGACGTTACAGGAGTAAAAGATGATCGAGTTCTCTGTCAATAAGACGCGCGCTAATCTCGACGTGGACCCTTCGACGCCACTCTTGTGGGTCATTCGGGACCGCCCGGCAGGACGCGGCCATCAAGAGATGAGCCGTGCGATTCATCGTCGTGAATTTCTCAAAGTTTCGATTGGAGCTGGCGGTGGTTTGCTCCTCGGCTTCCGCCTAGCCGGAACGGGCGAAACCCTCGCGATGCAGAATGGATCGGTAGCTAGCTTCACGCCGAATGCGTTTGTTCGAATCGGAACGGATGAACGAGTGACCGTCATCGTGAACCACTCCGAAATGGGTCAGGGTGTGTATACCTCTTTACCCATGCTTCTTGCAGAAGAGCTAGATGCCGATTGGAACAAGGTTGGTTTCGAGTCCGCTCCCGTTGATCCAAAATATAACCACCCGGTATTCGGGATGCATTCGGATGAGTGCCTGCGCTGAAGACGTCGAATTTGTCGCCGGCCATCTGCCGAAGCAGTCCCTCCGCCATTTGGCTTCGAGCCGAATTGCCCGTGCATAGAAAAAGAACCCGTTTCTTATTGGTCATGAATCCTTTCTTTCGTTGACATGACAATGTCGGTCGCAGATTCGGACACGGAAGGCAAAAGCCATGACCAAAGAAGCGTAGCGGCTCCAGCGCCGAGCAGTTGGGCGATCACAAAGCCCGGTGCGTCCGCTGGCCGTATCCCAGAAAACGTGTTGGTCAATGATCGCGCGAACGTAACGGCAGGATTGGCGAAGCATGTGGATGCCGTGAACCAGTATGCTCCCGTGATGTAGGCCCCCACTGCGAATGGAACAGCCGTCGATCGAACCCGGCTGCAGCCCCAAATCACGGAGAGCAGACCGAAGGTTGCGACAAACTCACTAAGGATCTGTGCGATGCCTGATCGCGCGTGTTGTGACGCCGAAAACAGCGGCTCACCGAACATCAAGTGTGCAACGGCTACTCCCGTGAATGCGCCAATGAATTGTGCCGCGACATATCCCGGAACTTCACGCCACACAACGCCGTGTTCCATCGCTGCGGCTAAGGTGACGGCCGGATTGAAATGCGCTCCCGATATCGTGCCCAAAGCGAGAATGATTGCGACCAGAGTAGCCCCAGTCGCAATCGTATTTGCCAGAAGAGTGACGGCAACATTGCCCCCGCTCAACCGCTCGCCCATAATGCCGGAGCCGACGACCGCCACAAGAAGTATAGCTGTTCCGAGGCCTTCCGCCGCGAGTTTGCGTGCGAACGTCATCAACGCGTTTCGGCTATGAACAGCAAGTGGGACCGCAGCAGCTCTTCGCCTTCGTGGCGCGAACAAATGCACTCATGAACTTCCCATCCACTTCGTTCGCGATTGCGTCAACGTCGATACCCTGACCAGCCAGGAACGATCGGGCATCCTCAACGCGGTAGATTCGTGTCGGTTCAACGGTGACGTCTTCAAATCCCACTGAAGTTAGCTTCGAGCGATACTCGTTTTCTTCCAGTGCTCCGGCAACGCAGCCCACCCATAGCAGGACGTGTTCGCGAATTTCGGGAAGCATGGCACCGCGCGTCACGACATCCGACACCGCGAACCGGCCGCCGGGCTTCAGGACTCGGAATGCTTCTCGCAACACGCGCTCTTTATCTGCGGACAAATTGATCACACAATTCGAGATGATCACGTCGACGGCGTTATCCGGCAGGGGAATGTGCTCGATCTCGCCTTTGAGAAACTCGACATTCTCAATTCCGGACTTCCTTTGGTTCTCCCTTGCGAGCGCCAGCATTCCGTCTGTCATATCCAGGCCGTACGCTTTGCCGGTAGGTCCCACGCGACGCGCCGACAGCAGAACATCGATGCCGCCGCCAGAACCCAAGTCCAACACGATTTCACCCGGCTTCAGAGTGGCGAGTGCAGTCGGATTACCGCATCCCAGCGAAGCTTTAAGCGCGTCTTCTGGAATTTGGGCGGCTTGATTCTCGTCATACAGATTCGACGTAATCGGATCGCTGTCGCAACACGCGCTCGTCGTTCCGCAGCAGGAACCACTGTCGGAGCCATTCAAAACTCGCAGTGCTGCCTGACCGTACTTCTCTTTGACGACATCTTTGATATCTGAACTCATGACTCCTCCTATTTGCAGCAGATCACTTTTTTGGGCTCGACGGCGCTGTTCCGGGTGCAGCATTCGGCGTATAGAAAACCGAGCAGTTCTTGCAATGCGTCGGAATTCGCCGAATACCAGAGGAACGTGCCTTCGCGTCGGACCTTAACGAGATCCTCGTTCTTCAGCTTCTCCAAGTGGTGTGAAAGCGTCGAACTCGGAATGTCCAACTCGCCGCCTATATCCCCCACCACAAGTCCTTGCGGGTGTGCAGTCAACAGCAGTTGCATAATGCGCAAACGCGGCTCGGTCCCCATCGCGGCGAGCATGTCGGCGTAGCGGGTGATCTGTTCAGCGTCTTGTTTTTGTTTGGTTGTCATTTTCACTCTCTCGTTATTTCTACAATAATCGAATCATGGAAACAATCAAGCAGAATTTTTGCTGCGGGGTTCACGGCATTGGGAAAGCTGACTTCTGATGGAGGTTGTTTATGCCGACATGGGTAGAAGATCCACGCGAACAGCGTACCTCACGCGCGCTGACTTGAAGTAATGTTGTGTGGTGGAAGGATGCAATGGAACACAGGTCAAAAAGGGCGATTTACTGTGGCGAGCTTGCGAGTCAAAGCAGCCAAAATCGTCGTTTTTAGCCAATTTTGCAAATTGTGCAAATCAGAAAATCAATAAGTTACTGAGAATCAATACGCAGAGGCACAACGAATCCTTCTTCCTCCGCTCCCAAAATTGTCATTTTGGGGTTAGCCTCTCCGGCGGATCATGGACTCATACAGTACGGCCGGATGCCGCTCTTCGATATGCGAAGGGAATGGGCAGGTTTGCTGTTCCTGCTTCTTGAAGATTTTGGCTTCGGCCATGGGGCGGTTGGGACGGTAGCCTGGGCCTTTGGCATCGATTCCAGGACGTGCCATTAATTTTTCAATTCCGTAAATGGTCTCGGAACGCTCGTAGACCGACTGATGGTGTTCGCGGCTCATGATGATGGCTTCTTCAGGGCAGGCGTCGACACAAAAACCACAGTAGATACATCGCATCATATCGATATCGAAGCGGGTGGGAAATTTCTCGATCTCCGGATTCGGGTGCTCGCCTGCTTCGATGTAGATGCACTCGGCGGGGCAAATCGTCGCGCACATATAGCACGCGACGCATTTAAGGCTGCCGTCGTCGCGCACAGTCAAAATATGAGTGCCCCGGAACCGTTCCGAATATGGCCGCGATTCTTCGGGGTAGTTGATGGTCGGTATATCACCCTTAAAAAGGCTGGTGAACAGCCGCCGAAGAGTAACTGCAAACGCCCGAAATGTCGACCAAATGGTGGCGTGCTCCCCCCGCGCCCTCTCGCTGACGTTGATCGTAGGAACGTCGACAGCATAACCACCGCTTACGGGCGTCATCGCAACACTTCCTCAGGAACGGGCGCCACAGCCGCACCCGACGGCCCGATGGCATCGTAGTCCAAACCGCCATATCCGGGCACTTCGCTGGCGATCCATTCGAAGATGGCAGCCGGATCGGTCGGAACCTCCACACCGGAAAGATTCAACAGTTCGGCCATCAATACGTGCAGGGGTTCTGCATCACCCGCCGGCATGACTGCGCGATTCGCTATTTGCACACGGCCTGCGTAATTGGTGTACGTGCCTTTCTCCTCCGCCCATGCCGCCATCGGAAGCAAGAAGTCTGCTTCGTGCGCCCAGCCAAAATCATGCGTTGTGCACACGACGCTCCATTCAAGAGCCTCAATGAGCCGCTTCAAGTCTTCGATAATCTCCGGCGCATCCTCACCGACGAGTTGAGGGTGGAATGAAATCCACATCCCGCGAACTTCCTTTTTTTCTGCCAGGTCGCGCAACCTTCGAAGTCCGCCCAAGCCGCCGGCTAAACCTAGGTCGAGGGCGCCGTGCGTATTAGGATGTTTATCATAGCGACGCAACAGTTCATCCTGCTGTTGTTGATACTGCTCGACCTCTCTGCCCAATCTGAAATCGAGGCGACCCTTGAAATATTTCTTCATCAGAAACAGACCCTCGTTCGTGTTGGTTGCGGATGCCAGCGCCGCAACAGCATCATCTCCGTGGTCGCTGCGAACAGATTCAAAATTGGCGTGGATGACAGGTAAGAGAGCGCTGACAGGTTGTTGCTTACCTCTAACGCTCGCTTGCCGTAGCCGCGGCCATCGCTCCAGCGTGTGGAAACTGAGGCGGCCTTCATCGCACAGCCAGCTCTTGTTGACTTCAACGTTCCGCCTACCAACGGTTCGATAGATCTTTCCGTCAGTGGCCGTATATCCAGGAATGCCTCCGCCGGCGGCGCGGGCGGTATGATCGATACGTAAATTGCAGCCGGTACTGCAGCCGGCGCACACGGAATCGGTTCCTTTCAAGAACCAGACTCGCGCTTTAAACCGGAAATCGGCGCTAGTTAGCGCGCCGACGGGGCAAACGTCGACGACGTTACCGGAGTATGGATTGTTCAAAGGCCGGTCCTCGAAGATCCCGATCTCTGAATTGTGTGCACGGTTGAAGACTTGAATTTCGTTGGTCTTCGTTACGTGGCGCGTGAAACGCACACACCGCGTGCAGAGGATGCAGCGCTCTTGATCCAGTTTGACCAGAGGACCCAGATTGAAAGCTTTGCGCCGGCGAGTCTTCTGTCCGAGAGGGTAGCGACTGTCGTGGCCCGCGTGAGCCATGTAATAGTCTTGCAGCCAGCATTCTCCGGATTGATCACAGACCGGACAATCGATCGGATGATGAAGCAGCAGGAACTCCATCGCATACCGGACCGCTTCGTGCACGCGTTGGGTATCCGTGCGGACGTCCATGTTCTCGGTGACCGGAGTCGCGCAAGCAGGCAACAATTTCGGAGCGCTCTTGACCTCGACCAGGCACATCCGGCAACTGCCTTCGATCCCGATATCGGGATGGTAGCAATACCGCGGGATCTGAACGCCAATATCATCCGCCACTTGGATGATCGTCTTTCCCTTCGCGGCCTCATAGACCTGTCCATTGATCGTGACCTTAGGCATAAAAAACTAGATTAACACGGAAGATTTTATTGGAAATTGCAGACTGGAGATTTCTTCAGTTCTCAATTTAGAACTTCAGAAACCACCAATCTCCAATTTCCAATTAGGCTCACGGTTCGCTGGGATGCTCAATCGGCAAATCTCCCCGATTGCCCCATTCTCCCCAAGAGCCGAGATAATTCCGCACGTTGGGATAGCCGAGGAGACGTAGTGCGACATACGTGTGCGCCGACCGGTAAGCCCCCTGACAATGAGGAATGACCTCCTTGTCTGGAGTGATGTCGCGTTCGGCGTACATTTGCTTCAGCTCCGCGGCGGATTTGAAAAATCCCTTGGAGTCGAGGTTATTTGTCCATTCCAGATGGACTGCTCCCGGGATCGCACCCCCGTGCTTCGCTCGCACGAGTTGCCCGGTGTATTCGGCATCGCTTCTCGCGTCGACGATCACGGTGGAAGGCCGATGCAGTTTCTCCAAGACATCGTCGACGGTTGCAATCCGTTCGCGCCGTGGTTTCATCTTGAAATTGCCGCCTTTCGGAACCATCGCCTGCTGGGTGATGGGGAAGCCGGCGTCACGCCACGCATTAAAGCCGCCGTTCAGGATGTGAACCGCATCATGGCCGAAGAATTCCAGGAACCAGAACAGCCGCGCGGACCGCATTCCTGCGATATCGTCATATACGACGACATTGCTGTCGCTGTTCACCCCTTTCCCCTGGATCAGATGTTCCATCATCCAAAGAAATGCTTCGAGCGGTTCCGGCCGGGTGTCGATCAGGGAAATTCCAAAAATGTCAAAGCTTCGAGCGCTTGGAATGTGCTCATTCGAGTACGCCTCCGGCGGCCTCATATCCAGAAGGACGAGATTGGGATCTTGAACATGGTCTTTTAACTCGTCGACAGACCAGAGCAAGTGTGGATTCGCGTAGGTCATGGCTTTTCCAACAAACTCATCAGCTCCGAAATTGAATGCACTGTATATGTCGGTTTGCATGTATTTATTGCAACCTCGGGCGGCGACCAATCCTGCCGTTCCGTCTGAATCCAAACGACGTCCATGCCGCAGCTCAACGCCCCATAGACATCGATATACATTTGATCGCCCACGAAGAGCGCCTCAGAAGGCCGAATGCCCATCCGTTGAAATGTTTGATCGAATATAATCCGATGAGGTTTGCACCAGCCGACTTCCGCGGATACGATAATGGTTTCGAATGCGGATCGAATCCCAAAGCGATCGAGGGCGTCGTAGAGAGCAGGAGCGTAGGCGAAATTCGAAATCATCGCCGTCCGATATCGTGTCTTCGCCCACTCCAGGACCTCTATGGTTTCAGGGCGCACTTCAAATGCTTCCTGTAACTTCGCCATGTGAGCTGTCGTAATCGTTTCAATAGCATCGTGCGTGATTTCGTCGGCAGCATGGCCAAGCAAACAGAGCATGATTTTGAAGCGCTCCTGGCTTGGAATCTCTTTCAAGTCGGCGCGGCGCTGCGTCGTGACCTGGTTATAGCTTTGAGAAAAAGCCGCGTAAAAAACGTCAAAATCCAATTTGTGGAAAAGCTGGCTATAGGCTCTGTGAACGGCTGGTGCTGTCGTGGGGACCGCTTTTCCGTCCGTGCGATGCAAGGGCAACTTCGACTCGTTGATATGGATGACGGTATCGAACGCATCGAAAATGAGCGTGTTATAATGCATGGTTCTACTGCCTAGAATATCCGAATCGGAGGCCGGCTGGTTTGATTACAGTTGAAAACCTTACGAAACGCTACGCTACGAAAACCGCGATTGAGAGCGTCTCTTTTCAGGTTGAAAAGGGTGAGATCTTGGGATTTCTCGGTCCCAACGGAGCGGGAAAAACCACGACGATGCGTATCGTCGTGGGATTTATGCCCGCTTCGGATGGTACAGTCCGCGTGGACGGCTTTGACGTCTTTGAAAACCCGCTGGATGTCCGCCGGCGGATCGGTTATCTGCCCGAGAATCCGCCGCTTTATCCAGAAATGACCGTCGCGGGATATCTGCGGTTTGTCGCAAAAATTAAGGGCGTGCCCAAGGAAAAGATCGGCGCGGAAGTCAAACGCGTGATGGAACGCGTGAGCATTACGGACGTACAGGAGCGCATCATTGCGAAACTCTCCAAAGGATACAAGCAGCGGGTGGGGCTGGCGCAGGCGCTCATCGGTGATCCGCCCGTAATGATTTTGGACGAACCGACCATTGGACTAGATCCCAAACAGATCCATGAAGTGCGCGAGCTGATCAAGGGTCTGGCCGGAAACCACACGGTTGTGCTTTCAACGCACATTCTTCCCGAGGTCGAGCAAACCTGCAATCGCGTTGTGATTATCGATCGCGGCAAAATCGTGGCCATCGACACGCCGCAAAATTTGAGATTCCAATTACAAGGCGCCGAGCGGGTATTCATGGAGATTCAGGGACCGGTGCCGGAAATCACGTCGAAGCTGAAGGCTATGCCGGGCGTCATCGACGTTCATACGGTCGGCAGTAACGACGGCCGCCATCGGTTCCAAATCGAAGGCGAGCTTAAAAAGGACATTCGCAGCGATCTAGCGCGCACCGTGGTCCAAAGCGGGTGGGGATTGTATGAGCTTCAATCGGCTTCGATGAGTCTTGAAGATATCTTCTTGAAATTGACGACGGCGGAGGAGCGAGAGTAACCATGCGGAACATACTCGCCATTATCGAACGGGAATTACGCGCTTACTTCACTTCCCCCATTGCATACGTGGTTCTGACGATTTTCGTTTTTCTTTCCGGTTTATTCTTTAGATCCATCTTGGCTCAGGTGCTTCAGATGGGCCTGATGTCGCAACTTCAAGCTCAGCAGCTTGGGCCGCGCGCGATGGATATGCCGGGCATGATCACTCGTGGCTTCCTGAGCACGATGAGCGTCATTCTATTGTTCGTCATGCCGATGCTCACGATGGGCCTATTTTCGGAAGAGAAAAAACGTGGAACGATCGAGCTGCTGCTGACGGCTCCATTGACCGATCTCCAGGTCGTACTCGGTAAGTTTTTTGCGGGCGTCACGTTTTTCATCATTCTCCTGCTGACGACCTGGATACCCACGGGCATGCTGTACCTGTACAGCACTCCGGCCTCGGGGCCGATCTTGACGGCGTATCTGGGATTGCTCCTCTATGGCCTGGCGCTCACCGCGATCGGGCTTTTCATTTCGACATTGACGGAAAATCAAATCATTGCGGCGGTCCTCAGCTTTGGAACGATTATGGTGTTGTGGCTCGTGGACGTGCTGGCGAACAATGCGGAGTCAAGCACCAGCAAAGCGGTTCTTACTTATCTTTCGATACTCAGTCACCTTGACGATTTCATGAAAGGCGTCTTGTCGACGTCGCACATCATCTTTTATATGTCCCTGATGTTGGTAGCCCTATTTCTAACCTATCGTTCGATCGATTCTCTGCGGTGGAGAGGATAAACATGAAAGAACAATTGAAAAAAGCCGATCTCCTCGGGCTGGCGATCATCGCGGCCGCCGTAATCTCCTATTCCGTTCGATCGATTTGGAGTGTTTACCAAACTGTCGCAGTCGTTCTCGGTGGTCTGCTCATTGTTGCATCGCTCGCGTTAAAAACGGCCGAGATCCGAAGGAATCTTGGCCGGCGGTCAGCGCGATTCGGCATCAATTCGGCGGTGTCGGTTGTATTTCTGGTTGGAATCCTCGCCTTTGTGAACTATCTCGGCGCGCAACACGTCAAGCGCGTGGACACGACGAGTGAAAAGATTTACAGCCTCTCGGATCAATCCACAAGCGTGGTGCAGCAGATCAAGCAGGACCTTCATATCAAGGCGTTTTATCCAGGCGGCGACTACGCTCCCGCCCGAGATCTACTCGATCTGTTCAAAGGCCGGAACAGCAAAATGTCTTACGAGTTTATCGATCCCGACAAACAGCCGCAGGTTGCGCAGCAGTACTCGGTGACGCAATATGGGGATTTCCAAAATCCCTTGAGCGGCGAATCGTATCGATATGGAACCCTGGTCCTCGAGATGGGGGGGAAAACCGAGCGCATCGAAAAGCAATCGGAACCGCTTCGTGAAGAAGACGTCACCAATGCTTTGATGAAAATTGTGAAAGGCGAGAAGAAGACGATTTATTTCACGCAAGGGCACGGTGAGAAGAACATCGAGGATTCTGATAGAAACGGCTACAGCAACGCAAAGGGTGGACTGGAAAAAGAGGGTTACGTCGTCAAGACTATCAATCTCGTTCAAGAGGGCAAGGTGCCGGATGATACTTCCGCCCTCGTGATGGCCGGTCCAACTTCCGAGCCGTTTCCGAATGAGATGGAGCAGATCGACGGGTTCCTAGATAAAGGCGGAAGCGTTCTCATCCTCTTGGATCCGCCTCCTGCGCCTTCGCTCTCGGACTTCATGAAAAAGTGGTCGATCTCTGTTGGAAACAATTTCGTCGTCGATGCCAGCGGTGTTGGACGACTGTTTGGGGCCGGACCCACGATTCCGCTTGTGACTCGTTACAGTCGTCACAAGATCACGGAAAACTTCAAGGTCATGACCTTTTTCCCGTTTGTCCGATCCGTCACACCGGTGGATCCGCCAATAAACGGGGTGACCGTTGAGAAGCTGCTCGAGTCCAACGAGCGGAGTTGGGGAGAGACCAACCTCAAATCGAACGAAGCAACATTTGACGAGAAGACGGATCTTAAAGGCCCCATTTCGTTGGCAGTCGTTGCAACAAAACCCCAAGGTGAGAACAAAAAGAGCCGTCTCATCGTTTATGGAAATTCCGCTTTTGCTTCCAACGGCGCTTTCGGATTGCAGGGTAACGGCAATCTTTTTCTCAATACCGTATCCTGGCTTGCGCAGGACGAGAACTTCATTTCCATCAGACCCAAGAACCCTGAAGATCGCCGCATCACGATGACCGAGGCGCAAGGCCGGCTCGTGAATTACGTGCTGGTTTTGTTGTTGCCGGTAGGCATTATTGGCGCCGGCATCAGAGTCTGGGTCAAACGTAGAAGGTAATGCGGGGAAATTTGATGATTGGAGGAAGACAGAACGATCCGCAAAACCCCCTCCTAAGTTAGGAGGGGTGGATTCGCGAGCGCAGCGAGCGAAGACGGGGTGGTTCCAAAAGGGAACCACCCCGCCTCGCCTTCAGCTCGGCTCCCCTCCTAACTTAGGAGGGAAGCGCGCTCCTCTTTGGGACAGGTATGCGATTTAAGGGTACAACCATTCTCTTCATCCTCTTTGTCATCCTTGGCGGTTACGTTTACTTCACGGAATACCGGGGAAAAGAGGAGCGACAAAAACAAGAAGAGTCGAAGAAGAAGGCTTTCCAAGTCGAACAAAAGGACATCTCCGAGATCAGCCTGATCTATCCGGACCGCACCATCTCCGCAGTAAAAAAAGGCGAGAGGCAGTGGGAAATCACCTCTCCGGCCGGGGTTCAGGCGGATTCGGACGAATGGGAAAGCCTTGCGTCGAACATTCCTCAGATCGACCGCAACGACACAGTGGCGCAAAACGCGCAGGACCTGACTTCATTTGGATTAAAAGACCCGCCCGCCAAAGTCAGCGCGAGAACGAAAGATGGCAAGACGCTCGAGATCCTTTTCGGCAGCGAGAATCCTAAGAAGACATACAACTACGCCAAACTCGGGGGCAGCAACGATGTCTTTCTGACCGGAAGTAACTGGTCAAAGACATTCACCAAGACGGTATCGGACGTCCGCAATAAGAAACTCCTGGAGTTCGAGACAGACGATATTGACGGCGTCAAGATCGCCGAAAATACGAAGGAACTCGAAGCGCAAAAGTCGGGAGAGAACTGGCAGCTCAAGAAACCCGTCGATACCAAGGCCGACAGCAGCGAAATCTCGTCTTTTGTCAGCTCCATTCGATTTGGCCGCGCACAGTCGTTTCCGGATTCGCCGGTTGATGCGAAAACGGCCGGGTTGGATGCACCTGCCCTTAAAGTCACCTTGCACGACGGCAAGGCCAAAACCGATCGCCTCCTGCTGATCGGTAAGTCCCCCGAGAAGGACAAGTATTACGCGCGTGATGCATCTCGCGATGCGATTTTCATCATGGATAAAGAGATTCCCGAAAAAGCGCGGCGGCCGTTGTTCGATTGGCGTGACAAGACGATCGTCAAGCTGGATCGGGACAAAGTAGAAAAGATCGAGATCCAGCGGGGCTCGGAAAACATCAGCTTGCTGAAGTCTGGTTCGGATTGGAAGCTGGCGGACGGCAAAAAAGTTCAATTCGACAAAGTTTCGGGAATGTTCAACACTCTTGATTTCGAGAAGGCGAAAGAAATTATCGACATGCCAAAGGCACTCGCGATGTACGGCCTCGACAAACCGAAGCTGGAAATTTCTTTCCGCGAGGGTT
>QHWY01000364.1 GCA_003223875.1 Acidobacteriota bacterium | reverse complement strand
GTCGTGTTCACCAGCGGCGCTTCCTCCGTTACTGTGACTTGCTCGGCCGCGGCTCCGACTTCCAGCGTCAGGTTGATGACCGCTTGCTGGCCGACGACGAGATTGATGCCGCTCCTTACCTGCTGCTTGAAGCCAGGTATTGTTGTCGTGATCTCATATGCGCCCACGGGAAGCAACGGCACATTGTAGTCACCGCTCGCGCTGCTTATTGCGGCCCGCGTCAGGCCCGTGTCGGTATGCTTGATGGTGATACTGACTCCCGGTATCAACGCTCCCGAGGTGTCCTTCACCACACCTAAGATGGTTGCCGTCGCCGTGGAAATCTGAGCAACACTCAGGCAGGTTCCCAATGCGATCCATGCAACAATCGCGATTCCTACTCTTCCAAGCATGTGCAGACTAATACCGGCCCCTCTCGCCATAATCCGCTCCTTTCAAATGCAATTTAACAATCCGAAAATCAAATATGGCATTCGTCTAGCTAGGCCTTGGTTCCGCTCTTTCTGGCCAATCCGCAGCTTTACAAAAAAGACATCGCTCCAACAGGAGTCTCAGCAAAGGAACGTCCCGAGAACGAGCAGCTCCGGTGCCCGGGGGCGGTGGCGCTGGAGCGGGATGCGCCACCCTCCTCCGCAGATCCAGCAGAACGAGCACCGGTTCCTTGATACCGCCGTTAATCGATCCGTCCACCAAAGGCGAACGCTGACGCCGATTCCGATCGCTCGGCTAATCCGAATGACGAGCAAGTCATCAGAATGAACGTGAAGCGGACAAGAAACTGGTTAAACGACATAGTTCGATGTCCAGATTGTTTCGCGTTTCTATTGCGTGGTTTTATAAAGCGGCAAAGAATGCGTGTATATCCGGTAAAGGGGGTATTCGTGGCTGAAATTCGGGGGAAGGACGATCAGCTGTATGCCGTAGATGCTACGAAATCATGGAATCTCGCCGGCCCTCCGGCACGCTCATGGTCTCTCAGAGACCGAAGCGGTGACCTTCCGTCAATTGTCTGCGAATGCCGGAACCTATCGGGACGCCGTGGAGTTCAGGAACGGCGTAAAGGTCCGCCTGCAGGAACTGAACGAAGGCCAGGAGATGGAAGTTGTGGCGCTCTCTTCTGAGAAAGTTGGAATTCAAAAGATTCATTCCAGTCGACGCCAGCTTTGGCGAACGGAATTGTCCCACATAAACGACAGGACGCTCGCGATCCCCGAAGAAGCGGCTGAGTTCTATTCCGACGGCAGGGCCCAGATCCCCGGCTTGATCGGCAGATTCATCTGCTGAATTCCGGTTCGCTCGAAAGCTGGTGAGGACTGCGACACCGTATCCTGGTGTATCTGCCGGACGACAGAGTGCGGAATGCCTCAGGAGAGTGGAAAGGATTGCTATGTCCTCGGAAAATGTAAACGCGGGCTGACCGGACTCCGCGTGCTTTCCTTGGAGAGCCGCCGTGCGGACGAGATGGCAAAGTTAATTGAATCACGGGGGCATCGCCGTTGTGGCTCCATCGATGCGCGAGATCCTTCTCCAGGACCAATTCGGCCGCTCTGTCCTTCGCCGAAGACCTTTTCCCAGGAAAGTTTGATGTCGTGATCTTCCTAACTGGAGTTGGAACCCGTATCCTTTTTGGGGCTATAGAAACGAAACATCCGCGTGAAAGACTCGTGGAGGCTCTTTCGCGCGTGCCTCTTCGAGCCGACTGTTTTGCTCGTGGCACAGTTAGAAGCTCACCTTCAGCGCCAACTGGATGTCTCGACCGTCCCGGGCCGCCGTGAGCCTGCCGGCATTCGGGCCGACGATTCCATTGCCATTGGACGGGTTATTAATGAAGTTTGCGCCGTTCAGGATGTTGAAAAATTCCGCCCGGAATTGCAGGTTTCCAGTTTCACCCAAAAACCCGAGCGGGGTGTTCTTGTGCAATGAGAAGTCCCAGTTGAACAGGCCGGGCCCGGTCAGACTACCCCTCGCCACGTTTCCCAGGTAACCCGGAATGGGCGTAGTGAACATGTTGGGATTGAACCACCGGTTGGGGTCACCGCTAATGACTTTAGCAGGATTGTAAACCACCGCATTGACATTACACTGA
Organism: Acidobacteriota bacterium; assembly: GCA_003223875.1. Taxonomy (GTDB): domain Bacteria; phylum Acidobacteriota; class Terriglobia; order 20CM-2-55-15; family 20CM-2-55-15; genus 20CM-2-55-15. Next base: position 1,488 of record QHWY01000364.1, on the reverse strand, counting down.
CGGCCCAATGGGGTAAGACCGGTCGTGCCGACGCAGGTGGTAACATCGCCCAAACTAGCGGAAGTGACCAGTTCGGGGCGCTCATAGCCGCTGTTAATATTCGTTGTCGTGTTGAGCGACACGTCGCCTGGAGCTGCGGGCGTAAACGCAAATCCAGTCTGTGCGGAAACGATATTCTGCATCGACCAGCCGTTCACTAGCTTGGATACCAAACCCTCGGACTTCCGCGCCGGGAAGGTATACATCGTATTAAACCGCCAGTTGTGGGTGGCGTTAACGACGGACCTGCCCTTGTCGAAGTTCCGGGCCACTCCCGGCGTGAAAGCCTCGCTATCGATGGAAAGCCGTCCCTGCGTGGTGTCCAAGTTGTTCGAATAGGTGTAAGCGCTCTGGAATTCGAGGCCGTGCGATAGCCTTTTCTGGACATTTACCTGGAGGCCGTCGTACCACGACCGGGAACTGGTTTGGACCGCATTATCCTCCCTGAGGTTGCAGTTGGCCCGTCCGCTGGGCATGCGCAAAGTGGAACCCGTTGAGGTAATGACGGTGCAAATATGTCCCGCCGGGAAGAGCATGTTCGTCGACGGGCAGGCGGCGGGCGTACCTCCGGGACCCTGGGTGTTCGCCCAGTTGGGGATCCCGTTGACAATGGCCGTGGGAATGCACGAATTGACGTCCCCTTGCCCCCAGAGATGCAAGCCGCGCGTACCCACATACGACACCGACAGGCCGACGCTGCCCGGCAACTGCTGATCGACAGAGAGGTTCCACTGCATCAGGTACGGCTGGCGGACATCATGCTGGGTAATACTGATAGGCGACAACGGGGAAAATCCGGCAAATGTACTTGTCGCCCCAGGATTACTGAAGGGAGGTTGATAGGGGCCTGGGGTCGCCGAGATGAACCCAGGCGCCCACGACGGCGGGAGAGCAACACTCGTGGAACGATACGGCGGATCGCCCACAACGTATCCGAAGGTGGTTGAGCCGACCGTCGCCACATCGTAGTAAAGCCCGAACGCGCTGCGAATGGCTGTTTTCCCTCTTCCTGTCGGGTCGTAAGCAAACCCGACGCGCGGGCTGAAGTTCTTGAGCGACGGGTTTCGCATGTAGGGTTCCACCGTGAGCGGAGAAGTCCAACCGGGGCCACCAATGACGTCCACCTGAGCGCCGGGATTCCGTAAAGTAGTTTGAAGGCCCTGGGACTCCGTCACCGTCGTGTTGAATTCGTACCGCAAGCCAAGATTGAGCATCAGCCGCGAAGTCGCCCGCCAGTCGTCCTGCCCATAGAATCCGAAGGTTTCGTACCGGAAGTGGCGGCGCTCCACTCCGCCAGGTATCGCCGCGAACACTTGTGAGGGTTGATTCTGTAGAAAGGCAGGAAGTCCTCCGGCAAAATTCACTCTACCCCGGTTCCACACGGTATCACCGGTAATGATCTGAATCCGGTTGCCCAGGAAGCCGAATTTCAGCGCGTGTTTTCCCTTC
>QHWY01000017.1:1837-23521 GCA_003223875.1 Acidobacteriota bacterium | reverse complement strand
GCGATCAGCAATTACGCGGCGTCTATTGTCGTTGCCCTCGATGGCAGTAAGCAGGCCATCGGGAACAAGAAAAAGCTGCGTGAAGTGGCGGTGAACATGGTCGAGCAGCTTGGACATTATGTCGAAGCGAACTCGAATGACGATCCCGTTACGTTTGTATCCAGCGGGTTCGAGATTCGTCCGACGAACCGCGTTCCACCGCTACCCCTTGAGATCAACCGCAGATTTCTCGTGTCGATCAGGGCAAGAGCGGCGAACTGCTCGTTAAAGTTACGCCTGTGCAGAGAGCGCGTCATTATGAAATACGATATGGCGCTCTTGGGACAGGTGGTACACCTGCCACCACGTTTGGATCCACGGCCATTGCGAGTGCGCAAAAGGCAGCTTCTGTGGACAACCTGACACCGGGCACGACCTATACGTTCCAGGTCCGTGCCTACGGCAAGTTGGGCTTCACGGAGTGGAGCAATCCCGTCCAGCGCATGTGCATCTGATTCCCGCCATGCAGTAGCTGTAGCGGCGGTCTCCGCGGCCGCCGCTGCAGACAAAAAGGGAGAAGTCATGTCACGTCATTCATTACCACGAGCCCCAACAGCTTTATTCGATCTTGCCGGCCAAATCGTGGATGCCCTCCGCGAAAAGCCGGTACCTTCCGGCTTGAACCTGAAGATCGCGCTTGAATTGCTGACGAAACTGAACTCCGCTATGGATGCCTACCTTGCGTATCTTGCGGTCCGAGAGGGCGCCAAATACTCCACCACCGCGCGCGGGTTTTTGCGCGAAGCCGCGCGGACCTGGCATCACAAAGAGAGGCTGCTTCGGCAATGGGTCCGGATAATCGCTGCTCACGATGTGCTCGCCGACGTAGCTTGCAGGCCGGCGTTGTAACCCAACAAAGCCATATTGCTCCCGGTGTGTCGGCTGAAACGCTGATTAGACGGGAGAGAAAATAGATTATTCCCAGGCACGATTATCGACAGTGTTCTCATACGTGGCGCCAGGCACCGTCATGTTCCACTTCACCGTCCAGTTGTAAGTGTCCTCGAAGCGCTCGCGAGTATACGGCTGCGGCGGAGCATGCAGGAGCCGCCAGGTGTGAAATTCCTCCGGCTTCAAGAGCCCTCCAGTCTCGTTGATGAAGTAATGGATGTAAGGAGTCGGATCCTTTTCGATTTCTTTGACGGCTCTCGCTTGCGCCCGAAACATTCGAGCGAGTGTCTTACCGTCGAGGTCATCGCCGGCCGCTTCGCTGCGGGTTGAATGCGATTCGATGAGAATGCGCATACCCCACTTCTGGGCGACGCTAATCCAGGGCTCCATTACGCTCGCAGCCGCAATCTTTCCATCGCGCAGAGCTTCGAGGCGCTTCAACATCGGGCCGACGTTTGTGCGCTTCACATGCTGTGGCTCAAGGAACCCCTCCATCATCTTTAATGTCGTGAATTCCGAACCATTGTTGGGCGTAACGGCGATTTCTTTATCCTTGAGCATCTCCGGTTCGTAGTATTTAGAATCACGCGCCACGACGACGGCAAACATCGACATCGACGCCCCCAAAGCTACAATCTTGCGGTGGCGGAGTCCCTGGCAACTCGCTTCCACGGCGCGTTTCATGATACCCCATTCACACATACGGTATTGATCGATGCCGCCGTCGTTGTAGACCGAATCGAGAGGCCTGTCGAAGACGGAATCGAATTTGACCATGTGTGAAGTCGTGACCTGTGCCATCCCCGGCGTGGTCACGAATTCGATGTCCAGTCCCTCGTCTTTGAAAAAGCCCTTATCGCGCGCCACCAACACGGGGAGGTCGTGGACGGCATTCATGATCGCTACCTTGGGTTTCGCAAAGGTTTCCTGAGTACTCATGTCGTTTCTTTCTCCTTTATAACAGGACGCCGTCGATCATCCCTCCGCCCGGCGCCGACTGTCAACGGCCATTCCCGTGCGGGATTGCTATGCCAAATGTGAGATATCTGATGTACGACGTCAAATGTACTTTACCCAATTACCTACTGACGAACCACGACCCGTTGAAGCACGAAGATTTGGTTAGTAGGTCAATTCGTCAAGTACATTGACATCCTACATTCGACATCTCAGATTTGACATTAAAAGCCGGCTGGAGTCTCAGCCGCCGGCTTATCGAATACCGATCAACGGCCAGTAGAAGGGCACGACGACGAGCATGACCAGTGAGTCGACGAAACTCATGAGCAGGCCAAGCCGGAGAATATCTTTGCTGCGGAAGTATCCATAGCCGTAGCCGATGACGAGTACGCCGGATTGATAGATAAATATTTTTCCGCCGGAGGAGAAAACCCAAAGCATTCCGATCTTGAGCGCACTCAGCCCGTGAGCCGTCGCGAAATTCATGAGCAATGGCAAGGAAGTCGCTAACATCGATATCTCGCTAGCCAGAAAAATGTGGTACGCGAACCCAGTCCAATACAAAGCCAGAATCGAAAGCCAGTTGTTTTGAAGAAGTGGTTCCAACCAGGCAAAGACGGTGTTCGTAAGGATAGCCAGCCCCTTCGTAACACTGAGTACGTTTCCCATGCTGACGGCCGCCGCCACAAAAAACAACTGCAGAAAATTGAGCTTTCTCAGATCTGCAGTCTCGAGGATGCGCATAAAAGGGAATACAGACAGAAGTCCAATGCCTAATCCGATCATCGATGGCGAAATGTGATGCAGAAAGTCGGTCGCCCACAGAACGATCGCTGCGACCATGAGTGCAAGGCCTTTCTTTTCCAGCGAAGTCCACGGACCGGCGTCGCGCAGTTCATCTTGTAGATACGTGATTCCACCGGGCAGCGACGCGGTCTCCGGCGGATATAGCCACAATGTCAACCGCCAGGCGATCAAAATCGTAATGATGTCCGATGGTAGAAAGGCCACCAGCCACTGGCTCCAAAGAACCGGAGTGTGGCCAACGGACTCGATCACACCCCGGCCCGTGATCGCGGCCGCGCCCGCAATGATGGTTTTATCGAAGACACCGGCCGTATACGTGATGATCAGGAACATGCCGCGGCCGACATTACTTCCGACGCTGAGTCCAAAGGCTCCAACAAGACCGGCAGCCACCGCAGCCATGACCGTGACACGGGCCATTCCCGAAGGAACCAGCAACGTCAAGAAAAAATCCGACAAGATCATGGCCAACAGCAGCCGTGAATAGCTGGTGCCAATCCGCAGGGTGATCAGATAAGCCACACGTTTCGCAAGGCCCGATTTGCTCGCAATTGTGCCGAATAAAATGGCACCCATCAAAAACCACGGCGTATCGTTGGCGAATCCGCTGAAGGCGACTTCGAAATTAACAACCTTGAGCGCCCAAAATAAATAACATCCAGTGAGGCCGATCACGCCGTGATCCATGATTTCTGTCGCCCAGCCCAAGATCATGAAAAGGCTGATCGCTATGGCGTGCTGAGCTTTCGGTTCCAAGTTCAGAGGAAGAAACCAAAACACGATTGGAACCAGGATCGAAGCGCCTATGCGCAAGACATAGCGGAAATCGAAGGAAATGGATGCCGGCGCTGGGACGCTAAGTGCAATTTGTACCGGCCGGCTATGACCTGTGGGAGCGCTCATGGCTGGCGTCATTCTATGTGCGCCAGTCACCCACTTGTCAATGGAGGGTTTCAGCATATTCCCCTCCTCGCAGAGGAGGGGTGGACGCGACCTCAAAAAAATGTCGCGAAGCCTCCTTTTAAGGGAGCGGACGGGGTGGTCAGATCGGCGAAAGGTTTCGGCCGAACTGACCACCCCGGCGCTTCGCGCCTCCCCTCCTCTGCGAGGAGGGGAATGTTCTTCACGCTGTTATAATGGCGGGTTTATGACTTGGTTCAAGCGCGAGAAGAAGCCGATAGAAGCTCCGGATCAGCGCCGCATCATTACAGAAGGGTTGTGGATAAAATGCAACGGTTGCAAGGACCCGCTTTGGAAAAAAGATCTTGAAGGGAATCTTCAAGTCTGTCCAAAGTGCAATTATCATTACAAAATCTCCGCCTACGATCGTATTAACCTTTTGATGGACGCCGGCTGGACCGAGCACGATTCCTCGCTTTATTCCACCGACCCTCTCGATTTCAACGCCGCCAAACCATACAAAGAAAGTCTCACTTCGCTACCTGAGAAAGTGGGTGTGCGCGAAGCCGCCGTCACGGTCGAGGGAAAGATGGATGGCGTCCCTGTGGTCTTGTCGGCAATGGAATATAACTTCATCGGTGGCTCGATGGGTTCCGTTGTCGGCGAGAAGATCACACGCGCTATCGAACGGTCGCTCGACAATGGTTCGGCTCTGGTCGTTGTTTCATCTTCGGGCGGCGCTCGCATGCAGGAAGGGGCGCTGAGCCTGATGCAGATGGCCAAGGTTTCTTCGGCTCTGGCGCGCCTGGACCAGGCACGCGTTCCTTACATCTCTGTGCTTACGGATCCGACCACCGGCGGTGTCACGGCAAGCTTCGCGATGTTGGGCGATCTGAATATCGCCGAGCCCGGCGCTTTGATTGGATTTGCAGGGCCTCGCGTGATCGAACAAACCATCCGCCAAAAGCTTCCGGCCGGATTTCAACGCAGCGAGTTTCTTCTTCAACACGGAATGCTCGATGCCATAGTTCATCGCAAAGACCTCAAGGCCTTCATTACAAGCTCCCTGAAATTTTTCATAGCGTAAACTATCTGCATGCGCGACGAGATCACGGTCATCGGCGGAGGCCTTGCCGGATCGGAGGCCGCCTGGCAGATTGCGCGGCTCGGCGCCCGGGTGCGGCTTTATGAGATGCGCCCTGTTCGGAAAACACCCGCGCACCGGACGGATCGCTTGGCGGAAATCGTTTGCAGCAATTCACTGAAATCCGATCAGCCGTACAATGCGTCGTGGCTTCTCAAAGAGGAGCTGCGGAGGCTCGGCTCGATTCTGATTCGGATCGCCGATTCGGTTCGCGTGCCGGCTGGAAGCGCGCTCGCTGTGGATCGGCAGCTTTTTTCCGAGCGCGTCACGGAGGTCGTTTCAAACGAACCCAACATTCACCTCATGCGCGAAGAAGTTTCGAAAATTCCGAACGATGGAATCGTTATCATTGCGAGCGGTCCCCTGACGTCACCATCGCTTTCCGAATCCATCCGTGAATTTTGCAGCTCGGAACACCTTTACTTCTACGATGCGATAAGCCCAATCGTCGATGCCGAAGCGATCGATCACTCTCGGGTATATCGGGCGAGCCGCTATGGCAAGGCTGGTGACGATTATTTGAATTCCCCTATGAACCGCGAGGAGTATGACGCTTTCTACGATGCTCTGATGTCTGCGGAAAGTGTTCCGATTCACGAGTTCGAAGAGGCGTGTTACTTCGAATCGTGTCTGCCCATTGAAGAAATCGCGCGGCGGGGACGCGACACGCTGCGGTTTGGTCCGATGCGTCCCGTCGGCTTGAGTAATCCCGCTTCCGGCCGGATACCATACGCCGTTGTTCAATTACGTCAGGAAGATTTGATGCAATCCAGCTACAACATGGTTGGATTTCAGAATCATTTGAAGTTCCCGGAACAGAAGCGGATCTTTCGCATGATCCCCGGCCTCGCGAATGCCGAATTTCTGAGGCTCGGCCAAATTCACCGGAACACTTACATCAATGCCCCGCAAACGTTGCTTCCGACGTTCGCGGCAAGACGCGATCCACGCGCCTTCTTCGCCGGCCAGCTTGCCGGTACCGAAGGTTACATCGAGAATATCGCGTCGGGCCTTGTTGCGGGCATCAACGCGGTTCGAACGGCCCGGGGCGAGGATCCCATGGTCCTGCCCGCGGAAACGGCAATCGGCGCATTGTGCCGTTATGTCTCCAGCCCGCAGAAACATTTCGCGCCGATGAATATCAATTTCGGCCTGCTTCCTGACATCGACGTTCCGCGACGACTGCCAAAAACAGAAAAGCAGCGCTTGCTCTGCGAGCGCGCTCTCGAGCTATGCCGTCCCGCATTAACATCAACGGTCTGATCACAACACCCGAAGAAGCGAAGATCTCTGTTCTCGATCACGGTTTGCTGTTCGGCGACTCCGTTTATGAAACCCTCCGGACTTATGCTGGAAAGCCCTTTCTCTTCTCGCGCCACTATGCGCGGCTGGAGCACTCCGCAGCCGCAATCCATTTGAAACTTCCGTGGACGAAATCCAGGACTCTCGAAGAAATCCGCAGGACATGCCTGCCGGGCGAATGCCGGATCCGCCTGCTGATCACGCGAGGCGCCGGAGATCTCTCAGCCGACATCGAGACCTCGGTTGACCCGGCCGTCATTATCATCGTGGTGCCGCTGGTTGCACCTCCGGAACGCATCTATACAGATGGCGTCGAGGTGGTGATTTCATCCGTGCGACGGGACAGCTGGTTTGCAGAAATCAAAAGCGGCAGCCTGATCCATCAGGTGATGGCTCGTCATGACGCCAATTCGAGAGGCGCGTACGAAGCGATTCTTCTCACGGCAGATGGAAAGCTTTCAGATGGGATCACGAGCAACATCTACATGGTTCGCGATGCAAAAGTCTTGACGCCTTCACATGATGCGGGAATCGTTGAAGGAATAACGCGAGGCGTCGTCCTGAGTCTGGCGCGGGAGATGGGCCTTCAGGTCCTCGAGGGAATTTTTGATGCCTCCGAAATCGGTCGCGTCGATGAAATGTTTCTGACCAGCACCACGCGGGAAGTCGTGCCGATTGCCCGGGTCGATGGCACCGCTATCGCCAGCGGCAAGCCTGGACCCGTCACTTTGATGCTCTTGAAGGCTTATCGGTCCGCTGTGGAGCGCCTCATCACAGAGGACTGATTAATGCAACAGGAAATTGAGGCGTTTGTCGAAGCGCTCCGCAATCGAGCGGTCTCGGAACATACGCTGTCGAGCTACCGATCGGATCTTCGGCAATTTCATGCTTTCCTCAAGCTTCGCAAAAGGTCTCTGGATTCGCTCGATCATCTTTGCCTTCGAGACTTTCTGAGCCACCTTCATGAAAGAAAACTCCAGAAAACCTCGATTGCGAGAAAGCTGGCTTGTCTACGGACATTTTTTAATTTCCTGGTGCGCGATGGCCGCCTGAAGAGCAATCCCGCAGAATTGATTTCGTCACCAAGATTGCCGAAGAAGCTGCCGTCCTATCTCAGCGAGAAGGAAGCAGCCGCCGTTGTCGAACTGCCGCAGGGTACAGCGCTCAAGGATTTGCGGGATCGAGCGATTCTCGAATTGCTGTATGCGAGCGGGCTGCGCGTTCGCGAACTTGTGGGTCTCAATGATGAGAACGTGGATCTGGGTCAGCAACTGGTTCGGGTCTTCGGCAAAGGCAGAAAACAGCGGATCGTTCCTTTCGGCGAATACGCCGGGCGAGCGCTTGCGGAATATCTGGGCGAGCGCGATCGGCTGGTGCTGGCAAGCCCAGAGGCCAGCGGCCACACGCCTGTCTTTGTTAGCCTCCGCGGGCGCCGCCTGAATGCGCGCGACGTGCAGAGGCTGGTTGAAAAGACGCGTCTTCGTCTTCCTTCCGGCCGGCGTCTCACCGCGCATACACTCCGGCATAGCTTCGCTACGCACCTGCTCGAGCGGGGAGCCGACCTACGGGCTATCCAGGAACTGCTGGGGCATGCCAGTCTGGCAACGACGCAGAAATACACGCACGTCACGCTCGAACACCTTCGGGCGGAATACGAAAAAGCGCATCCCAAGGCCAAAAGGTAGTGACTCAGTTTGAAAATTGCGGGGTTTCCCAACTGTAGCGGCGCTCTATGAAGACATTCATGAGCCGCGGCTCAAAGTGAACAATGAAAGTTCGCAACGGATCTAAAGGACTTACTGCGACACTTTCGTTACAGCTGTGAATGAATTGATGACACGCAACTCCCCTCCTAAGTTAGGAGGGGAGCCTGCGAGGACAAAGTCCGAGCAGGCAGGGTGGTTCCCCTGCCGTTACTGGCAGTTGAGGGAACCACCCCGCCCTCGCTTACGCTCGGGCACCCCTCCTAACTTAGGAGGGGAGTGCCCGCACTCCAATTCATTCACAGCTCCTATGAGCGCCGACAGTGCAGCAGTTTAGACATCGCCGGCGGTCATTTCTTGAGGCTGCGCGCTGCCGCGCTTGCGCTTCGCGGACCGCCGCTACAGATGAAACTGAGTCACCACCGGCGAAAAGCCGCGGTTGACACCCATAAAATAGGGCTCGTACAATGGTTGTTTGTCTTTACCGGGGAGGATACAACTATGTACGCCGTGATCCGATCGGGCGGAAAGCAATACCGCGTTTCGCCCGGGCAAACGATTCGGCTGGAGAAGTTTGCCGGGGACGTCGGCAGCAAAGTGGAAATAAAGGATGTCTTACTGGTCGAAAACGACGGAAGTATCCAACTCGGCACGCCCGTGATTGCGAATGTGACCGTTGAGGGGACGGTAATTGAACAGGATCGGATGAAAAAAATCATCGTCTTCAAAAAGAAGCGTAAGAAACAGTACCGCCGGACACAGGGGCATCGGCAAGATTACACGGCAGTTCGAATCGATAAGATAACGGTTTAACTCAGTCCCGCTAAGGGTAATATCGAGTCCACGAGGCCGTCCCGTGGAGTCCACATGATCCCAGAGCGGGAGTTAAAGAGGAGTCTCATATGGCGCATAAAAAAGGGGTCGGCAGTTCACGCAATGGCCGCGACAGTAACTCCCAGAGGCTCGGCGTCAAGCGTTTTGCGGGCCAACTGGTGACGGGAGGATCCATTCTCGTCCGGCAGCGTGGAACGAAATTCAAGCCGGGCCTGAATGTCGGCATCGGCAAGGATGACACGCTGTTCGCTAAAATCCCAGGTGTCGTACGCTTCGAAGACAAAGGCTCTACTGGAAGATTTATCTCAATCCAACCAGTTGAATAGCCACAAAAAGGCACAAAAGTCACAAAATAGTAAAAGAGCGTTGTGATTTTTGTGCTTTTTTATGGCTATCCTCCATGTTTATTGATGAGGCAAAAATTACCGTCAAAGCCGGCAACGGCGGACACGGATCGATCGCGTTCCGAAGGGAAAAGTTCGTTCCAAAGGGCGGCCCTAGCGGCGGCGATGGCGGACACGGCGGCAATATTTATCTCGTCGCGGACATTCACGAGAACACGCTTCTCAAATTCCGCTTTGATCACGTATTCCGGGCTGAGCGCGGCCGGCACGGTGAAGGTAGTAATCGTCAGGGCCGCAGCGGACAAGATCTCGAGATTCGCATCCCGATCGGCACGGTCGTCTATGACGACAACACGGGTGAATTGCTCCACGATTTCACCGAGCCAAACGAACGCGTCCTGATTGCTAAGGGCGGCCGAGGCGGACACGGCAACGCGCACTTTGTATCGTCATCGAACCGCGCGCCACGAAAGGCGGAAGACGGGGCAGCCGGTGAGGAGAAAAATCTCGGGCTTGAACTGAAGCTGCTTGCCGATGCCGGCTTAGTGGGTTACCCGAATGCGGGCAAATCCACACTCATATCGCGTATCTCCGCTGCGCGCCCGAAGATTGCCGATTACCCATTCACCACACTGGAACCGCAGCTCGGCGTCGTCTCCCTGGACATGGACAGATTTTTCGTCGTGGCCGACATTCCCGGTCTCATTGAAGGCGCCCACCTCGGTCACGGTCTGGGAATTCAATTTCTCAGGCACATCGAACGCACTCGTCTGCTGCTTCATTTGGTAGATGTGTCGGGCATGAACGAGCGGGATCCCGTCGACGAGTTTCACGCCATCAACTCGGAGCTGGCCGAACACAGTCCTGATCTGCCGAAAAAGCCGAAGATCGTCGTTGCAACGAAGATGGATATCGCCGATCCCAAGAAGGTCCAAAAACTCATGCGCTGGTGCAAAAAAAGTGGTCTCGACATGCTGAGGATCTCCTCGGTGACAGGCGAAGGTCTCGAAGAGCTGAAACGCGCGGTCTACGAAAAACTTTCCAGTGATATCCTGAAAGTTCAACTATGAAGACTACAGCTTATCCGTCGCGTGTAGCTGATACGCCTATTGGACGTGGTCTTATTGCCGAAGAGACTCTGGAAGAAGAAAACGTTGTGGAGAGACTCGAGGGCCGCGTCGTTCCTTATTATAAAATTCCGGAGCACGAAATTCGAAATGCGTTTGAGACTGCCGACGGTCGCTGGATTATCGCGCAATCGAACGTGCGGCACATCAACCATTCCTGCGATCCTAACTGTTACATCGCGGACAATCTCGACCTGATCACACTACGAAAAGTTTACAAAGGCGAGGAGCTTACTATCATGTACAACGAGGTCACGCTCGAGAAGTACATGAAGACGGGTTCCGTTTTGCCCGAGTGGGACGACCGCCGCAGCTTCGGTTGTTTCTGTGGTACGCCGAAATGTATCGGACGGATCGACAGGTATGTTGTCCCTGTTCCCGCCGATCCGAATATCAAAGGTGTACGCATGGGAACCGTGGAGCGGCGCGGTCGGGCGATGTTTGCGCGGCGGAAATTTTTGAAGGGGGAGTTGATCGAGCGCGCGCCGGTCATACGCCTGAATGAAAAACAGTGGCCGTTTGCTCAAAAAACCATACTGTCGGATTATGCCTTCGATTGGGGTGAGCACGACGAGCAAGCGGCGATCGCCTTGGGATACGTTTCCATCTACAACCACTCGTATTCGCCTAACGCGCAGCTCGAAGAACTGCTAGACGAATTGATGATGGAGGTTGTCGCGATTCGAGATATCGAACCGGATGAAGAAATCACGATTAATTACAACGGTGATCCTGAGAAACAGGACCCGCTTTGGTTTACGGAGAGAAACACCCCTTCTAAGTTAGGAGGGGTACCGCGAAAGCGGCGGGGTGGTTCCCGTGGAAGATCCTCGTCCTAGCGTGGCTAGACATTGTGTTAGAATCAGCGCCGGAACATGAGGATTGCGATATTGGGCGGGACTTTCGATCCCATCCATAACGGACATCTCGCCGCAGCTCAGTCGGTCGCGGAAACCTTCCAAGTTGATGAATTTCATTTCGTGCCTGCGTTTGCTCCGCCACACAAACCGGCCCCTGGACTGACCTCGCCGTTTCACCGCTTTGCGATGGTGGCGCTGGCGACCATTTCCATTGAACAATTTCGAACGTCTACTATAGAAGTAGATGCTCTCGAAAAGCGCTATACGGTGGAAACGCTCGAAGCGATGAAGAAATCGTTTCCTGACGCCGAGCTTCTGTGCGTCATAGGAACCGATATGTACCAAGAGATGGAGAGCTGGAGAGAATATCGGCGATTGTTCGAATTGGCGCACCTTGTCGTTGTGAATCGGCCCGGATTCCCATTCCGCGAAGATGTCGCGCCGTTCCAGATCCTCCGAGAAAAAAAGCGCGTCACACTGCCGGTCAAGACCGGAGTTTCTTATTTGCCGTTCATCGAGCAGCCGATCTCGTCGACGGAAATCCGCGATGATCGGAGGCGCGGAGCCAATGTCAGCCGGCGGCTACCCCCGTTGGTATGGAGCTACATCGAAAAACACAAACTCTATTCATAAAGGAGAAAACGAAGAACAATTGATGGACAAAGAAACTCAACTATCCGAAGCCATCGAAGCAGCACTCGACAAGAAAGCTCAGGATGCGGTGGTGCTCGAGCTTGGCGAGATTTGCTCCTTCACCGATTATTTCCTGATTTGTACCGGAACCTCGACACGTCACAATCAAACAATCGCAGAGCATATCGAAGAAACCCTGAAAAAAGAAGGTGTGCGGCCATTGCACATCGAAGGGCACGTCGAAGGCGAGTGGATCCTTCTGGATTACGTCGACTTCGTGGTCCACATCTTTTCGGCGCGGGCGCGGGAGTTCTACGATCTGGAACGCCTGTGGCGAGCAGGCAAGCGTCACCATGCGCATGAGCTGATCGCACAGCGCGTACTCTAAGAACTTGCGTCCCGTGACGTCGAGCGGCAACGATTCACCGTATCCATTTGTCTTCTCCGCTGAGTCTCCGATGATTGCAGTCTATCGGACGCTGGAGAAGGTTCTCGAGAATTCAACGACGGTTCTCATCGAGGGTGAAAGCGGTACGGGTAAGGACGCGCTCAGCCAATGGTTGCATTTCAACGGCTCGCGAAAAGACAGTCCCTACATCAAAATCGATTTTTCATCATTGCCCCAAGAACTCGTCGAATCGGAATTGTTCGGATTCGAGCGCGGCGCGTTCACGGGCGCCGTTTCTTCGAAACTTGGCAAGCTGGATTTGGCACAGAGTGGGACTGCGGTGCTCGATGAAATCGCCAGCGTGGACCTTACCGTTCAGGCCAAGTTACTCAACGTCGTCGAAGCGAAGCAGTTTTATCGCCTCGGCGGAACGAAGTCCATCGAACTGAATGCCAGAATTGTCGTTCTCTCCAGTGTCCCGCTGGCCAAAGCCGTCGAACGGCAGATCTTCAGGCAAGATCTTTTCTTCCGGTTGAACCTGATTACCATTCGCGTTCCCCCGCTGCGCGAACGCGTCATAGAGATCTTCCCCATGGGAGAGTTTCTGCTGGAACAACTTGGGCGGAAGTACAAAGTCAAGTCCAAACTCCATCCGGACTGTCGCGAGACGTTCGAACAGTACGAATTTCCAGGTAATATTCGCGAGCTTCGCAATGCGTTGGAGCGTGCAATCGTAATGACCGCCGGGCAAGAAATCACACCCGACGCGCTGCCCAGTTCGTGGTTTACGTCCCGTCCTAGCAAACACACGAAGATGCCGTCATTGGAGGACGTCGAACGCGACTACATCGCGGAAGTGCTGCGGCAGACACGAGGCAAGAAGGTCAAAGCCGCGAAGATCCTCGGCATCAGCCGGAAGACCCTGCTCGAAAAACGGAAAAAGTATGGGCTGCAATGAAGTTCAGGGTGGTTTGGGTTGGAAAGACCAAAAATCCGAATGCTGCAAAGCTGTGCCAGGATTATGCCGCGCGGGTTCGACATTTCCTGCCGTTAGAAATCGTCGAGAGCAAGGAAGAAAAGATCCTGTCCCTGCTGGGTACCTCGGACCGGGTCGTCGTCCTGGACCCAAAAGGAAAAGCCTGGACATCCGAGCAGTTTGCGAAATTTATTGGCCAGCATATGACGGCAGATCCCCGCCGGCTTACCTTCGTCATTGGCGATTATGCTGGGCTGCCTGCTGCAGTAAGAAAGCGCGCGGATCTGGAATGGTCGCTTTCGCCGCTGACGTTCACGCACGAATTGGCGCGCGTGTTGCTGCTCGAACAGATTTACCGCGCGCTTTCCATCATCCATAACTTTCCCTACGCGAGGTAACGGATTCCCCTCCTTGCGGCTTTGCACAAAAAATCCTGGGCGGTCATAGACCGCCCCTACAGCTTGGGGTGCGCAACTGTAGGGGCGCTCTATGAGCGCCCGCGATGTATTTTTTGTGCAAAGCCCCTCCTTGCAGGGATGGATGCGCCGAGCGCAGCGAAGGCGCAGACGGGGTGGCGCGTCAGCCTTTCTTGAGGCTTCGCCCTGTCGGGCTCGCGCTTCGCGGCGGCTGTCGCGCCACCCCTCCTCTGCGAGGAGGCTTTGCACAAAAAGTAGAGCATGGCGACTGTAGCGGCGGTCTATGACCGCCGGCGGTCTCGCAACTTGCTGTATTGTCGGCGGTCAAAGACCGCCGCTACAGCGGAGAGCCCGACATCATGCAGTTTTTGTGCAAAGCCGCGAGGAGGGGAATTTTGCTTTGAGTTGTTGTATACTCTTTTCGCCTTTTGCGTTTCCCCGAACGCGCTTTGCTCGATTACATTCTCAATCTCCTGTTCCCAGTCACGTGCATCGTATGTCACGCTCCAGTACGGGAGCGCAGTTGGGGAGGGGCATGCCCGGATTGCTGGGCGAGTCTCGTGCCGCTGGAGCAGCCGTTTTGTCCAAAGTGCGGCGAACCGGCACCTGCAATCGAAGGACTCTGCGGGTTCTGTCGCCGCGGCGAACACGCGTTCGACTTCGCTAGATCGGCTTTGCTGTTCACGCACACGCTTCGCGAAATGATTCACCATCTCAAATATGCCGATCGCGTATCACTCGCAAACCAGCTTGGGGATATTTTGAACGAGTGCCGCCGACGCGAGCCCTTCACCGGAAGCCTCGTCATCCCGGTTCCACTTCACCGCTCGCGTGAACGGGAGCGCGGTTTTAATCAAGCCGAACTGATTGCGACACGCCTCGGCCTTCCAATGGCCAGCCGGCTAGTGCGCCGGAAAAAGGACACGCCGAGCCAGACCGGCCTTACCCGAAATGAGAGAAAACGGAATCTCTCGGGCGCTTTTGAAGTGCGCCAGAAGATGAGTGGCACGGTCATCGTCGTTGATGATGTATATACGACAGGTTCCACGATGAATGAGATCGCCCGCGCTCTGAAGCGCGCCGGAGCCGATCGCGTGGAGGTGCTAACGGTGGCCCGCGTCCCTTCCTATCGCGCGGAAGAAACCACCTCGGCTGTCGAAGCAATAATCCAGTGAGATGTGCTTTCGAGAAGCTCTGCGACGAAGCGAGTGTGAAGCGCGTGTCCTGCACGATTGGCAATCAGGCTGCCCAAGACCGGCTGGCCGATCAAGGCGAAATCCCCCAGCAGATCGAGAGTCTTGTGCCGTACAAACTCGTCAGCAAAACGAAGCGAGGTATCGTTCACTATGCCGGTCTCGGTGAGGACAATCGCATTCTCGAGCGATCCGCCTCGGATCAAACCCCCGGCTTGAAGCTTTTCCACGTCGTGGTAAAAACCGAATGTGCGCGCCGGCGCGATACTTGTCGCGTAATTCGAACCTGTCAATTGGACCTCGACGCTCTGCTTTCCGATGAGCGGATGTGGGAAATCGATGGCATACTGAATGCTAAAGGTATCGGAGGGGTAGATGCCCAGGGTCTTCTCACCTTCCTTGAGCACGAAAGGCTTCGTGATCCGGATGTACCGCCGCGGCGCCCGTTGCGTGACTACGCCAACGCGAGCGATTGCTTCCGTATAGGGAAGAGCGCTCCCGTCGAGAATCGGGACTTCAAAGTTATCCAGCTCGATATAGGCATTATCGATTCCGATACCATACAACGCCGAAAGGAGATGTTCGACCGTCGAAATCCAAACGCCCCGGCTCATCAATGTCGTCGCATAGGACACGCGCGCTACGGAGCCGACATCCGCGAGAAGCTCGAAATTGTCCAAATCGACACGGCGAAAGACGATGCCTTTGTTGGCGGGAGCTGGAAGAATCCGCACTGTGGCGTGTTCACCAGTGTGGAGGCCGATCCCGCTGAATTCGACCGGATGCCGGAGCGTCTGCTGATGCATCAGGCATGGGCTGTGCAATTGCTACGCCGAATCTCGCTCACTTGACTAATGAATGACTTACAAACCCGTCACGATAGAAAACCGTGTAAATTTGTGCACAGGCTGTGTCGGTAAATAATCATGTTGAAGCATCCTTTATTCCTGATCATCGATGGCATGTCTCAAGCCTATCGCGCTTACTTTGCCATCCGCGGCCTTGCGACGAGCTACGGCTTGCCGACGAATGCGGTGTATGGCTTCGCAATCATGCTCAAACGGGTGATCGAGAAGTATCCACCGGATTACATCGCCGTTGCGCTGGATAGCTTCGAACGTACCGCTCGGCATGCACAATACGAACTCTATAAGGCGACAAGAAAGAAGATGCCGGCGGACCTCGTACAGCAAATGCCTTACATTCGCAAGTTTTGCGAGGCGATGCGAATTCCGATTCTTGAAATTCCAGGACAGGAAGCCGACGACATCATAGCGAGCGTGACCACACAGGCTGTCGCCGAAGGACTGTATCCCGTAGTCGTCACCCTCGACAAGGACCTCTATCAGTTGATCGATACCATTCTGATCTTGAACACATCGAAGGATGACATGATCGTCGATCGCGAAAAGGTGCGCGAACTCTTCGGTGTAACTCCGGAACAGATTCCGGATCTACTTGCGCTTTGGGGCGATAGCTCCGACAACATTCCAGGCGCGCCGGGAATCGGCGAAAAGGGCGCGCGCGAGCTGATTCAAAGGTTCGGCTCGGTTGAAGCGCTGCTCGATCGCCCGGAAGAAGTTCCGAACGCGAAGCATCGCGCATCGCTGATGGGCAACCGCGAACAGATTCTGCTGAGCAAGCGACTGGTAACGATCGACACGAAGCTAACGATATCGCTCGAGTGGAACGACTTCAAAGTCCAACCGCCGGATCGTGCCGCCTTAATGCCTTTATTGAAAGAGCTGGAGTTTACCGGACTGATCAAACAATATCTGCCTCCCGAGGCGGGTCCGCTCGTCGAAGTTGTTCGGACCGAGTCAATCCCGGCGATGGAGGACCGGGTCTTTTTCGACGTTCAGAAGGATCGAGTCTCATTGTGGACCGGCAGCGGCCCTGTTTCGAGTGTGCCGCTGGACGATAGGGTGGCTGCAATTTTCAACAACAGGAGCATTCGTAAGATCACCTACGATCTCAAGGCAGCGTTACTGCGGCTGCACCTCCATGGAATGGAGCTGGCGCCGCCATATGATGATCCGCTGCTGATGGCGTACTTGCTGTTTCCCAATCGAGGCAAGTACGAACTGCCCGACGTGATTTTCGAACTAACAGGACTAACAGTGACGGAAGACGAGGAGCGTACGCCGTGGATTGAACGCCTCTTCAGGGAACTTTCAGCTCGGACTGCTCAGGAAGTGTCCAAACCGTATACAGAAATTGAATTACCGCTTTCACCGGTATTGGCCGGCATGGAGCTTGCCGGATTGCGCATCGACGTCGGTGTGCTCGAGCGCATGTCGCGCGACATGGGTGCACAGTTAGAGGATCTAACGCGCCGGATCTGCGAAGTCGCGGATTGTGACTTCAACATCAACTCCCCGCGACAACTCGGAGAAATTCTATTCGACAAGCTAAACCTGCCGCGTCCGCGCAAATTGCGGAAGTCGGGTCAATACTCGACAGCGGTCGAAATTCTGGAAGAACTCGCTGGGGAGCATGAACTTCCTCGTCTGGTGCTGGAGTACCGACAGCTCTCGAAGTTCAAATCAACTTACATCGACGTGATTCCAAAACTGATCGATCCAAACACGCAGCGGCTGCATACATCATTTCATCAAGCGGCTGCTTCGACCGGCCGTCTGTCCAGCAGCAATCCCAATTTGCAGAACATTCCGGTTCGGGCGGATCTCGGCCGAAAGATTCGTGGAGCCTTCATTCCGGAAGAGGGATGGTGGTTTGTTTCTGCGGACTATTCGCAGGTAGAGCTGCGGATTCTGGCGCATCTTTCGGGCGATGAGCGGCTTGCCGCGGCCTTCTCCGCCGGCGAGGATATCCATCGCCGCACGGCCGCAGCCGTGTTGGGTCTGCCGATTGATGCCGTAACGCCGCCGCAGCGAGAGCGCGCAAAAGCAGTGAATTTCGGCATCGTCTACGGACAAACGCCGTTCGGGCTCGCGCAACAGCTCGGGATCAGCCCAGAAGAAGCCGCGGATTTCATCGCGAAATACTTCCAGCAGTATCAAGGCGTCGAGCGCTATATCGAAGATTGTCTCAGCCTTGCGCGCGATCTGGGCGTGACTCGAACATTGTTCGGGCGCATCCGCCAGCATCCGGAAATCAATTCGCGAAACGGCATGCGGCGCAGCATGGCTGAGCGCACCGCGATCAACTCTCCGATTCAGGGTACGGCGGCCGACATCATCAAACTCGCGATGATACGAATTGCGGAAGAGCTCCGGTGTCAGAAACTTCGCACTCGCATGGTTCTTCAAGTCCACGATGAGCTGATTTTTGAGGTGCCGGAAGAAGAACTGCATATCGGCGAGACGATTCGCGATTTGATGCAGAACGTCGTCCAGTTGAACGTGTCTCTCACGGTGGATGTGAAAAAAGGAAAAACGTGGGAAGAGTTGGGCTAACGGCTACCGGCGTTTGTTGATCGCCAGCTTCAATACTTCCGCCATGCAGTTTGCCGCCGTTTTGAGCTGGTTGGATTCGAAAACCATGGTGCCGAGACGGCTAACGCTGTCGGCCCTTCCGCCCTGGATGTCCATATTCTGGAACTGAATGTTGGCCTGAGCGGCGAGCAGGCGAGCCTTAGCACTATCACCGCGGGCGAGCCGAAGATATGCCTGGCAGAAATCCACGATCGAAATCCAGAAATGATTTCCTTCGCCTTCGAACATATCTCTCGCAGAGGTAGCTGTTTGCTCGGCTTCCTCGAGCCGGTCGAGTTGAGCGAGCGCCATGGCGGAAAACGCGAGCGCTTTGGCGTGTTCATACCGCGTCACGGTTTTTGAAAATCCTTCGACCGCGCGCTTCGCGAACGGTAGAGCTGAGGCAGGCTGCAGAATATGCAGGTAGATTTCAGCAACATCCAGGTCGCAAAGATTGACGTGGTGGCTGCTGCCGCTGTTCACAAAAAGTTCTCTGACGATTTTGAAAGATCCCAGCGATTCGATGTAACGCCCCTGCAGGAACAATAAATAGCTCTTGTTGTAACGCGCATGCAGCACGAGTTCCGTCATTTTGAATCGCGCGCCGATCTCTTGCGAAACCTTGTACATCTTCTCTGCTTCGTCCAACTGCTCGGTAAATCCGAAACCATTCGCGAGATTCAAAGAGCACATGGCGAGGGCGGGCCAATCCTGTAACTGTTCGAACAGAACCCGAGCTTTCAAATGGTACTGAAGTCCGATCTGATGTTGTTCGCGTCTGTAATTGAGGTTTCCGATATTTGTATAGAGCTTCGCCAGGCCCGAGAAGTGATTGTTTGCCAGAAACCATTGCTCCGCTACACGAGCGACTTCGATCGCCTCGTCGTACCTTCCCATCATGTACAACGCCGCGATGTGTCCCAAACGGGTGCGGGCCGCCTCCTCGCCGGATCCGCTATTCTCGAATAGAGCAATCGCCTTGAGGTAGTAATCGAGAGACGGCTCATACTGTCCGTCGGCATTGAGCGTATGTGCCATCAGACGGCATGCTTCAGCGAGCAGGCCTCGATCGTTTGTCTGTGACGCAACTTTTAAGGCGGCAAGCGCGCGAGCAATCGCCTGGTCCGTCTGCGAGCTTCTCGGCCCTCCGGAATACAAGTTCGTACCGCGAATGCTTTGCCACACACTTGCAATTTCGGTGCGCAGACCGCTGTCACCCCTCGATTCGACATAGGCTCTCAGATAAGGGTCAAACCTGGTCATTCGATCGTTTTATCGGCAAGCCGTTATTGCAACTTTATGTCGGTAATGTGTTTTTTAAAGTTATCCAATAAAAGATAATCGACAGCACTTCGATGGAGGCTCTATGGATGCAGCTCTTTGGCGCGATCTGTTTCACCCCGACGTGTCGATACTCGAGAAAATCATTCGTCCGATTTTGGTTTACGCCTTTCTCATTGTCGGCCTGCGCCTGGCAGGAAAGCGGGAGTTGGCACAGCTCAACGCCTTCGATCTGGTCGTGCTTTTAACACTCTCGAACACGGTACAAAATGCGATTATCGGCAATGACAACTCCGTGAGCGGAGGAATCATTGGCGCGACTACGCTGCTGGTTGTGAACTATGTCGTTGTCCGGTTTCTTTATTTTCACGAACGGCTCGATCGGGTTATTGAAGGTGAACCGGAGACACTTGTCGACGGCGGCCAACTCAAAAAGGATGTCCTCGAAAAAGAACTGATCACCATTCAGGAACTCGAAGAAGCAGCTCACAAGCAGGGTTTTGGTTCACTCGACTTGATCGACCGCGCCATACTCGAGCCTGGCGGCTCGATTTCATTCTTCGCCAAACAACCCACACCTGAGGAAACTCAGTATGAAAACATCCTCAAACGCCTCGACGCGATTGCCGCCGAACTCTCCCGCCTCCGATCCGCTCAGTGAATTGGTGCTCGGAATAGACATGCCGCTTCAATCAGAACTTCGGCGGCGGATTTTCAGCGCGTTTCAAGCTGGCGTCACCTTCCGCTTTAGGAAAGGTTCCGAAGTAATTGTCGAACGTGTGGTTCTCTTTAACGATGATCACGACATGGTCAACCAAAATCACCGAGCGCATGGTGGATAGCCATAAACATCCCTCCCCGTATCAGCTCATATAGAAGAAGAGGTAAACACTCGCCTCGAACACGTCTGGAATGAACGTCGCCTGGAATGGTTCTTACCCCTATTCCTAAACGCGGCCCAATCAACCCAATCGTCCCATCGCAGCGCATGCGAAATTTGATCTACACTTAGCCCTATGATCCTGGGCTCCCAGTTGGCAAAACTCTTTCTGCTCGCAGTGTTGGGCTATCAAGCGCCGCGAGTTACCACGGTGATCCCGCCGGCAGTTCCCTTGAATGTTGTGTTCGGCAATACGGTCCTGGCCCTAGCTGAGGTGAACGAGGTAGGCACCGTTACGCACGTCCGATTACTACAAGGTGCCGCGCCGTTCACCGAAGAGGCCGTTAAATCAATATCACAGTGGCATTTTGATCCGGCCCACCTGGATAGCCATGCTGTGGCAACCGAAATTAGCGTGGTCATGATGTTCCGCCCGGCTGCCTTTGGCAATGCTTTCGTCGGTGGACCTTCTTTAGGGTTTACTCCTCCAGAAGTGCCAAAGGGAGATCATCCTCTATTACCACATTTCATCTTTGATCCGGGATGGCCGATTGCTCGATATATGAATCCGGGAGTGGTGGTATTCGAGTTGGACATTACCGCGAGTGGCAGGGTTGATTGGATTCGTATCGTCCGCGATGTTCCGGCGACGGCGGATTTTGCGAAGGACGTTGTGATGCAATGGGACTTCACACCAGCGGTCGTGAACGGCAGCCCCGTTAACTCAAGAATGATAGTTGCAATCTCCTTTCTGTTTCCGGTTCTCCACCGTTAGACGAAATAGCCGAGACTGCCGAGGCACTGCCGTCAATCAACAACTTGCGACCGAGGCTGCCAACCGGGTATTTCCGAGACAACCGATGCACATCGGTGAACTCGCCGCCACCTCGCCCAGACTTCAGAGATCATCGCGATAGCTATCAATATGACCGGCGATTCACTTCTTGATTGCCTTAAAATCACCCTCTACGATCTGTATAACAAGGTGGGTGATGGTTCCCCTGTCATCTGCGACGAAAACAATTGAGCCGCCAAACGCGGAGAACGTGGTTTCGGACTTGGCTTCCAGCGGAATTTCGACGCTCCATTCACCAGTTGAAGGAACACTTGGTCTCCCTCGACTGTGATTTCAAAGGGTCTTCTCGACGCCCCAGGTCCCGCAACTCCGGTTCATAGGTCCCGGCATACTTAGCAAGAATTTCGGGCGCCAACTTTGCGACGGTCTCATGCCTTTTCCGGTCTGCTTCTGTGACCACGAAGTGCTTAAGGTCCTGTTCGTTTTCGTTGCAGACAGCTTCGAGCATCTCGGTGTCGGGTGTTAATTCCGCATTGAAGCCAAGTAAGATCGTTAAAGCCAATGCTGTCCACCACCAAGGTATCTCCATCCCAATGTCCCACCGAGTAGCCCATCCACGTGGAATTTGGATCTTCGGGAAGCGAACGACCATCGGTGAAGATCTGGCGGTATGTTGATGCCGCTTCAGCAAGGATTGCAGTTAGGCAGGGTGTTTTCAGGATCTTGTACAGTCCGAAACTGTAAAAGAAACCAGGTAGCGGCATACAGCGGTA
>QHWY01000017.1:0-1795 GCA_003223875.1 Acidobacteriota bacterium | reverse complement strand
CGGCCTCGCGCTTTTTGTATAACTCCTCCGCCCAAGAAAGCACCTCATTATAGGTCTCTTGCTTTTTGATCGCTATTTTTACGAGATGCGTGTAGCCCGCGAAGCATCAAATGCGCATCCCTTTTGAAAGAATCCGCATAAACGGGGCAGACTCGGACTCCAGTTCCTTCATATCCAAAAAAATTCCGGCAGTAACGCTAAGTGGTCTCTCGAATGAGTGGCAGTCGATCCTGCATACGACGTTTGATGTGGTCAAAAAAGTAAAACCGGAAAGCGTCTATCTTGGTTACCGCCTGGCTCTGACCATGTGGAGTCGCATTGAGGAGGCCCCCTGCGAATCCTTCCGGTGAACGAGGACGTGACAACGCCGGCAGAATAAGACCGTAACATGTGCTAAACGAGGGGCACGTAATCGTACTCGCCGATGCCTTGGAGCACTAGGAATGTTGTAGAGCAATTGTGAGCGTTAGTGACGAGGTGGGGACGCTTTGGCGATACGGAATACGTATCGCCGGGACCGAGCAGCACCTCCGCCTTCGGTTCGCGGAGAAATAGCCGCACCTGTCCCACAAGGACGTAGAAGGTATCCTGGACATTGCTGTGGTAATGCCAGGGAACGGTTTGAGTCGGTGAGATTTGAAGCTCTGTGATGCGGAAGTCCGGGCGCTCGGTATAACACGCCCGCCGCTCGACTTGATAGAGATCGCTCGCATCCTTGATCGGTAGCATCATTTGCTCCTTCCGTCTTATTGCACGGACTCTTTTATAAGTCGTCCCGGTATTCCCCTATCAACACACTCATACGTCCGACTAATGTCGCGAATACCTTCAGCCGTCGTCGATAAGTCCAATTCTATTTGAACCTCGCTTCCATGCTCCGAGCAGCTCAAATCTATCAGCCAAACTGAGCCAGATGAATTTAAGAGCGCCTGCCACTCACGTGGTTTAAGGCGAAGCGGCTTTGCCGGATGCAGCGCAGTGCCGAAAGCGTGCAATCTCGGATTGCGTTTCGATACACCAATGACAATTCCATATTGATCGCCACAAGACAGACTTTCGATCTAAATGAAAAACTCTGAGGCTTGGCCGTCGTGATCGTAGTCTGCGAAGTTCATGATTTTCACAACAGGCCGCTGGCGGATCTCGGAGGCCAATCGCGTTACGCCCTTACCCGACAAGTAGTCGTCAGCGTCTGATTGTCGAGGCTGCCGTCGCTGGAGGACTGTTGGGTTTATGTAGCCCAGGTGTCGGTGGATCGTATCGAAGGCGCTTTCGTTCTCATTCATCGGCTGCTACGGTAAAAGTGGGACGCGTTGCAATCAAAGTCCGGCAACGCGTCGCGACGATCAGGCGAACAGGTTTTTGCCCGTCCCGAGTTGCGCCCGGAATTCTGTGTCATGAGGCAAACCTGAAAGAGATCCGACCACCAGTTTCAGCGTGTGGGAACTTTCATATGGACATAACAGAAAAACGGCTCTTTCGAGCCGGGCGTTGTACAATCTACGCTTTGGGGCGCGTAGCTCAGTTGGAATGAGCGCTACCTTGACACGGTAGAGGTCATCGGTTCGATCCCGGTCGCGCCCATTGCTCAAACCCATGATCCTCAAGCCTTTCTAACGCTGGCGCTAATTCACAAGCGCCGGCTCATTCGTACGATCTTGCGCAATTTTGCGCAATTTCTCTCCAAGGATGTACCCGGCACTCTGTTTTCGTTCGTCGTAGCCCTGGGTGTAGAACAAAAACTGAGTATCCACTTTGGCATGACCCATGATGTCTGCAATCGTCCGTGCGCTGA
>QHWY01000351.1 GCA_003223875.1 Acidobacteriota bacterium | reverse complement strand
CGCCGGTGCGATCACCGAGACCGTAAAGCAGAACGAACGTCAGATTCAGTTTGCGCTGCGGTTGGAGTTCTAAATTAACTTATTCCCCTCCTCGCAGAGGAGGGGTGGATGCGCTGAGCAAAGCGAGGCGCAGACGGGGTGGTCAGCACGGCTGAAATGTTCTGCCGAACTGACCACCCCGGCGCTGCGCGCCACCCCTCCTCTGCGAGGAGGGGAATGCTTTCTGCTCGACGAATCCTCGGACACTCTTGTATCAGATAGCCCCTCCTGAGCTATATTTTTGCGGGTGTGGGTTTAACAACTTTTACTGGAGGTTGTATGGATTCGCTTTTGAAGAGGGTGGCTTTAACTTTTAGCGTGGGATTCACAATCTTACTCATTGGAGTCCCCGCATTTTCGCAAGGCAACACCGGACGTATCACGTCGGGCGCGTTGATTCCGGGTGCCTCCGTGACCATCACCAACGTGGAACGGGGCACGTCGCAGACTCTCGTTACCAACGAGGCCGGCGCCTACAACGCACCGAGCCTTCCGCCCGGCACGTATCTTATCCGCGCTGAACTTTCAGGCTTCAAAACCGTCGAGCGCCCCAACGTGGTGTTGGAAGTCGGCAAGGAATTGAAGATCGACATCACGCTCGAACCAGGCGCACTGAATGAAAAGGTGACCATTACTGTGGAAGTCCCGTTGATCGAAACGGCAAATGCTGTTCTAGGTGGCACGCTGCAACCTGGAACGATCGCCGACTTGCCGTTGAACGGCCGGAATTTTATGAACCTGCTCCAACTGCGACCCGGTGTGACGATCTATCCCGGCGGCGGCGCATGGACACAAACGACGAACGGCCTGAGGCCGGAGCATAACGTTTATATCCTGGACGGCATCACCGCCATGGAGCCGCTAGGCGGCCAAAGCACGATCAATTCGGTGAGCCTTGCCGGTGACGCGGCGTCGCTGCTGGCGATCGATACTATTCAGGAATTCAGCACGCAGCAAAATCCAAAGGCGGAATACGGATGGAAGCCGGGCTCTGTAACGAGTCTCGCGCTGAAGTCGGGAACCAACGCGTGGCATGGTACGGGCAACTATTTTTTCCGGACCGATAAGACCGACGCCAGGAATCCATTTCTGCTGGGAGAGGGCCAGAAACAGGAGATCGGCTTGGGTGAGTTCGGCGCCACGATTGGTGGACCTCTAAAGCAGGACAAGGCCTTTTTCTTTTTCGCCTATGAAGGCCAGCGCTACCACGTCGGTAATCCAACAGCCTTCGCTTACCCGAGCATGGATCCCAGGGCGCTGACGATCGCGGGAACCACGACGAGTATTATCAGCGCCTGCAATACCGTACGGGCCGCAGGGACGCCACTGAGCCCGACCAGCCTGAAAATCTCAGGACTCGATGCGAACTGCAATCGCACATCGGGATACTCGATTTTTGATCTGCCCAACGTGTTCGCGCGTGGAGTGGACGTCAACGGCGCAGCCAGCGCAAACATATCCGGAAGCCTGAACACCGAATATAACGTGGACGGCGGTCTCGCCAAGATTGACCTGCATCCCAGCGAAAAGCAAACGTTGAATGGAAAGTACTACATTGGAACGCATCGCGGTCTGGTTGTGAACAACCAAACGATCACTCAACCATACTGGCGGCCGAACGACAATGCATGGGTCCATTTTTTTGGCTTGCAATGGGACTACGCGAAGAGCTCTTCGGTGGTCAACACTTTGCGGTTTGGCTATAACCGGTTTTATCAGTTCTTTGAAACTTCGGATTGTCCCGGCTCTGGAAGCGCGCCGGACTATGGCGTTCCCTTCGGCTACGGCACATCGAAGCCGAACTGTGGCTTCACGAACATCACTCTGACGAACTTCACCGGTAGTATCGGTTGCTGCTCCAGCTTCCCCAAGTACTACGGTCCGGACAACATCTTGGAATACATCGATAATCTTTCGATTTTGCGCGGCCGCCATACCTTCAAGATGGGAGGCGAGTACCGCGACACCTCGATCGGCCACGGGGGCACTTTCAATCGCGGCCGGGGGCAGGTGACTTTCAGCACGCTGGAAAACTTCATGTCGGGAACGACCACCAGCAATGGACAGATCTTCATCGGTGATCCTCGCCGGCATGTTACCGGCAAGGCCATGGCGGGGTTCTTGCAGGATGACTGGCGCATCACGTCGAGGTTGATACTGAATCTCGGTCTGCGCTATGAGTTCACGACGCCAATCAAGGAAGCCAACAAACAGTTTGCGAACTTCACGGCGGATAAAGGGCTGTTACAGTTGGGAAAGAACACGGACCAAATGTGGAATCCCGATAAAAACAATTTTGCGCCCCGCATCGGGTTCGCCTACGACCTTACCGGTAGCGGCAGAACCGTCATTCGTGGAGGCGCGAATGTGATTTATGTGACTCCGGGTTGGTGGATTTTCCTGTCCCAGCAGAACCAGAACAACCCATCCGTCGGCTTGGGATCAAATCCTAGCGGGTTCCTACTCTGCCGGGGAGCGATCAATACCACAGGCCCGGGGTGTGCGCCCGGCGTTGCGACAGATCCAACAATTGGCGATATCCATTCGGCGGGCATACCGCTGCCGCCGGCAACAGTGAGTAATGGAGTACAGACGCCTCTGCCTGGACAGCTCAACTGGAACCAGAACCCGAATGTCTACAGCGGGAATATCTATCCGAGTTCCAGCGACACGACCCTATTGAAGTGTGGAACCAACCGCCTCTGCACGGTTCAAGCCACGGACCAGAATCTGAAGAATGCGTATGTCATGAGCTGGTCCTTAGGCATTCAGCATGGGATCACACGCAACACTTCACTGGACATCAGCTATGTCGGCAATCACGCGACGAAGCTGTTGGCGTTGGACTACACCAACACCCCGCCGATAGGCGCCGGCTATTGTTTCGGTTTCACGCCGGCACAGATCGCAGCCGTTGCCGCGGCAAGTCCAAGCACACCTTGTCCGACCTCGATCACGGCGGCGACCGCGGTGAATGCCACAGCCATTCAGCTTGCGAGGCCGCTCAACAGCAAGTATCCTTATTTGTCGTATATCTACACGGTTTCGAATCTGCTGCATTCCAACTACAACGGCGCCCAGGTGACGTTAACCCAGCGCGCTGCTCGAGGCCTTGCGACCACTATCGGGTTCACTCTTGCTCATGCGCTTGACCAGCAGACCGGCGAGCGTGGCGGGCCCGAAACAACACCGTTCAATTACCGTTCGGATTACGGTTCAAGCGACTTCGACATCCGGAAGCGGTTCACAGCCACGGTTACCTATGCTCTTCCCAGCAAATCCGGTTTCGGCCAATTGCTCCAGGGGTGGAAGGTGACTTCGATCGTCACGATTCAGAGCGCGCTGCCGTGGGGTCTCCCTCCACAACCGAACGGGGCGCGGAACGCGGATCCGACAGGCATTGCAGAGTACCATGATCGATGGAACTTCTACGGCGATCCGAAAGACTTCAGTGGCCGCAAAACCGATCCGGTTCCGTTCTACTTGCCGGGAACGACCCCACCGCTGGGACGCAGTGCTTCCGATCTGGCAATCAACAACCCGGCGTGTGCATCGAAAGTCGGACCTTCCGGATCGCTCAGCTACGTTTCGTTGCAGAAGTGGGGTTGCTTCATCGAGGGCAATTCCGTTATGGTGCCGCCCGCCATCGGAAGCAATGGCACCATGACACGGAATATGTTCCGCGGCAATGGTCTCCACACGTGGGACGGCTCGTTGATGAAGGACTGGAAAATCACGGAAAAGGTGACCGCCCAGTTCCGCGTTGAAGTCTTCAATCTTTTGAACCAGACCCAGTACGGCAATCCGCAGTTCAACGGAGCCGGCGCCAATAATGCCTTCGGCGCTCCCGGATCCTTCGGCGCCTCACAATCGACGCCCGACGTCGCGAATAACAACCCGGCGCTCGGCAGCGGTGGTCCGCGCGAGTTTCAGTTTGGGTTCAAGGTGATTTTCTGAGCCTGGCATTGCCGGTCGATGAGCGCGTCGTCCTTCGGCAGATTGCGGAAGACGATCACGAAGAGCTCAGCGCGCTCATCGAGCGCAATCGCTCCTACCTGAAAGAGTGGCTGCCCTGGCTGGACAACAGCAACGGCATCCACGACACTGCTCGATTCATCGGCAGATCGCTTGA
>QHWY01000108.1 GCA_003223875.1 Acidobacteriota bacterium | reverse complement strand
AACCGCGCGAAGCCGACCAAGTGATATTTCAAACCTGGAGGCCTTCTATGCGATGATTTGCACTGTAGCGGCGAACTCCCCTCCTAAGTTAGGAGGGGCGCCCGAGCGCAAGCGAGGGCGGGGTGGTTCCCATAAGAACCACCCCGTCTTCGCTCACTTCTTTTGAGGCTTCGCCCTGTTTCTTGAGGCTGCGTGCTATCGCGCTTGCGCTTCGCGCGGGCTCGCGCTT
>QHWY01000107.1 GCA_003223875.1 Acidobacteriota bacterium | reverse complement strand
CCTCGTGCTGATTCCAGTTCTCACACTGGCCTTGAGGCAAGATCGGCAATCCCACAGCATGCCCGGGGAGATGAAGCTCGATTACTCCCCAAATGGGGATATCTTCCTTCCCTTTTGAAGCACTACAAGATTCCAATCTCGTCGCAAACATTGGTCTTTTCGAAGTCCAGCTTTCAACTCACTCAAATTGCGCCCAACGCGCCTCGCGCGATTTACTTCAACGACGATGTCTACGTGGGCTGGGTCAATCACGGGCAGTACATTGAGGTTGCTACGGTCGACGCGCAGGCCGGGCCGCTGTTCTACAAATTGAGCCAGGAAGACGACCGGCATCCAGTACTGGAGCTGCAGAAGGAAGAGTGCCTGGTGTGCCACGACACTTTCCAGACGAGCACGGCCGTTCCGCGTCTTCTGATGCTTTCGGTGCTGCCCAATCCGGACGGTAACGCGCTAAAAGCCGCGGCGCTCATCACCAACGATCAGAGTCCGCTTCGAGAGCGGTGGGGCGGATGGTACGTCACCGGCACGCACGGCAAGCAGCAACATCTGGGTAACACGATCGTACGGGCGCGCGCCGACGATATCGACGATATGAAGAAGTTTATCGCGCGCATGGACCTGAGCGCTGGCGCGAATGTGACCGATCTCAGCAAACGTTTCGACACGAGGGAGTATCTCTCACCTCATAGTGACATCGTGGCGCTGATGGTCCTTGGCCACCAGACCCATGTGCACAATATGATCACCTCCGGTGTTTACGAGATACACGACGCCATCGAAAAGGGTCTCTCCGGCAAGATGGCTGAAATTGTCAAGGACGCAGGCGAGCGCATTGTGCGTGCAATGTTGTTTGCCGGCGAAACACCCTTAACAGAGCCCGTGGTTGGCACCTCCGCTTTTGCCAGCGAATTCATGAGTCAGGGTCCGCGCGACAAGCGCGGCCGCTCGCTGCGCGAACTCGATCTCAAGCGGCGGTTGCTACGCTACCCACTGAGTTACCTTGTGTATTCGAAATCCTTCGATGCGATACCCGATGGCCTGAAGGACTACGTCTATCGCCGGTTCCGCGAGGTTCTGTCCGGTGAGGATACAAGCGCCGACTTCGGACATCTTTCCGAAACCGATCGCAAGGCGATTTCCGAAATTCTGAAGGACACGAAACCGGACTTCTAGAGTATGGCGTTTCCGAGTAGAATACGCGCGGACCTCAACCCAGGAGAACATGGCACGCGATACCGCCAATGAAATAGGCGCCCCTGCTCACGCGCATGCCGAGGCGGCAAAGCCGGCGGGCGTTCGCGAACTGTCGATGCGATCGATTCTTTGCGGGCTAGTGGTCGCGGCGGTGATGGGAGCGTCGTATCCATATATCGTATTGAAGCTCGGTTTTGGCCCGAACGTTTCCGTGGTCGCCGCGTTCTTCGGCTATCTCGCTCTTGGCATCGCCTTCAAAGATTACAACCGCTGGGAAAACAATATCGTCCAGACCGCCGGCACGGCCGCGGCCCAAACGGCATTCATGTGCGTGCTGCTCGCAGCCTTCGATATGTTGAGGGCCAGCCAGACCGTATCGTTCAACTTGTCGTTGACGCCGATGCAATCGTTCATGTGGCTGACCTCGGCCGGATTGCTCGGTGTCCTGCTGGCCGTTCCCATGCGCCAGCATTTCGTTGTGGACGAGAAGCTCACGTATGCCGACGGGTTGGCGGCGGGCGAGACGCTCATCGTGCTGGATGGGCGCGGCTCTGATGCGCGGTTAGCCGCTCGAGCGCTCGCTATCGGCGCGATCGCGTCCGCGGCTGTCATGTTGATGACGGAAGACGCGCGGGTTTTGGCATGGTTCCCCTCTGTAACCCTGGCCGGCACCGCAGTGATGATGACCACGGGTGTCGGTGTCAACTGGAGCCTGCTGTCGCTTGGATCGGGCATGCTGGTTGGTCTTCGAATCAACGCAAGCATGTTGCTCGGTATGGTTGTGTCGTGGATCATCGCGCCTTATGCCTTGCTCCACTATGGCGTCATCAGGGCAAACTTCGCCAAGAACGATGTGTTGTTTTGGGTGATGTGGCCGGCAACGGCCATGCTCGTCGCCAGCGGGCTGGCCGCGCTCATCTTGCGCTGGAAAATCCTCGTAAAAACATTCCGGAATCTTTCGACCAGTAGCGCGGGGACCGATAGCTTTCCGCTGAAGTGGGTCGGCGCCGGTGTCGTCGTCACCGGTATTGCACTGATCGTCACCCAAAAACTGAATCTGGGACTCGATCTATGGATGACGACGGCCGCGATCGTGCTGTCGATTCCGATGATGCTCGTCGGACTTCGAGTGCTGGGTGAAACAAATTGGGGACCGATCAGCTCGCTTTCGAATGTAATGCAAGTCATCTTCGGCGTCCTTGCTCCGGGCCACATCCTCGCCAATATGGTGGCGAGCGGAACCACGGGCACAATCGCGGTCGAATCCGAAGCGCTAATGCAGGACTACAAAGCAGGCCACATGATCGGATCGTCACCGAAAAATCTGACGATCATGCAACTACTGGCCACGCCTATCGGTGCAGCAGCGGTATCATGGACTTATCCCCTGCTGCGCGACACCTACGGCATCGTTGGCGAGCATGCGGGTCTTTCGTCGCCGATTTCGCGAAGATGGGCCGGGTTTGCAGAAATTCTCTCGAAAGGACTTAGTGCTTTACCGCCAGGCGCGGTAGAGGCACTGGTGATCGCTGCAGTTCTCGGCATTGTTTTCGCCCTGCTCGAAACACGCACAGACTGGGTGCCTTCGCCCACGGGAATCGGTATCGGAATGCTCGTACCGGCTGCCGTGATTTTCGTGATGTTCTTGGGAAGTTTGGTTGAACGTTCTTGGTGGCGCACTGGTCGGAGGTCGCATGAGCTATATATGGTGCCGCTTGCCTCCGGTTTCATCGCCGGCGAAGCGATCATTGCCGTTATCGTTCCGTTGCTGATTGTCTTCGGAATCGTCCATTGAAGAGGGGGCGCACACCTGAACTACGCGAGTTCAGGTGTGCGCCCCCCCGAATGGTGTCCGCGATTGTGCGTAGTGTGCCGGCGAAAGCCGATTTGCGGCGCCATCCGAGCACGATCGTTCGGAACGGCTCGGGTCGCGAGAAGCGTCGGATGGAAAGCTGTGAACGGCCGGCTTCCGTCGAGACCGCGATGCTCGGCAGCAGCGTAATGCCCGCGCCGGTGGAAACCATTTGCGCCAGAGTCGGCAGGCTTGTAGCGCGAAACCCGAGTTCTTCGAGCATCGCGCTGGAACAATACTCCAAAACCTGATCGCGAAAGCAGTGGCCGTCATCGAGCAACAAAATGCGCTCCCCGCGCAGTTGAGCTCGGTTTACTGGTTTCGCGCTGCGGCTCAGTTTATGGTCGGGGGGTGTGGCGAGCACAAAGGGGTCGATAGCGAGCACTTCGTGATCGAGGCCTCCCAGATCGGCCTCCAGAGCCAGAAGAGCCGCGTCGAGGTCGCCGTGCCCGACGGCACGCACGAGCACCTCGGTCTTATCTTCGATCCAGATGAGCATCATGCGTGGGTACGCTTTCCGCAGCACCGGTACGACACGAGGCAGCAGATAAGGTCCAATCGTCGGAATGACCCCAATACGAAGCGTGCCCGCCAGCGGATCGAGGAAACGATTCGCCGCCTCGATAAAGTCATCCGCTTCCAACAACACTCGGCGAGCCCTGCTGATAATTTCTTGTCCGGCCACCGTCACCAACACTCCACGCCGATCACGCTCAAACAGCGGCACGCCGAGAGCCGCTTCTATTTCCGCTACCTGAGCGCTTAACGAGGGCTGTGACACATTACAAAGCTCTGCTGCGCCTCGGAAGCTCAGCATTTCGGCCACGGCAACGATATATTGAAGTTGGCGGAGTGTGAAATTATAGGTCTTCATGTTGATAGGAATAGCCTATCGACGAGATAGAAACAATGTGTTAGACAGATCACACCATTCAATAGAAACTAGGCAGTTACAAAAGGAGAGAGAGGAGAAAACTATGGCGGAACTGAAAGGAAGCAAAACTCATCAAAACTTGCGTGATGCATTCGCCGGCGAATCGATGGCGAACCGCAGGTATCTCTATTTTGCAAAGGTCGCCGACGTCGAAGGTTATCCGGAGATTGCCGGCAATTTCCGTGATACGGCAGAAGGCGAAACCGGCCACGCCCATGGCCATCTCGATTATTTACGTAAGGTAGGCGATCCCGCGACCAACCTGCCGTTCGGCGACACCGCGCTCAATCTGAAATCCGCCGTACACGGCGAAACCCACGAATACACGGACATGTATCCGGGAATGGCGAAGACGGCTCGCGCAGAAGGTTTTTCTGAAATCGCAGACTGGTTCGAAACACTGGCCAAGGCGGAAAAATCTCATGCCGGCAGATTCAGCAATCTTCTGAAATCGATTTCGTGATCGGCTCCGAAGGTGGAACAAGCAAAAAACATCGCCTATCGGCCCACGGATGGGCTCTCCTACGATCCCTCGGAAGCGAAATATTGGGACCCGGAGGCACTCGACAAGGAAATCCTCCGGACGTTCGAAATCTGCCACGGCTGCCGGCTCTGCTTCAAATATTGTGACAGCTTTCCGAGTCTTTTTTCCTCGATCGATGCTAAGGACGGCGATGTGCGGCAGATCACCGCTGCAGACACAGCCAAGGTCATGGACTCGTGCTTTCAGTGCAAGCTTTGCGAGGTCCAGTGTCCTTACACCGAGCGCGATGGCCACGAGTTCAAGCTGGATTTTCCACGTCTGGTGCAGCGCTATGTTGCACAGAAAGCCCAGCGCAAAGGACTCCGCTTGCGCGATCACGTGCTTGGCGATCCTGACACCGCCGGAACCATGGCACGCGCTAGTTTCGGCATCGCCAACATTGCCAATCGCGTCCGCTTGCATCGAATTTTTCTGGAGAAGGTTCTCGGCATACATCGCGACAAGCTGCTTCCGACCTTTACCGGAACGACATTCGAGCGATGGGCAGCGCGCGCTGGAAAGATAAAACCGGAGGCCGGCGGCGAAGCGGTCTTGTTCCAGACATGCTACGTTCAGAACAACGAACCGGAAATCGGCCGCGATACGATCGAAGTGCTCGAACGTAACAGCGTCGACATTCGTTGTGCACGCGGTCTGGAATGTTGCGGCATGCCGGCATGGGAGCGGGGTGACCTGGAGTCGCTTCGCCGCCACGTCAAGACGAACCTCCGCATCCTGCTGCCATTCGTCGAACGAGGCGCGAAGGTCATTGCAATCAACCCCACTTGCTCGATGATGATGCGACGAGAACATCCCACACTTGTCGCACCGGAAGACCGGCCGGCCGCAGAAAAGATTGCCGCGGCCGTTATGGATCCAAGCGAGTTCCTCTGGTCCATCCGTGATGAAGCGCGTTTCAATACGAACTTCCGTAGCACACCAGGAAAGAAGGTCGCCTATCACGCACCGTGCCATCTTCGCGCGCAAGCCATCGGTTTTAAAGGTAGAGATCTATTGCGAAAAATTCCTGGGGTCTCGCCGTCGACCGTCATGGAGTGCTGCGGCCACGACGGCACGTTCGCAATGACCGTAGAAGGATTCGAACCCTCCGCACGAATCGGCAAGAAAGCATTCGAGGGAATGAAGGAGTCGGCGGCCGAAATCTGGGCAACCGATTGCCCGCTGGCCGCGCTGCAGTTTCAGCAACACGCCGGAGTCCGCCCGATGCATCCGATGACCATTTTGGCGCGCGCGTACCGAGAGAGCGGGTTCGATGGTTGAGCGTCCGGAAATCGTCGACTATATGACGTATGAAGACATGCGTGCCCGGTTTCGCGCGGAGGTCATGAAAGCGAAGGAACTTCGGCGCATCCATATTGGCGAATACCTGACGTTGCTTTTCGAAAACCATCTCACTGTCCGTTACCAGATTCAGGAGATGATCCGCGCGGAGCGTATTGTCCGAGAGTCCGATATCGCGCATGAAATCGATACGTACAACGAACTCCTGGGCGGTGAAGGGGAACTCGGCTGCACACTGTTGATCGAGATCGAAGACCCCGCGCTGCGCGATCGGAAGCTACGAGAATGGTGGAGTCTGCCCGAAAGAATCTACGTTGTGCTCGAGAATGGAACTCGTATCCCAGCCATGTGCGACGAACACCAGCGCGGTGAAGGACGGCTCAGTTCCGTTCAGTATCTGAAATTCAAAACGGGCCGATCAGTCCCTGTCGCGGTCGGCGTCGATCTCGTGGATCTCCAGAATGAGACTCTACTGACACACGGACAGCGGGAAGCGCTACGCGCGGATCTGGGAGAACGTTGATAGATTTATTTTGATGCGGCTTTGATCTCGGCCAGCATCTCTCGCCGGAAAAGATCCATCTTCTCGACCATTGCGCCCAAAGAGAGATCCACTTTTTGCTCGAGCCGCACAAAGTTTGTCGAAAGCGTTTGTTCGACCCGGAGGATCTCCGCGAGCAATTCCCGCCGAAAGCTCTCAACTTTCGTGTCGACCGAGCCAATCTTCGCATCCAATTTC
The DNA here is from genome assembly GCA_003223875.1 of Acidobacteriota bacterium. Lineage (GTDB taxonomy): Bacteria > Acidobacteriota > Terriglobia > 20CM-2-55-15 > 20CM-2-55-15 > 20CM-2-55-15. The sequence goes on along the minus strand of QHWY01000107.1, from coordinate 33,636 downwards.
ATGTCTAGAGCGTCAATCTTCATATCTAGGGCATCAATCTTCGACTCCAGCTTCATGTCTATGCTGGCGATCTTCGCATCCAATGCTCGGATGTCTCCCCTAATGCCCTCAAGCTGCGGCGCAAGAAAGGACTGCAGCAGCTCCTTGATCTCATCTATCATTTTCTTCTCCATAGCTTGGGGCAAAAGGCCGTTTTATAGTAGCACAGCGACGGCGGGGTTATAATCCGCGTAATCGTACGCTCGGGAGGCAGCATGAAGACAATATGGACGATCGTTCTGATTCTGACGGCAACTTTGAGCTATGCGCAAACGGCAGCTCAGCCACCAGACCATCCATCGGTCACAGTGCAGGGACGCACCTATACGCCGCGGTCGATATTGGCGCGCAACATGGGGACGCCCGAAGATCAGACGACGCAATTCCCGCCGCACAAGATCATCGGCAACATCTACTATGTGGGGACCCGCACGCTGAGTTCATTCCTGATCGTGACTCCGCAGGGAAACATCCTCATCAACAGCACGTATGAGCGGAATGTCCCGACCATCGAGAAGTCGGTCGAGCAACTGGGATTCAAGTTTTCCGATACCAAGATTCTGCTCGGAACCCACGCCCATGGCGATCACCAGGAGGGCGATGCCATGGTGAAGCAAATGACGGGCGCGCAGGTGATGGCAATGACCGAAGATGTGCCGGCACTGCGGGACATGAAGCCCGGCGGCAAAGAGCACCCGATCGACAAAATGCTGCGCGACGGAGAATCGGTGACGTTGGGAGGCACGACGCTCATCGCGCATCTCACGCCCGGTCACACACGCGGCTGCACGACGTGGACGACGAAGGCCGAAGAGGGAGGCAAGACCTACAATGTCGTAATCAACTGCAGCCTCCGCCCGCCCAATGTCGTGACGCCGCCTATCGTTGATGAGTTCAACCGGTCCTTCAAGCTGGTGCGTTCGCTCCCTTGTGATGTCCAGGTTGGAGATCATCCAGCGCAGTACGACATGCAGACGAAGTACGCGAAGCTTCGAAGCGGGAGTCGAAATCCGTTCATTGATCCGGCAAGCTGCAAGCTGGAACCAGACATTGAGGAGGCCATGTTCCACGCAATACTTGCCGAGCAGCAGAAGGCTGCGCACCCGTAGGCCCCGCGATGAAGTGAAGATCCGAATCGGAAGGAGTACGAACATGAGAGCAAGATGGCCCATTCATATCGCCTTGGTGGCGGTAACGGGAGCAATTTTTTTCGCCCTTCAACCGGTTGAGGTCAGCAGTCAGCAGAACACAGCAAGTGTTGTGACCATCGGAGACAGTGATATCGGTGGGGTTGTTACGACTACGAAGGGACCCGAAGCGGGTGTGTGGGTGATTGCCGAGACAACGGATCTTCCAACCAAGTTCGCGAAAATTGTGGTCACTGATGATCAGGGCCGTTATCTGATACCGGAGCTTCCGAAGGGGAATTACAACGTTTGGGTGCGAGGTTACGGACTCATCGACTCGCCGAAAGTAAACGCCACGCCGGGCAAGGCCGTGAACCTGAAGGCCGTGATCGCGCCCACACCGGCGCAAGCGGCGGAGTATTATCCGGCACTTTACTGGTTTTCGTTGCTTCGGGTGCCGGAGAGCAGCGAGTTCCCATTGCAGAAGATAAAGAGCCAGGGTGAATGGCTGAACATCATCAAAACGGGAGCCTGCCAGTCGTGCCACGCCTTGGGCACAAAGGGAATGCGAACGATTCCGAAGGAGCTCGGCACATTCCCGAATTCCGTGGAGGCTTGGAGACGGCGCCTCCAGTCCGGCGGGGCACTGGCACTCATGACCCGCGACATCACGCGACTCGATACGGAAATTGCGCTCAAATATTTTGCCGATTGGACCGATCGTGTCGCCCGCGGTGAGTTGCCCTTCGCGAAACCCGAGCGGCCGCAAGGAATCGAGCGCAATTTTGTGATCACATTGTGGGACTGGAGCAGACCGACCGCTTACCTCCATGATGAGGTCTCGACCGACCGTCGCAATCCGAGAGTGAATGCGAATGGCAAGATTTATGCATCGACCGAGGACAGCACGGATTTGATACCCGTTCTCGATCCGAAAACGCACACCGCGGCTGAAGTCTTGCATCCCGTACGTGATCCGAACACGCCGTCGTCGAAGAATAGTCCGTTTGGCGCATCCCCGTACTGGGGCGCCGAACCGATCTGGGATAGCAAAACACTCGATCACAATCCGATGATGGATGAAAAGGGACGTATCTGGTTTACGTCTCGGGTTCGGCCCCGAGAAAATCCGGAGGTGTGCAAGCATGGGTCCGCTCATCCGTCGGCAAAAGTATTGCCGATCGAAGAAGCCGATCGTCATCTCTCCATGTACGATCCGGCTACTGGAAAGTTCACTCTAATCAGCACCTGCTTCCAAACCCACCATCTCAACTTCGGCGAGGACGCAAATCAAACGCTATGGACCAGTACCGGCATCGGAGGTCCGGGAGTGCTTGGCTGGCTGAACCGGAAGATGTTTGAGGAAACTGGCGACGAAGTGAAGTCGCAAGGATGGACGCCATTCATCATCGACACCAACGGCAACGGTAAACGCGATGCTTTTGTGGGACCCGATCAACCAGTCGATCCCTCGAAGGACAAACGCGTGCTCGTCAACATTTATGCCGTGAGCGTCAGCCCCTCCGACGGTGCCGTGTGGGGAACCGTGGTGGGATATCCTGGCGCAATCGTTCGACTGCAACCAGGGCCCAATCCGACCGAGACCGCCCTCAGTGAAATATATGAAGTGGCAGCCCCCGGCTTCGGACCCCGTGGCGGCGATGTCGATTCCAATGGCGTCTATTGGACATCACTGGCGAGCGGCCATCTCGGAAGTTTTGATCGTCGCAAGTGCAAGGTTCTCAACGGACCGACCGCGACCGGCGCGCATTGCCCCGAAGGCTGGACGTTCTATCAATTCCCCGGACCACAACTGCGGGATGTGAAGGATGGAAGCGCCGAGGCGAGCTACTACACCTGGATCGATCGATTCGACACATTTGGCCTCGGTCGAAATGTTCCGATCGCGATGGGTAATCTGAGCGATTCCATTTATGCCTTGGTTAACGGAAAGCTCATTACCTTCCGTATCCCGTATCCAAGCGGATTTTTCCCGAAGAACGTCGATGGCCGCATTGATGATCCGAACGCCGGCTGGAAAGGCAAGTCGCTGTGGTCCACTTCCGGCACACGGACTATGTTCCATCTTGAAGGTGGGAAGACGAATCGGCCAAAGGCGGCGCGCTTCCAACTCCGGCCCAATCCGCTCGCGCGATGATAATTGGATTTGGACACTGTAGCGGCGGTCTACAGGTGTGAATGAATTGTTTCGCCGCGAAGCGGCGAGAGAATGTAGCCCAGGGCGTCAGCCCTGGGAAGACGTAGATCGAAACGGCCCCAGAAGGGGCGCTTCTATGACCGCCGGTAAGTTGGACGCCGGAAATCGCCTCGCAAAGGGCGAATGTTCCTCAGTGGCGCGGAAGCCGGTACACACGCATCGCTGTGTCATGAAACATGGCGGTGCGCTCTGCTGCCGAAAAATCTTTCGTGAGTCTCTTGAACTGGTTCCAGAGCACGGTGTAAGAACACGAAAGCCTATCGACCGGGAAGTTGCTTTCGAACATCGAGCGCGCTGGACCGAAGTGATCGATCGCGTACAGATACCAATCCCGATTGGCGGCGACCAGTTCGTCCGATGTCGGCGGTTTTTTTCGCTCATGCCAACCGTAACCGTTGACCACCATCTGGATACCGCCAATCTTGGCAACGACGTTCGGGCAGCGCGCCAGTTCGGTAATAGCCGTCTTCCACGCGCCGAATACTTCATCGCGCCGCCCGGCATAAGTTCCGACTGTATGACGTGTTGGGATTGGCAATCTGCATGCCATTGCTGTGGCGGCCACGTAGTGAGTTTGAGCTTCATCTGCAAACAGAGCAAGCTCGTTTCCGGTATGTGCTTTTCCTGTCTCTGCGAGGAGGGGAGGCGCGCCATTGACACCCCATCAGGCCGCATAGTAATAGTTGATGGATAGACCTATGAAAGTTTTGCTGGTCGAAGACCTTGAGGAGAGCCGCACCGTTCTACGCGCCATGAACGAGAGACTGGGTCATCGCGTCGTTGAAGCCGCTCACGGAAAAGAAGCTGTCCAAGTCGCGTTAGATTCGAATCCTGATCTCGTGTTAATGGATTTGAGTATGCCCGAAGCGGATGGACTGCAGGCCACGAGCGCGCTTCGCGCCATTTCCTCCTTCAGGGACGTGAATCATCTTCCCGTAATTGCGTTGACTGCTTATCCCGAAACTCTATCCGTCGAAAAAGCTTACCAAGCGGGGTGCGACGGGTATCTTCAAAAACCGGTGGATTTAACCGACCTGGATGCCGCGCTCAGAAGATTCCTACGCACCGCGTAAAAGGCCTGTCATGGGGCAGCCGCTTTTCTCACCTTCCTCAGTGTTCTGGCGCGTGAATCGCGAACTGGCCAGTGGTCTTGCCGGACCCCGAGCGGTATTGATGCAAATCGCGCATCCGCTGGTTGCCGCCGGAGTCGCTGAACACAGCCGGTTTCGTAAGCACCGCCTTGCCCGCCTCTATCGGACATCGATGGCCGCCGCTGCGATTACGTTCGGAAGCCGTGAATTTGCTCTGCGCGCAATCCGGTCCGTCAATCAAAAACACCAGCAGGTCCACGGAGTATTGAAGACGCAAGAAGGTATTTTCCCCGCCGGGACGCAATACGACGCGAACGATCCGGAGCTGAAGCTGTGGGTTCTGAATACGATCGTCGATTCGACTCTTCTTGTCTACGAACTCTTCGTTTCGCCTTTGTCCGACGACGAGCGCGAGGAGTATTACCGCGACAGCCTGCTTGTGGCGCGGCTGTTTGCGATTCCAGAACGGATGACGCCGCCCACGTACGCAGAATTCCGTTCGTATATGAGCCGCATGCTCGAAGGCAACGTCATCACCGCGGCCGATACGGCTTGCGAAATCGCCCGTGCGCTATTTTCGCCGTCGGTTGAAGGAACGCTCCTCTTTTTAGGCAGCGCCATTGGAATCGGTCTGCTTCCCGAACGGTTGCGGCACGAATTTGGTTTTCTCTGGAACGAACGGCGCGAATTTTGGCTAAACCGGACGGCCGCAGCATCGCGGCGAGTGCGAGGACACGTACCATCCATCCTATGCAGCAGTCCGGTGGCAACGCTATCGCATTTGCGCGCGCTCATGACTTCGTGAACTGATCTCGATTTACAAATACCCCGTCGTTTGATCAATACCGGCGCCGCGCGACGATTTCAGCCGTGGCCCTCGGATGGGCATCTGCCGGTGATTTTCCTTCGAAACTATGGACGATTTCCCATTCTTGAAACTGCGCCTGCAATTCACCGGGATTGAGAAGATAAGAGGGATTCATGGGTCGAACATTCGGATCGCCGTCCACCAGAGCAATGACGGCCATGGCGGTACCGCCAATTCGTGTTCCGGCTTTGAGCGGCGCAAACAGGTCTCGCTGAAGATAGTTGCACACGATGATCAGATCGTAAGATTCGGGTGGGATGCCGAACTCGTGCCGCTCCAGATCGGCGATGACGGAGTTGACGGCCAGACCTTTAGCGAGACAACGCTGCCGAAGAATTTCGATGGCGGTTCGCGAGTAGTCCACGGCTGTCACCTGCCAGCCACGTTCCGCCAACCACATCGCATGCCGCCCGGGGCCGGATGCCAGATCGAGTACCCGGCCTGGCGCGAGCGTCGAAGAAAAACGGGTGATCAGCGGATGCGGCTGATCGGTCGTGTGCTCGCCTTGGCGGTAACGTTCGTCCCAATCGGTCACTCGAGCATTATCTGATGGATTTAGATCTCGCCGGTACACCCCTTGACAGAAGTCTATCCGCGAAGAAGATGGTTCCGAGGAAAGAAAAATCCGAGAAGTTTGTAAGCTGTTTCGCGACCGAACACGACGTGAGGTCGGCGAGAGTTGAAGGCGAAAAGGAGATTGCATGCGTTCCGAACATCCCGTATGGTGCGACAAGTGTCATCTGCGCATTGCTCCCTATGAGCGACGGACGGTCTACCGAAAAACAATTTACCATCAAGAATGTTTCTTGAAGCTCGTACGCGAAGAGGCCAACGACGAAAAGACCAGACGCTCATACTTGAGACTTGCCCGGCACGAGTCCCCGCAACACGCCTGAGGAACTACCCCACCGGCGCTCATCCGGTTCTTTGCGCTTGTGGGGATTCATTGCTCCACAATTCGTGTTCCGTGTATGATCCGCCATGAAAGGCGGTCGCATGAAAACGGTTCTGTCGCTTCTTCTGATCACATTGTTCAGCCCATCCCTGTTCGCTGAAGATCTGAAGGTGTACGCGGCGGCAGCTTTCAAATCGCCTCTAAGCGAAATCGCCGCTCAATACGAAAAAGAGACGGGCCATAAAGTTGCGGTCATTTTCGATACGGCCGGCGCAACGGCACAGAAGTTTACGAGTGATCCTCAAGCAGTTTTGTTGATTACAAGTCCCGCGGTAATCACGGACGCTGAGAAGATCGGAAAGCTCAAGGACGGAACCACCTACCGCCTGGGCGACTCGCTTGCCGGTATTGCCTATCCGCCAGGCTCGGCCAAGCCCGACGTTTCAACGCCGGAGAAGTTGAAAGCCGCGCTGCTCGGTGCGAAGCGCATCGCTTTTTCCGATCCTGCTCGGGGTGCAACCGTTGGAATTCACTTCATGAAAGTGATCGACTCATTAGGCGTGAAGGACCAGGTTCTCAGAAAATCCACGGTCGCCAAAGACGGCGTCGAGACCATGCGTTTGGTGCTTGAAGAAAAGTTTGATATCGGCATTACGCAGGTTAGCGAAATTCTTCAGGCCAGCCGCGACGCCGTCGCGGGCCCGTTCCCGAAGGAATTCGAGCTGGCGACGACTTACTCGCTTTGGCATCGGAACAACATCTCTCCGGCAGCAAAAACCTTCGTCACGCTCATGACGAGTCCCGCCAGCCGCGCGAAGCTCGAAGCTAACGGCATCCGGCCCGCGGTTAATCGGTAATTACGTGCCGCGGCTCCAGAAGTTCCACAAAATTGTTTCGTTCGTTTAAGCCACTTACATTCTTGTAGCTTCTTCGGGCACTCTTCAACGCGCTGAAATTCATGCCAGTCCTGCGTTTGCTCAGTTTTCGGACGAAAGGCACGGACATTGCAATTGCGGAGGCAACCATTTGAAAGGAGTGTACATGGATTACGTGCTTCCTGATGAAGTTGTATCTGAGGCTTTGAAGGCAGCGGTGAAGAAGGCAGGTCTTCCTGCCCCCGACATGTTCATTCGTGGCGCCCTGTCTGGCGTATTTCTCGGCTACGCGACTTCTCTCGTGTTCATCGCGCTCAGTCAAGGGTTGCCGGGACTGGTCGGGGCAATCATTTTCCCCGTCGGCTTTGTGATTCTGGTGCTGTTGGGCCTCGAATTAGCCACAGGAAACTTCGCGCTTCTGCCAGCCGCTTTGATCGACCAACGAATATCCGCGAAGGCAATGTTGCGCAACTGGGCATGGGTTTATGTCGGCAACCTATTTGGGAGTGTCTTGTATGCGCTTTTGTTTTACGCCGCAATTACGAGTTTCGGAGCCAATAACGGCGCGGCGATTGGAGATCAGGTTCGCAAAATTGCTCAGGCAAAAACGCTTGGTTTCGCGGCGTTGGGCGTGGGCGGATGGGGCACAGCTTTTGTCAAGGCAATGCTCTGTAACTGGATGGTGACGGTTGGAACAATGCTCGCATTCATATCGCGTTCCACCATCGGCAAGGTCGCGGCGATGTGGCTGCCCATCACAATCTTTTTTGCGCACGGCTATGAGCATTCAATCGTCAACATGTTCGTCATTCCCGCCGGCATATTTTTTGGAGCTCCCATTTCCCTGGGTGACTGGTGGTGGTGGAATCAAATACCTGTGACGTTCGGCAACATCGTAGCTGGGGCGCTGTTCACGGGAATTGCGTTCTGGTACACGTACGCGCGCAAACCGGAAACTGCGGCGCAGCCTGTGCAAAATCGGGCGGGCGTGGCCCTCGCGGCGGGGGATTAGCCGATGGGCTTGGTATTTGTTGTTCTGCTCGCGCTCTCCGCGCTTAATGCTTACGGCCAACAAGCGGCACCAGCTCCGGCGGCGGCGCCGGCCCCGATAAAACTTGGCGACGTCACCGTGACCGGCAGCCTGCGGTCGCGGGTCTATACATGGGATTGGTTTCAACCCGCATCGGGAAATAATGAATACCAATATTCCGGCAATCTCCTACGGCTCAATCTTTCGCAGAGCCATCACGCGTGGCAATGGAATGCCGAAGTGGCAGTACCGTTTCTTCTTGGACTTCCCGAAGGCGCGAACGGCAGTGGACCGCAACAAGGCGCTCTCGGTTTCGGTTCGAACTATTTCGCGGCAAACAAGGGAAACCGAAATACGGCGATGGTGTTCCCGCGCCAGCTTTATATCCAGTTCGACTCCCTAGGCACCGAAAAAGGACATCTGAAGATCGGACGCTTCACATTCCTGGACGGCACGGAACTGGCGCCCAAGAACGCAACATTGGCCGCATTGAAACGCGATCGCGTCACGCAGCGGCTGCTCGGCGATTTCGGATTCTCCGACATTCAGCGCAGCTTTGACGGTGCGCATTATTCGTACGCCCCATCACAGTCCGACAACATCACTTTTATCGCTGGGGTGCCGACTCGCGGCGTATTCCAGGTGGATGGATGGGGTTGGAACAAAGTCGCGTTCGGGTATGCCGCTTACACCCGTGATTGGGGCAAGGGACGCCACGCGGCCGACACCCGCTTGTTCATCATCGAGTACGACGACTGGCGGCACATTTTAAAAACGGACAGCCGTCCTTTGACTGTGCGTCGTGGAGACACGAATAACATTCGCATCGACACGTTTGGCGGCCACACGCTCCACGCGTTCGAGACGAGCGGTGGAACATTCAGTCTGATGTTCTGGGGTGCAGCCCAAACCGGTCGCTGGGGATTCGAGCGACAGCGCGCGGGAACGATCGATGCCGAGGCCGGCTTCCAACCAAAGATCTTACCGGCTCTCAAGCCGTGGCTGCGCGGCGGCTATACATGGGGCTCGGGCGATGGCAATCCGGATGACAACACGCACGGCAGCTTCTTTCAATTGCTGCCGACGCCGCGTCCTTACGCCCGCTTCCCGTTCTTCAACATGATGAACAACGAAGATGCGTTCGGCGCTTTGATTCTGCGGCCTCACGCGAAGATCACAATTTCGAGCGAATTTCATTCACTTCGCTTAGCCGAAGCCAATGATCTCTGGTACAGCGGAGGCGGCGTTTTTCAGCCCTGGACTTTCGGTTACTCGGGCCGTTCGACGACCGGCCACCGGTCGCTGGGCAATCTTTACGACACGAGCGTTGAATATCGCGTGAACCGGAAGCTCACGGTCACCGGTTACTTTGGATACACGCAAGGGCTCGCCGCGATGAAGCAGATCTACCCGCAGGGTAACGATGCGGGATTCGGATATCTGGAAGGGCTGTATCGGTTTTAGTCGAACTGTAGCGGCGCTACAGATGTGTAACCAAACCTACGGAATTGTAATAAAGCATGAAACACATTGAACGATTGGTTGTCATCGGCAACGGAATGGCCGGCGGACGATTCGTTGAAGAACTGACCGGCCGCAATGGCCAGGAACACTTCGACGTTATCGTGTTCGGCGAAGAGCCTCATGGAAATTACAACCGCATCCTCCTGTCGAGTGTTGTTGCCGGCTCTCACGAAGTGAAAGATATCTTTCTGAATTCGCTCGAGTGGTACCGCGACAATGGAATCACGGTCCATGCGGGAGTCCGTGTCGACGCCATCAATCGCGACTCAAAGTTGGTTTTCGGGACCCGTAGAGTCCGGGAACCCTATGACCGTCTGATCTTTGCGACCGGATCTAAACCGTTCGTTCCGCCAATCCAAGGCCTGATGACCGGCACGCGCCGTTTCCGCGACGGTATTTTTGTTTTTCGCACGCTCGACGATGCCATTCGGATCCTGAAGCATGCCAAGAAGGTACGGAAAGCTGTGGTTGTCGGTGGTGGCCTGCTGGGACTGGAAGCCGCGCGAGGTCTGTTGAATCGTGGTCTCGAAGTTCATGTCGTCGAACTGATGCCTCATCCCATGGCCGTGCAATTGGACTCTGCCGCGGGTGGCGTGCTGCGCTCGTCGTTGGAAGCCATGGGCATCAAGTTTCATCTGGGCAAATCGATCACAACTGTGATCGGAAATGGCAAGGTTGAGAGCGTCATCTTCAGCGACGGCGGCACGGAGTCATGCGAGATGCTGGTCATCAGCGCGGGCATTCATCCGAATGTCGAAGTTGCGAGGCAGGCGGGACTGACCGTTAGGCGGGGTATTGTCGTCGGCGACGATTTGGCGTGCGTCAACGATGCTTCTATTTATGCGATTGGTGAATGCGCTGAACACCACGGTCAGGTATACGGTCTTGCGGCTCCCGGTTCGGAACAAGCCAGGGTGCTCGCCGATCGTCTCAGCGGCTCGAATGCGCAAGCCGTTTATGGCGGGTCGGACACAACGACCTCTTTAAAGGTAATGGGCGTCGACTTAGTCGTTCTGGGCAAGAAAGAGCCCACCGACGATGACGACGAGACGATTACGTATGCCAACGCCCGCCGCAGAATATATAAAAAGGTCATCTTGCGCGGGGGACGTCTGGCAGGTGCCATCCTGCTCGGCGATCTCAGTATCGCGCCCCGATTGCTACGCGCGTTTCATAAAAAGGAGAGGATTCGCGAAAAGGCCGCGGAAATACTCTTTACCACACGGCCGGCTCAGTCGGCCGAGGAGGCAGAGGCGTCTGACTCTTTTGTGTCTTCGGATGTTCTCAAGGAGGTCGTCGCCATCATCCGGCCGGAGCGGTGGCTTGCAACCAAATCAAAAGTCGAAAGCCTGGGCATCGTGGCTCTCACGCATCACCGTGTCGTTGGGCGCGGCAGGCAACGCGGATTGCAGTTCCTCGCACGCAGAGGAGCAACGTCCGGAACAGGTTTCCGTTATTTGCCGAAGCGAATGATCTCCTGGATTGTCATAGAGACTCAGGTCGAGACGCTGGTTCAAGCGATCATCGAAGCCAATCGGACCGGCCAGATTGGCGACGGGAAAATTTTTGTTTTGCCCCTTGATGGAGTGATGCAGATCCGCACGGATGATGCCGCAACTGAAGCGCAAGAACCGGTCCTGGCGGAGGTTTAGATGCGTCAGGGTGCGAACCCCATCGAAGAATACAAACAGTCCAAGGACGGCAATCCTCTCCGCATAAGGGAAGATCTTCCGCGGTTCGTTCGGGACGGTTGGGAGGCCCTCAGCTCCGCCGACAAGGAATTGCTGAAGTGGATCGGAGTTTTTTTTCGAAAGCCGACGCCAGGCAAATTCATGATGCGAATCCGAATGCCCAACGGATTCGCCACGAGCGCGCAACTGGTTGCCATTGCGGATCTCTCGAAACGATTGGGAAATGGTTCAGTTGACATCACAACACGCCAGCAAATAGAGCTCCGCGGATACACGATCGAGAGCGTTCCCGACATTTTTGAGAGATTGCGCGGCGTCGATCTTCGTACCCTTCAGACAGGTCAGGACAATGTTCGGAATATCAACGGCTGTCCTCTGGCAGGCTTAACGCCGACGGAGTTGCTGGACGCCTCACCTATTGTGTATGCCCTCGACCGGACCATCGTAGGCACCGACGGCAATGCCGAGTTTGCGAATCTACCGCGCAAGTTCAACATGACCATTACCGGTTGCGCTGAAAACTGCACGCACAACGAATCGCAAGACGTCGCACTGGTGCCGGCGACCAAGTTTATTCATGGGACGCTTTATTCGGGATTTCACATCTTAGTGGGCGGGAAGATGGGATCGGGCGGGTTTACGATTGCCTCGAATCTTGACTGGTTCATCGAGCCGGGTCAAGCCCACGACGTCGTCATTCAAATCATCAAAATTTTTCACGATGAGGGCGCTCGCGGACCAAGGACGCAATGCCGCCTTGCGTTTCTTTTGGAGGAATGGGGTCTGGATGGCTTTCGCAGGAGACTGGTCGAGCGCCTCGGATGGCAGCCCGCGGCGGCAGGAAAAGATGCACGTTCCGACGGCCACAATGACCATTTTGGTGTGCGGCGGCAGAAGCAGCCCGGCCTCTATTCCGTTGGTGTGCGCGTGAGCGTGGGCCGAATCGGTCATGAATCCTTGCGTGAACTTGCACGTATCGCAGACGAATATGGCAGCGGGTCGATCCGCCTCACCACGGGTCAAAACGCGATTCTCGTAAACATTCCCGAGCACCGTCTTGATGCGCTGTTGAGCGAGCCATTGCTGCGAGAATTGACAACCGAGCCATCACGCTTCTTTAGAGGGCTCGTTGCCTGTACCGGAACCGACTATTGCAATCTCGCCCAGATCGATACGAAAGGGCGCGCCGTACAAATGTCGAAGGCATTGGAAGAGCGGCTTGGCCCGGATGGCAAGCCCATCACGATCCATTGGTCGGGTTGTCCGGCGGGCTGCGGCAATCATCAGGCGGCGGACATCGGTCTGCGCGGCATGAAAGTGAATGTCGAAGGCCGGTCGATCGACGCAGTCGCCGTCTATGTCGGCGGCAAAACGGGACCCCAGGCTCGAGCCGGGACGCAGATCATGGACATCGTGCCCTGCGACGAAGCTTTGCCCGATGTGCTCGCAAATGTCGTCAAGCACCTGCAATTGTTCAAACAGGTTCAGGCGCGACCGACTGTCCGCGATCGCATCTTGATGGTACCTGCTACGGAAATGCCGGACGAAGAGTTTGAGTTCGACGCACCTCAACCGTTGCTCAGTCTTCGAGAGACGAAGAACGCCGCCAGTGCAGGCACTCTGACCGTTACTAACGTTCGGTCCAAGAAAGCGGTGCAGGTCATGGTTTGCAGCGTGAATGACCTCAAGACCGGTCTCGCCTATTCCACCGCCGTCAAAGGAAAACAACTGGCATTATTTCTTCACGCCGATGGACGCATCTTCGCTATCGATGCCGAATGCCCGCATGCCGGCGGCCCGCTGGACGAAGGGACTGTCAAGAATTGCGAAGTGACATGTCCATTGCACGACTACAAGTTCGATTTGATCAGCGGCCGGTGCTCGACGGATCCCGGCCTCACCTTACAGACCTATCCCGTGTGCGTTGAAGACAATCAGGTATGGGTGGAGATTCACGTATGAGAATGATTCGCGCCATTATTCGACCGGATCGAGAAGAACAGGTTATGAATGCATTGGAATCAACAGGCGTCGTTTCGTTGACGAAGATGGACGTCTTTGGCCGGGGACAGCAGCGAGGCGTGCAGGTCGGCAATACTGTTTACAGCGAACTGCCGAAGATCATGTTCACGATCGTCGTCGAAGAGGCCAAGCTCGACGCGGCTATTGCCGCCATTCAAGCGGGCGCCAGGACCGGCCAGCATGGTGACGGAAAGATTTTCATCAGTCCTGTGGATGCAGCCTACACGGTGCGGACCGGTCAAAAAGTGCAGGATTAGTTTCTCCAGTTTCTCCGGCGCCCGCGCTGTAAGGAACCGTCGAGCTCCGCGGCACACACTTGGATCCGCTAACACCAGAGGAACCCGCGAATAAGGACTTCGCCTGGCGCGGGTGCCGGATCCGGTAACTGGGCTTCTTTCAAGGAACTGTTGGTATCGAACAATAGCATTGCGCGCATGCAGGCAGACGGAGCGTTCCCTTTTGGAATCAACCCGCCTCGCTTCGCTCGGCTCCCCGTAAACTTGAGGGTGTTGCAAAACTGCGGAATAGCGGGTTCGGTTCTTACTGTAGCGGCGCTCTATGAGCGCCGGTTTTTCGCAGAATCAACGAAATACCGGCGGTCATAGACCGCCGCTACAGCAGACGAAAACCGCTTTGCGGCAGTTTTGCAACACCCTCAACTTAGGAGGGACTTTAAGTGTTTAGGAACCGACGAAGGTATATCCGTGTTCTTGCGCGCGATTGACGGCGACGATTCCCGCAGGGACCATGTGGGCATTCGTAGTTAGCAGGTTTGAAACCAGCTCAGTGAAGATATTGTCTGCGTTTCCACCCGTCGCCTCAGCAACAGCAGTAGCAATGCCGCGAGTGGCCACTGAACACACGGCCAAGTGCACGCCCTGCTTCAGAAGCGCGTCCACAGTGTTGCCACGGTTCGGCAACTCCACGTCGTACTTTGCGACGTTGAGGAGGTTGATTTTCGGAGCCTCTTTGGTTTTCGGATCGACAAAATTGGCTCTCTTCGAGATTTGGACTCCATACTTCGCCCAGATCGCATCGTTGTACGCGAATCCCGTTGAACGGTGGCGCATGACCATTATCACGGCAATGTCGTTATTCTGAAGTCCGTACTCGTTGCGGTTCGTGCGCAGGAAATTATTTGCAAAAGCCAGCGCATCTCCCAAGCCATCGGCCGTGGTGGTATCGAACAGCATCCGATGTTTACCGGGTATTCTCTCCAACCAATCGTCCTTCTCGTGCCGCTCCGGCTGCCAGGATGCCGCGGGCGCAGATTGCCCATAACCAGTTACTGCGCTCCCCGCCATCGCAGCCGCAAAAGCCGTGACGCCGGTGCTCAAACGAGTGAGAAAGGACCGCCTTTCCGACGATGACGGAGAAGTTCGTTCACTCATATGCTCCTCGCTTTCTAATTGAAAAGTATTGCCTCAAAAACTAGGAGCATCTTAGCACTTCGCAGCCCAGTAGTGAACGTCTGAACGTTGCCTTCGAACTCGAAGATTTTCTTGAGTCGGCCGTCGAAAGCTGTTATGAGAATAAAACGTAGGCATTGGTACGTGCTTGATCCAACAAACGCGCTCGATCTAGAAGCACGTTTGCTTACGGAAGATCGGAACACTCACTATGCTTGCTGCGTTGTTTCTCTTGATGCAATACATGGTCTCGGCGAAAGCCGGTCTGGTCAACTATGTTGACGGCCAGGCAAATGTCCGTGTCCATGACCAAATCGTGGCCGGCGCGCCGGTAGAGACTGGGCCACAGAGCCACGTGGAGTTACTTTTGAATCCGGGTTCGTTCCTGCGCATCGGTGAGAACTCCACCGTCGTGCTGGATTCAGTGGAGCTATCCAAGATAGCCGTTCGCATTGTGCAGGGAGCCGTATTAATCGAAGCGGGCGATATTGACAAACAAATCCCGATTCGCGTTACAACTGGCCATTTGCAGGCTCTGATCGTATCTAGCGGTACGTACCGTTTCTCCGACGGCACCGCTCTTGTGCTCGACGGAAAGCTCCGCACAGCAGATAACTCTACGACCGTCAAGAAAGGTCACCAAATCGCCGTGCTCGCGGAAGGCTACACAGTGAGCAGCATCATTGGACGGCCTAATGGCGAGCTCGATCTCTGGAGCGATCAGCGCTCAGCTGCTCTGGCGAAAGCGAATGCGCTGGCATATCGCGACCGGTCGCGTGGCAATGTGTACTCCTTTGGGTACCCCTACTGGGATATCTATTCCAACCGGTCGTCGTGGATTTACAGCCCGTTCTTGACCGGCTTCACCTTCATCCCACGCGGGGGATATCGTTCCTATTACGGCTATAGGTTTGTCTCTATCGCTACCTTTGCAGGCGTTTCCGCATTTACGACACATCCTTGGGGCAGTGGTGCATCACCGCGTCCGCAACACCCTACAGTGGTCTCTGGGTCTCGCTCGGGGGCTGGGTCTGGTGGAGGCCAGCAGACCGGTTCGGGCGGTGGATTTGGCCGGGGCCGTGCGCCTGGTTCAAGCGGTGGATTTGGCGGAGGCCGTCCGATGGGCGCCGGACACGGGGGAGGAACGCGCGGCGTCGGCCACGGGGGTCACCGCTAATTTCCACGTCTCATCCTGGTTTTAATCGATCTGACGCGCGACGGCCGCCTCGACGAGCAAGCGTTGGTCGAACGCGCCGGAATGAAGTTTTACCGGATCCCGCTAACAACCTCAGACGCTGCCGTAAGTCAGTTTTTGAAGCTCGTCAATGATCGTGCGAATGTTTCCATATCCGCGACTATGGGAACCACCGAAACACATGGAGTGTCCGCTTGGTGATTCAGCCAGATCGTGATCGTTCGACCTTGAGGGAACGGCAAACCAGGTCATAACTCTAAGCGGCGGTTCGGCTAAACTAGGTCTTACCGTCCATGGCCACGTTCCAAAACAAGCCGCAGATTCGCATTTCCGCCAACCGCGTGAAATCCGGCGATCTCATTTTTGTGATGGGCGCGGGCTTTACTCCGGATCGCACCGCCATGTCCCATCTTCGGCGGCCCGATGGCAGCGAGTATAACCCACTGCGCTTGCGGACCAATGACCGCGGCGAGTTCTCTCACAAGATCGACACCACAATGCTGGACACCGGCGGGTTCGAGATCTGGGTTGAGGATGAAGCCTCGAAGGTGTTATCCAACCGAATGCAGTTCACGGTCGAGTGAGCCCCGATCATGCAAAGTGCCACGATCGGCTTTCGGGCGAAGACTGGGAGAGCCATTGCGATTGCTCTCAAGCGAAACGACGGCACACCTGAATATCTGGCTCGTTGGGAAGTTGCACTATATGACCCAAAGCTACCGGCAACAGGTCCACACCATCAAGTAATGGAACTGCCGTGGAATGATGCTCAGCGGGCAGTCCGTCCGTTGGAGCGCCGGATCGAAGCTATAGCCATCAAAATGTTGGCAGGGCTTTTGAACGATGTGTCATCGCAGGGCTTCAAAGTCTCCGGTATCGGTGTTGTGGGCTCGCCGGATCGCCAACTGGATCGCATCGGTAATCCGCATATCCGTGCTCACGCCGCGGAAGGAATATTGTTTCGGCGAGTCCTGGAGGTCGCAGCCGAAGAGCATAGGCTGCAGTGGCGAAGCTTCTCCGATCGAGCGTTCGAGGAACGTACTTTTCCGGAACTGCGCAGGACGCCCCATGAGATCAAGAGCACGCTCGCAGCAATCGGGCGATCAGCCGGAAGACCATGGCGAGCCGATGAACGCGCCGCCGCAGTTGCTGCATGGGTTGTCATGCGGCTGGCATAATCCAACGGAACGCGTCACTTCAATTCGAATTCCACGATCTCGATACGCGTGGTGCCGATATTCCGGAGCGCACGCGTCACTCCAGGCTCCTGCCAATAGAACTCGCCGCTTCGGAGCGTCCATCCGCGGTCCGCAAATCCTGGGACACTCTCGACGAGCTCTCCTCCATCCACGGCGATACGGATGCCGGGCGCCGTTTGGGAAATCGCCGGAGCGGACTGGCCTGGCTCCAGTAAGAGCCGCCAGCCCCGCACCCGTTCGTTGTCCATGATCTGCGTATAAGCGGGAGCGTTCGAACGCGCCGACGGCGTAAATTGCCCGGGACGGTTTCTAAAAATAAAGGAAACGTTGTGGAATGGAGTCTGGCCGACATTCGTTGCTTTGTGCGTGCGCGGTCCTCCCTTGCTGTACGCGGTGTAATTGGTACGGCCGCGTTGAGCGCGTTCGCCGCGGATCACTTCGGACGATCCGAGATTCTGGTTCGTCATGTCTGCGGGAACGATGTTGACCGAGACGCTGTCCTCCGTGTGAGTGTGATAGCCGGTGTTGCGTCCCGGCGGAATATCGATTTTCAGCACCGTGACGTATTCATTCGTGAATACCGGAAGGTGATACGGCGCTTTTACGATCGGCACGCCCACCTCATCGTGCTGGGCTATCGCCGGAGCGGCAAAAATGCAGATGAACGCAAAAAGCAATGCTGCAGCCACAGATCTCATAAATTCCCCCGAGAGATGATACACCGACATACGATACAATCAGCGCCTCAATGAACTGTAGCGGCGGTCTATGAGGTGTGAATGAATTGTTTCGCCGCGAAGCGGCGACAGAAGGTAGCCCAGGGCGTCAGCCCTGGGAAGACGTACAGTGAATCGAACAGCCCCAGAAGGGGCGGCAGAATATGTCGCCCTTTCAGGGCTTTTCGTTGCGATCAACTCTGACCCAGGGCTTACGCCCTGGGCTACTGTTGTTGACGCCGGCTAGATTGGCAGACGGATCAATTCGTTCACAGCTTCATAGACCGCCGCTACAGTTGGAGAGTGAATGCGGTATCTGGGTCTTCTGCTGTTGATGACGATAGCCATCCTGCCTTTTGCGCTGGGGCAGACAACTCTCGATCGCGCTCTCGAGGCCCAACTCAAGCGAGTATTTCCTACGGCTACCGCTTTCTCACCGAAGCAAACACGGCCACTACCGCATTTCGTTGCGTACACCGGCAGTCCGGGATCACAGACGGTTGCGGGTTACATATTCTGGACGACCGAACTGGAACCGCTCGAGCGCGGATATGATGGTCCGATCAAGATGCTGGTTGGACTGGATACAACCGCGCATTTGACCGGAATCCTCGTCACCGAGCACCACGAACCCTACGGATACTTTTCCGTAGAGCTTCCCGAATTCGCACTGCAATTCAAGGGCAAAGATATCCGCGATCCATTCAAAGTCGGAACCGATGTAGCTGCGGTTTCTCGCGCAACGATCTCCATCACCAGCTCGTCACGCGCAATCAGAAACGGCGCCCGGCGGCTCGCGCGAGCTGTGCTTACACCTCCGGGGACGGCGAAATGAAACTCATCGTCGCAGGTTTGTTAATGCTTGTCCTTGCGGTGGACGCTGCTGCTCAGGCGACGAAGGATGCGTGGAATTTCGCGGACGAAGATGAAGCCACTTCAAACTTGGCCGCGGATTTGAGAGAACAGGCGGCCGATCTCACAATGTTCACCGCTTTCGCGACACTCGCGCTCGTGAGCTTCTTCAGAAAGAGCGAACGCCTGAAGTGGATCACCATGGGTGCAGCGGTGCTCTACCTCGGGTTTGCGCGAAGCCAATTGATCACGATCGTGAACGTCTTCGGCCTGATCGCCTGGAACCTGCCGGTGTTCAGGCACAACATGACCTGGTATCTGTTTGCGATTTTCACGGTGGTGACCACCGTCCTGTGGGGACGTTTGTATTGCGGCCGCGTCTGCGCGTTCGGCGCAATGACACAACTTCTCGACAAGATCGTCCCGGCCAGGCTGCGCTTCGAGGTTCCTGATCGAATCGAGCGCCGAGCGAGCTATATCAAATACGGTTTGCTTGGAGCCACGGTCCTGTATTTTTGGGTGACAAAGAACATCTCGATCTACAGGTATGTCGAGCCGTTCTGGATGTTTTCGCTACAGGCTTCGACCGGCATGTGGATGGGACTAGCCGTCTTGCTAGCGGCGACGGTTTTCATTCGGAATCTCTATTGCCGGTTCTTCTGCCCGGTCGGCGCCTTTCTTGGACTGCTCTCAAATTTGACGGTCTTTCGCATCAAGCGCTGGTCGGAATGCAACACCTGTAAGATCTGTGAAAAGACATGCGAGTGGGGAGCCATTCGCGGACCCACAATTGTGGCTAGCGAGTGCGTCCGCTGCGACGATTGCGAGCGCCTCTATATGGACAAGCAGAAGTGTCCTCACTGGCTGATCGTCAAGAAGCGAGCACAGGCTTCCTCTATTTAACGATTTCGCATTCGCCGTAGTATTGCTCGGGGCTGGACGTGAAACCGGGCAGAGCGAAGTCCGTGAACTCGTGGCGGGAGTGCATGGCTTTCAGTTTTCCCTCCGTGGTTTGTTTTTCGAGAATTGTAGTTGTGTACAACGGCCCGTCGAGGAACGATTGGATGAAGTGCAAGTATCCCCCGGCATAACGCACTGTAATGTCGTACGTTCCGCCAAGAGCACCCTCCATCCGGGCCGTCCCCTCATCGGCGTTGACGTCTTCGAACTGCAGCACGAGTTTGGACGGTTTGACTTCAGCCTTGGCCTGGTCGCCGCTCCACGTACCCACGACCATCAGGGGAAATGTGCACTTGATGGTTTTGGCCATGGCCAGCTTTCCTTTGGCGGCGTCTTGCGCGCGTGACGGCACAATGAAAAAGACCGCAGTAATCGCAAAGCCGACTAGGATTCTCTTAGGATACATAAGCCTCCTTCTATGGCCCGTCAGCCGGCGGCGAAAGTAACGTCATGCGCCCTTGCAGGCCTGACGACACGAGCAGCGCGTTTTTCGCGCTGACGATGATGCCTTCGACATCCGGCAACTGCTCGATGAGTGCCATGCCGCGTTCGGGTCCCAGCACAAATACTCCGGTGGAGAGCCCATCGGCGATGGTTGCGGTCGCGGTCATGATCGTCACGCTGCGGCAACCCTGGCTGGGTTCGCCGGTAGCGGGATCAAGAATATGATGGTAGCGGCGTCCATCCTTTATGAATGAACGGGCGTAATCACCGGACGTGCTGAACGTGCTGTCGGACACGTCCACAGTCGCAAAGATCCGGTTCGCGGGTCCTCGGGGATCCTGAATACCGAGTTTCCACGGACGATCGCCTTCGCGGCCACCTGCGTACATGTCGCCGCCGAATTGAATCAGGAAATCGCGAAATCCACGCTCGTGCAGGATCGCGCGTGCGCGATCTACTGCATAGCCTTTCCCGATGCCGCCGAGGTTAACCACCATCCCGTGGCGCCGAAGGAACGCCGTCCCGTTTCTTTCGTCCAGTTCGATGTCGCGGTAGTTGATGAGCGATCGGCGGCGAACGACTTCCCGATGATCGGGAATCGTGCCGTCCTGATTCTGATAATCGAATTTCCAAAGCCCCGACATGACGCCGAACGTCACATCGAATTTCCCGTTCGTCCAATCACTGACCTGCCGCGCCGTTTCGAGAACGTCGCGGAGCTCGGTACCTACTCGAACCGGATGTTGGCCGGCAGCCGAATTGAGCCGTTGAACGTCGCTGTCTTCTTGCCAATTGCTCAAAAGGCCTTCAAGCCGGTCGAATTCGCGGAAGATCGCTTCGAAAGCTGCGACAACACCCGGTTCATCGTTGGTCCAGGCCGTCAGCCGAAGCTCAGTCCCCATCGAAGACCGGGTTCGGTCGACAAGGTGTGCGCCCCCGGATGCGGGCCCGGTACAAGCAGCAAAAACGAGGCAGGCCGCAATCACGGACGTGAGCTTTGGCGAAAAATCGACCATCGGCGAGCGAGCATATCACGGGAAATTCGGGGTCAGACGGGTGAATTCCCTATTTTCCAAAACACGCTCGCTCAGCGGAAAATAGGGAATTCACCCGTCTGACCCCGAATTTTTGCGTGTCGAAGTCCCGCATCGTTATAATCCGAATTCAATTGCGAACAGTTTGATGGACCAGTCGCCAAATTGGAGGTGCCTCCTGAATCTCCTCTTGGGGTTTACAGTCTTTTGCGCCAGTGTGTCTGTGGCGCATGCTCAGTTTGCCCAGACCATTTCCGGAAGAGTTCAGGACGCTGTCGGAGCCGCAGTCAGCGGTGCGACTGTCACTGTCAAAAGCCTGGAGACGGCCGCAACGCGGACCACCGCAACTGACGATACGGGCAACTTCAGAATTCTTTCAGTTTCTGTCGGCCCTCAAGAGGTGAGAGCGGAAAAAGAAGGTTTCAAGGCGGCGGTCCGCTCCGGCATCAATTTGGAAGTTGGACAGGAAGCTGTCGTTAACCTGCAGCTTGAGGTTGGCGAGCTTTTGCAGGAGGTGAGAATCGTCGCAGATGCTCCCATAGTCGACACTACCACTGCTCAGGTGTCTGGGTTAGTCGGCGAACGCGAGGTGAAGGACCTGCCGCTCAACGGCCGTAGTTTCGATAATCTGATCGCGCTCAACTCGGGTGCAATCAATTACAGCTCGATGAAAAGCGCGAACACGACGACCAGTAGCGGAAACACTTTTTCGGTCGCGGGGCGCCGGACGGGGGACAATCTCGTTTTGTTGAACGGCATCGAATACACGGGAACCAGCCAACTGGCTGTCACTCCCGGCGGTGTCAGCGGTGGTCTGCTTGGCATCGATGCTATCCGCGAGTTCAACGTGTTGACGGGAACTTACGCTGCCGAATATGGGAAACGAGCTGGGGCGCAAGTCAGCGTGGTGACACAATCCGGAGGCAATCAGCTGCATGCATCCGTTTTTGAGTTCCTCCGAAACAGCGCGCTCGATGCGCGAAATTTTTTCGACCAAGGCCCCGTTCCCCCGTTCCAGAGGAACCAATTTGGAGGCGCGGCAGGGGGACCTCTGCGGAAAGATCGTCTATTCTTCTTCGCCAATTACGAAGGATTTCGGCAACACCTGGGCCTCAGCAACGTCGGAGTCGTGCCTGACCAGCAGGCCCGCCAAGGTTTTTTGCCGAACGCGTCCGGCGTCTATTCGGAAGTCCCCAATTTGAATCGAGCGATGTTGCCCTTCATATCGTTCTGGCCGGAGCCCAACGGAGGGGGGCTGCTTGTGAATGGATTACCGAGCGGGATAGCCTTGTCGTACAACCATCCGAAGCAATCCATACAGGAGGATTTCGGCACAGTACGATCGGACTACACGCTGCCGAATCAGGATTCCCTTTCGGCGGTCTACACCATGGACACCGGCGATAGTATGACGCCCGCCTCGGATACTCTGTTTGCCACACGTCTGGCTCTGCACATGCAGGTTTTGAGTTTCCATGAAACCCATATTATTTCGCCGCGAATACTGAACACATTCAGCGCCGGTTTCTCCCGCGCCGCTTACAACATTGATTCGGTGCCACAGGCAACCTTTGCTCCAGGCCTTTCCTTCGTGACCGGCGCCGGGCCGGGCGGAATCAGCATCGGAGGTGGTACGACCGGAGCCGCAATTACGGGCGCCGGCGCAAGCAACTCCAACGTCTGGAATCGTAGAAATCTTTTTACCTACACCGATAGTCTGAAGATCGCCAGCGGACGCCACCAGATCGCGACGGGCGTCTGGTTCCAGCGTCTCCACCATAATGACCACACTGCATCGCGCACGCAGGGACAAGCGACGTTCACGACTTTGCAGACGTTCCTGCAAGGCATCGTGAACAACTTTCAAGTAGTTCCCAATCCCACGGAAGTGGGATGGAGAAGTTGGTTTGGGGCCTGGTACGTCGAGGACTCGATGAGGCTCAGACGGAATCTGACGTTCCGCGCTGGAATCCGGCATGAATTCACGACAGGCTGGAATGAAGTCGCCGGAAGGGCCTCGAACTATATCGCCGATGCCCAGAGTGTTCTCTTAACCGATCCGCGCGTAGGGCCGACGACATTTACGAAGAACAACGGGAAACGTCTGCTTGGCCCGAGAGTCGCCTTGGCTTGGGATCCCGCAGGAAACGGAAAAACGGCAATCCGCGCCGGGTTCGGAATCTACTACACGTTGATCGACAATCTCGCGTTCCTGCTGAACTCACTTCCTCCATACAACGGTTCGGTCACGTTTACAGGTTCGTTGTTTTCGTTCCTTCCTATCACTCACGGCGTGCAACCGCCGCCTGCTTGTGGCCCCGTAGCGCCCGCGCGCTGCAGTATCTTCGCGCCACAAGGCGTCGAAGCCGCTGCAAAGACCCCTACGGTCAACGAATGGAACTTCACGCTTGAACAGCAGCTCGGCCCTACCATGGCCGTTCGCGCCGGCTATGCCGGCTCGTTTGGATATCATGGTTTGTTGAGCGTCGATCCCAACACCATCGCGGCACAAGTCTGCGCGAGTCCAACAGGCTGTGCGGCGGGCGGTATATCGACTACTCCCACCACCGTGCGGCAAAACACAAGGCATGTTCCCGTCGGTATGCGGCCCAATCCATATCTATCCGCCGGCTTCTTCTGGTACACCGAGGGCAACAGCAGCTACAACGCGCTACAGTTGGAATTGCTTCGGCGGCTAAGCCGCGGTTTGCAATTTCGCGCGAACTACACGTGGTCCAAAAACCTGGACTTGAATTCCGGGCTCACCGGCGCTCAGGCTCAAAATCAACCACAGATGGTGATGGACCGGAATGATCTGCGAAGGGACTGGGGGCCATCCGCATTGACGCCCTCGCATCAGGCCAGCATTTCGGCGCACTACGAGCTGCCGTTTGGCAAAGGGAACAAAATCATCAGTGGTTGGCAACTGAACGGAATTGCAACATTGTTGAGCGGCTTCCCCTTTACCCCGCAGATTGGGACCAACCGATCAGGGGATGGGAATACGCGAAATCCGGACCGGCCGTCGCTGAAGCCATCTTTTTCGGGGCCGGTGTTGCTGGGAAAGCAGACCCAGTGGTTCGATCCAAACGCGTTTATCTTACCCGAGGTCGGTACATGGGGGAATTTGGGAAGGGGAACTCTTCGCGGGCCCGGCTTGGTGGAGGTGGACTTGTCGTTGTTTAAAAATATCGTCGTGTCGGAAAAAACGAACGTACAGTTCAGGACGGAATTCTTCAACGCTTTCAACCATACAAACTTCGGTATTCCCAATCCGATTGTATTTTCCGGAGGCGCAATCAACCCCTCGGCAGGCCTCATCACTGCAACCGCCACAACGGCCAGACAGATTCAATTCGGCTTGAAGCTGCTCTTCTGAACAAAGCCTCTTGCCGGTATGCAACCGCCAACACAAATGAGCCATCAGCGCCATCAGCGATAACCGCATCTGAGAGATTGCTGTCTCGGATTGCTATTTCTATTGGCGGTGGCGTACCGGCCATCTCTGATTTCAGATCGGCTTTGCCCAACAAAAGGGGGACCGAACCACAAAAAGCAAAAGGGAGGTTTTTTGTGCCTTTTGCGGCCGCGTTTTGTGCCTTTCCTCCCCCGATTTCTTGGCAAAGCGTTTCAGATCGAGGACCACCACAGGCAGCTCAGACCCTCCATAGAGCCACGACTAATGTTCGTGGTCTTCATCGTGTTTGTTGTGTTTGTTGTGGCCGTTATATTCCTTGTGGCCGTTGTGTTCCTTGTGGCCGTTGTGTCCCTTGTCGTCGTCCTCGTCGTCTTCTTTTTCTCCCTGGTGTACCCGCACCGATACGACGGCATGGACCACTCTGTTATCGAAAGTTCGTCCATCCAGCACGGCTTCCGTATCTCCTGCCGACAGTTGCAATTTATTGGCTCGGAAATGAGCAATTAGATCCGTTAAACCGTCGCCGTTGACGTCTCTCTTCGAGACCCGATAGTGGCCGTCTAGATCCTTATCGACCGGGGCTCCCGCAAAGAGAAGTGTCGACGGATCGATTTGCGTCGCGTCCAGCGCCGGCGAACTAAAGATGACCACCGGAATATCAGCGTGGGATTTCGTGTTGATGGGGTGATGGACGGAGACGACAACCTGTCCGTTTGCAGGGGTCACGGGCAGCAAGCCGACGAGGGTAGAGAGCCGGCTGAGACCTTGGAAGGTAGCCGTCATTCCTCCGGAATCGACGTGACCAATAACGGGATTGCCGGACGTGTTCACTGCCGGCACGAGGTGTCCCGTCGCATTATCGACCCTAAAGAGTTGGATAGCCGTATCTGGATTTATAAAGTTCCGCAGCGGCAGCACAATCGTCAGCCCCGGGTCAGGTAATGGGAATGTCGGCTGAGGAAAGAACTCGATATTGACAAAGTATGTTTCTGCTCCACTGAATCCAGGCGGTAATGGGACCGCGAGCGGCGAACTGAGTACATCGATCGCAATCGCCGTCGGCTGGGATAACACTCTGGGAGGAACGATCACCTTCGCACGATCGCCGAAAACGCTGTCCGAAACGGAACCGCCGGCGACAGGATCCGAGATTGTTCCGTCCGGAGTGAGTGTCGGCCGCATGACGACCAAGTCGGCGGATATTCCGAGTGAGGCCAGTTGCGACGGACTGTACGTATTCAAATTTCTCACCGCATCCTTCAGCGATACGGTTATTTTCCAAGTCCCCTCTTCACTGAATTGTGGAAGAGCAGCCGTGAAACGCCACGTCCCATTCGTTGGGATACCACTCACGAGATCACCTGAAGACAAGTCCGTCGATACGGTTTGCGCGCCCGAGGGACTGCGGAAGATACCACCGAACGCTTGGCTGCCAAATGGAGTATCGGGCGCAAAGCTGACTCCGCTCAGATCATCAGTTGCTGTGATTTCCACTTGAACGTTTTGGACGGACGACGACGTGTTGATCACCGAGGGTCTTATCGCCAATCCGGTGAGCTGCGGCGGCTGGGCGTCGAACGGATTGGATGCGACGGAAAGCTGGATCGATAAGCCGAAAGCTTCGAGCGACGCCGCATCATATAATTTTTGACTGCCCACATTGTCCCGCAACCGGACCGAATTGACTTTCCAAGCGCCCGGCTCGCTGTATTGCGGCATGATGAAAATAGCCCTGTAGGTACCACCCGTATTGCTTCCCGAAAGAAGCTGAAATTGACTTACCGAGAGGAACCGGCTCTCCCTGCCCGAAGGACTGATCATCGAAAAGTCATCCAAGGACGTCAATCCTTGAGCGACTCCGGAACGATCATCGGTTAAGACCAGATCCACAGTAATCGCCCGGGCTGCCGAGGACACGTCCACTCCCGGCGGCGACAGGCTAATGCTCTGCAACACCGGAGCCGCCGTATCCGGATTTCCGTCCTGGACCAGAACCGTGTTCACATGTCCCGCTGCTACCAAGGCCGCGTTGTCTAAGGAAACGGAATTACCGGCATTGTCTCGCAGCCGTACGGACGTGATGCGCCACAATCCCGGTTCCGCGTAGCGGGGGATGTTGACTGGGACTTGAAATACGCCATCCCGGATTACGCCACCCGGAACCTGCGACAAGCCAGAGACAACTTGATTGCCCGAGGCGCTGGTGAGGGTCACCCCTACCCGGTTTGCAGATGTGCTATCAATCCCGGAAAGGTCGTCCTGAAGGTGCAATTGTAGTGTTACGATTTGATCCGAATTAGTGACCTCGACGTTCCCCGGAAAGAGACTCAAACCGATAAGCCGTGGGGGTTGAGTATCGGATTGCGCCCGTAGAGTACCGGCGCTTGCAAGTAAGGCGAGAATGATCCAGGCCGTACTCCGGTGCAGCACTACCGAAAACGGCACTTCGGATGCTTGATTCTTCCGTGACATTCAAAACCTCCCGCAGGGACAAGCACACAAATAACCAAGCACGTTACGGTCTACGGACTTCACTTATCGTCGAGTGTGCACATATTTTTCGACGCTGTTATGGGCGCAGTCATGAATCAGTCAGTACGTGAATAAGACAAATTCATAGAAAAAATCCCAGTTTTTAACCTTACTTGATTGAATCTGGGGTTGCGTTTGCCGTAATTAAGCTGCCTATGCTCTTCGATCTGAATTCAGAAATCGGCTATACGCCACCGCCAATCCGGTCGAAAGGCGTCGGACCTCTCTAGCCTAACTACTTGCCTTTGGTCTCGGCCTCCATTGCGGCGAGCAGATTCTCGACTTCCTGAATGTGACCCTGAGTGGGATACTTGGTCACATACTCTCGCAAGGCTGCCTTCGCTTTATCCAACTCGTTACAGCAACGGTAGATCTGTCCGCGGAGGACCGTCGCATCGGCTATGGCGTTGCTTCTTGGAAACCGATCTTTGAGAAGATCGAGCTGGATGATTGCCTCAACGAACCTTTCCTGACTGGCGAGGCACAGCGCGACATTGTAGTGGCTCAAGTCCGTCTTTCCTTCGCGGTTCTCAGGATCGATCTCGATGACCTTTTCAAATTCGGGGCGGGCCTTGGCGTAGTTGTTTTGGTCCAGGAGTTTTTCCGCCAAAGCATAATGCGCGGCGACGGAATTGGGCTGCTCACGGAGTGCTTTTCTCAGGTGCGCCAGGGAATTGGGACTATCAACAAAAGACCGCACCTTCTCCATGAATTGCGAGGGGCCGAGAAACCGGTCGACACGATCGACTTCCTCACCGCTGCCGTCCAGAACCAAAACTGTGGGGTAAGTTAAAATTGCGAATTCTTGCTGGAGACGCTCGCCATGTTCCTCGGTCTCGGTATTCAACTTTAGCCAGACATATTTGTCTGCCATCGTTTGAATGACCTTGGAATCACCAAAGGTCTCCCGGTCCATGTCCTTACAAAGCGCGCACCAATCGGTGAACATGTCCGCGATGATGAGCTTCTTTTCCGCTTGGGCTCTCGCGATAGCTTTGTCGTAGTCTCTTTCCCATTTCATGGAAGACGGCCCCGCAACGATGCGAGTGCCGGCGGCGCCAAGCACAATAGCGGACAGTAAAAACCCCGCCAGCACCCAAGACTTGAAACCGAGAAACCTTTCACGCGACATCAATTAAACGCCTCCGGAACATGGAACCTGAAGACAGCGTTCAGCGTCTTATCGGAAACCATAACATCTTTGCTCTTGGGATCGACGGCAATTCCGCGCGCATCCTTTAGGAGGAGGTTCGGCCCACCGATCGTGAAACGAGGAGGTACGTCTCCCTCATCAAAGATGCTCCAAACGCCGACGTAATCGTCCAGTTGATAACGCCCGGAGATGTCTCCTTCCAAACCTCCAGTATTCCCTGGGCGAACGACAGCGAAGATAATTCCCTTTTCGGGATACGTCGTCATTAACCAGGCGTCCTGTGCGGCTTTGCCGGTAATGACTCGAATAGGTTTGGCGTTACCGTTAGCTTTTCTGTCGAAGATCCGGATCGCCGGCACACGGCGCCGGACACCACCTTCTGGAGCTGGGCCGCCGAATCCACCTTCTCTCGCTTCACCGCTGGCACTTGCAGTGATCATGACGTCGTGCACAGCGTCTATCGTCACACGGCCGGCACCCAAGCCGGTATCTGGTCCTTCGACGACCCGGATGGGAGCCACGTCTCCATCGGCTTCGCGAGGAAAGACCAGGACTTGATTGCCCTGAGGAACGAAAATTTCGCCGTGCGCTCCATCGACAGCGACGGCTTGAGGATTCTTGAGTCGGGTATGCGGTCCGAAAATCTTACGAACCGGCGCAACATTACCGTTGGCGTCGCCACGAAATGTCAGGATCGCGAAGGCATAGAACGACGGCACGAGGATCTCGTCGTGCACTTTGTCATAGGCCATGTCGTGAATCGTTCGGCTAAACAGCGTATTCTGACCAGCAATTGCTCTCGTAGGCTTTGCACCACCATTCGCCAACCTGGCGAATGCCGCAATCTGCGGATGGGCCACTCAGTTTGAGACGAGAATCTCGTCTCGCTTCGAATCGTAGGCCATCGTGTGCGGGTTACCGAGCATCGGAGCCGCCTCCTCGGGCCGGCCGCTCCGAATAATGCGCTTTGGGGTAGGATCGCCTGCCGCGTCTACTGGATACACTGTCGCGGAGTGGCTGCCGAAATTCGCGACCCATAGCTCATTGTTCACCAGGTCAAGAGCAACGCCCGTCGGGTTCTTGATCATGCTCTTGGGTCCTTTGAGTACACGAATAGGAGCAACGTCGCCATTGTCCGTCGTGCGGTAAACAGTGACGGTGTCGGCTGTATCATTGGCGACGAATATTTCTCCGCGATCCGGATGCACGACAATGGAGGTCGGCCAATCTAAACCTGTCTTGGGACCCTGAATCACACGAAGTGGCGCCACATCGCCGCTGGCATCCTTGCGATAGACCGTGATAGACGGACGTTCGAATCTGCCCGAACCCGGAATGTTGTTGTTGCGGCCGATCGGCCAAAGGGTATGCCCGAATCGCGGAGGCCCGCCAGCCTGGCGTTCATTGACCGTTCCCCAATTAGTGACGTAAATCAAGCCGGTTTTTGGATCGACCGCGATGCCATGCGGGTCCGCCATCCGCGTTTTTGGTCCCTGCAGCAACCGCACTGGACCTTCGAGGTTCTTCGCGTTTTTCTTGAAGGCCACGACGGCGTGGTCGTCCTGGACGGTCAGTAACAATTCCTGATTTTCTTCGTCCGCGGCAATGCCAAACGTCGCCATCGGAGTATGGAGTTTTCGGGTGGGTTTCACATTGCCTTTGGCGTTGCGATCCCATA
This sequence comes from Acidobacteriota bacterium, assembly GCA_003223875.1. Lineage (GTDB taxonomy): Bacteria > Acidobacteriota > Terriglobia > 20CM-2-55-15 > 20CM-2-55-15 > 20CM-2-55-15. Next base: position 3,666 of record QHWY01000107.1, on the reverse strand, counting down.
CGGTCATCCAATTCAACGTGTCATTGTTGATGACATAAACCTCGCCTGTCGGCGGATCCACATAAACTCCGCAGGCGAATTCTAGATACGTGTTCTCACCTTGAATGATGCGTTTCGGCTCGCTTAGCGCGGCCCGAGGAGGCGTACTCTCCAGCCGGTCGTAGACCAGAACGCTGAAATTGTTCTCCTCCGCGAAGATCACTTCATTGCGGGTGGGATCCACGACGAGACTCGCAAATGCGTTGCGCGGATCTCTGACTGTACTGACGGGCTTTCTTTTCGCCACGTCCGCCCGTACAGCGTCGTTCGGCCGGGCAGAAGGAGCAGTCGCCGCTCCAGTCGATCCGGACTGCTGCGGCAGCAGTGAAGCGATGAGCTGCCTATCCGCTCCAACAGGTTCCGGAACGCACAGCTCCCCGCTCTGTTCAGCCAGCGGTTCTACCGAAACGAGCCGCTCACCACCGATAACTGTTGTTTGCCGACCGGCTCCATTCTGAACCGCGCCGGCACTGCGAGAGACAATAGCGTGTGTAGTCGTCGCGAGTAGCGCAGTCAGGATAAGAAACCGAATCACTCGCGAGGTACGCCATGCCCGAATCACATGGGCCATCGTCCTTCTCCTTTTTTGGTAAGCTTCCTGTGTCTAGGCGCGAAATATATCACGCGCGCTTGTGGCCCAGCAATAAAGCGCTTGGCATCCATTAGTTCCGGCTGTCGAGTAAGGAGGAATTGAGGACACCTCTCTCGCCGTCGTGGGATTTCACAAATCCTCCGCGGGAAGAGCGATTTCCTCCGCTGGATTTCACAATTCCTCTGCGGGAAAAGCGATTTCCTCCACTGGATTTCGCAATTCCTGAGTCGGTGGTGGATATTGGGCGCGTCATGCAGTTTAAGGCCGCAATTCTAATGTGGGAGTTTCGGGATTAAGAAGTCCTAATCCGAAGGTACGAAGCGTAGGACTACGTGATATTCGCGTTGGTTGAGCCCCTCCAATGCGCACGGCCGACGGCGCCTGACTCCTTGACGCTGGGATCTGAAAGCCGTAACTTTAAACGGCCATGGGAGCGGACATCAAGGCTGCCGATTACACAGTTTAGTTCAATGAATCCCACTGGTATGTAATGAGATATGCCCAAGAAAAAAGCGGACTTAAAAACGGACATCAAATCGGTCCAGGACCGGGGTGAATCCATCGGCCTGATGGAGCCGCTATTGATCAGTGAAACCTCACGGCACCGCGCGGCTCTGACCGATCTTGCACTGGAGTTGGCGCAGAAGAGCGCGGGTTTCCGCCGCTCCCTACCCCCCGGCCTGACCGCCTCCCTCGCAAGCCTCGTGCGCGCCATGAACTGCTACTACAGCAATCTGATCGAAGGCCACGACACGCATCCGATCGATATCGAGCGCGCACTCAAAGGCGACTACAGCAAAGACGCGCGACAACGCAATCTCCAGTTAGAGGCTAAGGCGCATATCGCCGTCCAGGAATGGATTGATGGCGGGGCACTCCAAGGCAACGCCGTCAGCACAAATGCTATCCGCGAGATCCACAGGCGATTTTGCGAGCTGCTGCCCGAAGATCTGCTGTGGGTCGAAGACCCAACGACAAAGGAAAAACTCAAAGTCATCCCCGGCGAGCTTCGCCAGCGTGATGTGGCCGTAGGCAGGCACATTCCGGTCAGCGCGCCTGCCGTACCGCGCTTCCTTAAACGCTTCGAGGAAGTGTATGGCAACTTAGGGAAGACCGAGACGATTCTGGCGGCAGCCGCGGCGCATCACCGCCTAACTTGGATTCACCCGTTCCTGGACGGCAATGGCCGTGTCGCTAGACTGATGTCGCACGCAACGCTGCTGGAAGCGCTCGACACCGGCGCCGTATGGTCGATCGCGCGTGGCCTCGCCTGCAATGTCGATGCCTACAAGGCCCACCTCGCGGCGTGCGACCAGCCGCGGCGCAATGATTTCGACGGCAGAGGACATTTGAGCGAAGAGAATCTGGCGGAATTCACGAAATTCTTTCTCACCACTTGCCTCGATCAAGTGACGTTCATGGAAAGGTTGATGGATACCAGCCAGTTGCGTGCGCGCATCCTCCTTTGGGCTGAAGAAGAAATCCGCCTTAATAAACTCCCGCCGAAATCAGCCGCGATCATCGAAGCGGTCCTTTACCGCGGCGAACTCGCTCGGGCCGACACTGCAAACATTGTGGCCACAGGCGAACGTCAAGCTCGTCGCGTCGTTTCCGCCCTCATCGACCGCGGCGTCCTTATCTCCGAAAGTACCCGCGCGCCCTTGCGCCTCGCGTTCCCGGCCGGCCTCGCCTCGCGTTGGATGCCCGGCCTGTTTCCGGAAAGGACGGTGTAGCGTGCCGCGGGCCGCAAAATTATCATCCATTCAGTCGATCAGCGGAATCCTCCGGGTTGTGGTAGAGCAGTGTCGGGCGACAAACCCATCGCGTACTTTGTGCAATTGGTAGTAAGTACGAGTGAAGCGTTGATACCCGGACATCTGGTGCAGATGCAAGGATGCTAATGCACCGGTACACCGTTGAAGCTCGATGCCGGGTCTCCGCTATTTTTATCTTCGCTTGCCCCTCTCATCTGAGAGAGGGGCGGATGGTTGCGGAAACTGTAGGAGGCCTAAATTGGGAATGTCTTTAAAAGTCGGCGGGATTCACCGTCCAGAGCTGCGCGTCGTGAGCGATCGCACACGCGGCAATAGCGATATCGATTTCCCTTCCGCGAGGCCGTTTGATCTTGGCGTAGACATCCGACGCCAGAAGCGCCTCCCCCGATCCGAAGGGAATAGCTTCGCTGGATGGGAATAACGCCTCCTGAGCATCAATTTGTTCCGCATCCGTGGCCCACGACGCCACGCAAACAAGACGAGCGTGCTGAAAGATATCCTTTCGCCACAGTTCAACCATACGCCTACCATAAATTTTGCATATCGCAACTACCGCGCCGCGAGCGTCTCTCCTTCCACCAGCTCCATGACGATGCAACGGGTGTTGTCGGATTTCTTCCAGTCCGTAAATTTGCGCGATGTTTGGATGGTTCAACTCGGCAAGCACCTACGCTAACACGCTTGGGACAATGTTGCTAAGGTGGATCGGTGGTGGAACGGCAGCCTGTCCATGACGAATTGCGAATTTGTGGTCGTTTCTTCCATTTCGAAACCTTGCTTGGACGCTGTCGTTGGCTCGCCGCCGTAACTGAAGTCGTGAAGTCGTTAGGATTTCGTCCCGCCGAAAAAAATACGGCGCAGAGCTGGGCAACTTTCGTCGGCAATAAACGTAAAACCCGTTATGCCAGCTCGGAACAGCCTGGAGACTCGGGACAAGGCCGGTCTGATCCTTACTGCATGCCGTTTGATTCACTTCCCCTCTGGTCGGCACCGTTTGATAACCCTTGAGGTTAGGGTGTAGGCTAATGCTGCACGCATTTATACCAGAGCTGGATGAACTAAGTTGAGTCCCAAACGCCGTGAATTCCTGAAAAATTCGATGGCGCTTGCGCCTGCAGCCGCGGGAGTATTGTTCGCGCATGTTGCGAGTGTAGAGACTGAACCGGAAACCCAGCGCGAAGAATTTTTCAACGGATTTAAGACCGAGCAGATCAAGACTTCAGGCGCGACGATCAAGACCGTTTATGGCGGTAACCGCAA
>QHWY01000016.1 GCA_003223875.1 Acidobacteriota bacterium | reverse complement strand
GTCATACTTCGAAGTCACCGGCTTGTGCGCGCTCGTGTGTCCGCCACCCACGACGAGCAGGAAAACGATCGCAAGTATGATGACCGCGTATGGTCGGGGCGGCCAGCTCAATAGTCTACCGGCTTCCATAAACCCTCTGAATGTCCGCGATCGCCGCGGAGAAGTCCCGGTACAGCGGCAGCAGCCGCTCTCTGTTGCCGAGATCACCTGCTGCATCGATCTGCCAGGCGGCCAGCGTCAATCGTTTCACCGCGCTAGCCACTTCGGCCCGCCGCGCTTCGGGTACATCGTTCATGTGATTTTGCGCGAGCACGAGCGCAACATCCTTTGCGCCGATGGCGGGATACCAAAGGCCGCCCAAATTGCCTTGCTCCAACAGTGTTTTTACCGATTCCGCGCGCTTGGCCAGCTCCGCGAGCAGTTCCGCCGTTGTTGAGGGTAATGGCTCTTCCGGCACGATCGAGTTACCGGCAGCAGTGAATGGATAGAGCGGGACCGAACCGCCTGTCACATTGTCATCGGTCTGTGGCGAAGGCGCCGGAACAGTGCTCGCCGGTTGCACGCGCTGAGCGGGAGGCGGCGGCGAAGCCGGCTCCTTGGAATAATCGGGAAACGTGAAGTCGAACACACGTTCCTTGTCGTCCGGCTTGACCTTTACACGCAATGCGAAGCTGGCCGGGAGGGTCGTGCCTGGCATCCGCATCTCGAGTGTGTTGCGATCCTTCGTTCTTCCCGGTCTGATCGGAATGGGCGCGCCGATGTCCCTTCCATATGGGTCGCTCTTGGCGACCGTTGCGGAGAAGCCGGTGATTGCCAGTGGCCGCGTGAAGTCGTCATAGAAGTACACGCGAAAAACGTTCGGTCGCAGTAGCGTGCCTTCGAGATGATGCCAGTTGTCGTCGGCCATGAAAAACTGTCCGCCATGACGCGGGTTGTGGTCGCCGTGGGAACGTCGTTCATAGCCCCTGATCCGCGCGCTGCCGTCGGCACACGTTCCCTGCTCCAGCTCGCGGACGTTCGAATCATTCCGGCACGTGAAGTAGAGCGACGCGGTGATCGGAACGAGTTCGCTCTTATCGACCGGGCAAAAGCCCGGCTTATCCTGGATGAATGACTCAAACTTGAGACAGGAGTACGCCGTCACGATTCGAACCGGCACGAGCGGCACGCCGGACTGTGGACACCCGCCGGGCTTGTCTTCGAGAACACCTTCCTCACCCGGCGTGGTGCAGACCCAAGACAGAGGCGGCAGCTCGTTCGTGTTCGCGGTCTTGGTGACGACGGTTGGGCCTACAGCAGTTGGGCCTACAGCAGTTCGGACCTCATGCAGCGTCGAGAAATCGCCGTCATAGACTTTCGCGATGATGCGATCCCCGGCTTTGACCTTAAGGCTCTCCTCCTTGTCGACGCGGTAGGTCATCTTCATCGATGCCATCCAACCGGGCACATTCTCGCCGTTGACGGTCAGCGTCCGAGCGTCTGCGTCGACCTTCTCCACCGTGCCGCGAAACGTGTGTTCTTTTGGTTCGCTTGGCTGCGCGGATGAAAGTTTCAAGGGCGAATTCGATTCTGGTACGGCAGGCAGAGCTGGCTTGGAAGCAGTGCCGCGAGGCGCTGGGTTTTTCTGGGGCTGACGCACCCACCAGCCGAGGGCGAGGATTGCCGAAGACAGAAGGAACGCCACCACTATCGCCCTTATCGTCATGATGCCATTCTACGGGGCTTTGCCCGTAAAGTGAATTTAAGCGAAGGTGACGTATTCCCCTCCTCTCAGAGGAGGGCGCGAAGCGCGAGCCCGATAGGGCGAAGCCTCAAGAGAGGATGCGCCGACAGCCAGCGGGCTGGCGGCGCAGACGGGGTGGCGCGAAACGCGAGCCCGAAGGGCGAAAGCCTTAATAGAAGACCGTCTGAAATGTTTTCGCCGAACCACCCCGGCGCGTCAGTCTGCGACTGTCGCGCCACCCCTCCTCTGCGAGGAGGAGAATACTTTCAGGAGTGAGCTCGAGTGGCCTCGCGTCCCGCAATGCGGCCGAAGACGGTCACTCTTGGAAGACCGTGAAGGGCAAATCCGCCGGCAGTTTCTCCTGCCGCGTACAGGCCGGGAATGACCTGGCCATGGGTGTCGATGACCTGGCACTTCGTGTTTATTCTTAGTCCGGTGAGCGTGTCGTGAAGTATGGGTGTGGACCACGCCGCATAGAAGGGAGGTTTCTGAATTTTGTACATGGGAGCTGGTTTTGAAAAATCCGGATCCTTGCCCATGTCGACATAGGAGTTGTACTTGGCCACAGTTTGTTCTAATGCGTGGCCGGGCATGGGAACCCTCTGATACGGATTTTTGATTTTGCCAGCCAATTCTGAAAGCGTATCTGCGACGAAAAAGAAACCGTTCAGATCGACGTTTGGTGGATTCGGATCCCACTGTTCGCGCATCACGGCGTCGGAATCAAAGATCGCCCAGATGGGGCCTCCGCCGTTCGCTTTTCCGTCTTTCCCAAGATTTCCATTGGTTCCCAGCGCGGCATGGCGAAAGGCGTACGACTCGTCGACTTCATTCCAGAATCTTTGGCCCACCTGATTCACAAGGATCACGTTCTGAAAACTCCGTACGGTAAGACCCGAGGCCCCTGCCAGCGGGAACATCGGACTCCTCGGATTCCATTTCAGATTGATGTAACCGTACCGGCATCCAATGTGTCTGGTTTTCATCACCGCGCGCCCGCCGTCGTTCGGCTGGTTCGAGGTGGCCCATAGCGCGGCTCCAATCCCCATTGCGAGCATCTCACCGTCGCCGGTTTGTCGGCTCCACGGTTCTCCAGCCACCTGATACTCTTCTGTCAATCTCGGGTCGAACATCCTGCGGAACTCGACGTTGCTGGTATGTCCGCCGGTACAGAGGATGAGTCCCCTTCTCGCCTGGATGTTCACATCTTTGTTCTCAGCCCTTGCCGTGATTCCCAGAACTCTTCCCGAAGTTGGGTTTTCGCGAATGATCTTTGTCATTTTGTGCCGCAAAAGGAATTGCGCGCCTTTTGCCTTGGCACTTTTTTCAAGCGCACGAGTGAGTCCCGAACCCGGAGATCCATTGATCGTTTCACTCAGATCGTCCGAATACACTTTAGTAACGACCAATCGCGGGACGCTGCCCCCATTGAACAGGCCCGGCTTCGCGTCGTTAAACTGGACACCATTCTCTATGAGGAACTCGAAGGTCGCGACATTCTCGTCCGCCCAGGCACGAACAAGGTCTCTATCGGACCATCTCATCTGAGGGTTCGCATGGTTCGTGTGGTCGAGATAAACCTGGTCCGCCGAGTCCTCGATTCCGTATTTCTTTTGGACACTGGTGCCGCCGCCCAGGGGTACATTCCCTCCACTCAGAATCGCGTGTCCGCCGATATCATGGTTCTCTTCGACAACGATGGCGGATGCCCCTTGGTCCCTCGCCATGATGGCGGCGGGCAGGCCGGAGGCGCCGGCGCCCACGATGACAACATCAGCGACATGGTCCCATCGAATTCGACCCTGCGGTGCCGCACTGCTTTCGGATGTGCCCACGCCAGTCAGAGCCGTCACTCCAACACCAAGCGCAGCGCCATCCTTGATGAATTTTCTCCGGCTAACACTAAAGTTTTTGGGTTTCTTGCTCATATCCTTTTGTCTCCTGGTACTGGGCTCAGCGATGCGGCTCGTACCCTGCTTCTTTCCAGATCGCTTGGGCTTCGGGAGAGGCGAGATACTGGAGGAGCGCCTTGGCAGCCGCCGGGTCGCTCGCGTGAGTGGAGATGAATCCCACAACCGGAACGGGCGCGGAAATCTCCCGGGGCAAAACACCTACGATGTCGTATTTGTCCTTTTCGGGAAGCATGTCGCTGAGCATGAGCAGGCCGATGTCAATGTCTCCATTCTCCAGCCGCTTGGATGTTTTGATGGCGTTATTGGTGGCGGCCGGCGAGATTCCCTGAGCACCGGGGCCGAGTTCGACCTGACTCTTCGTGGCGAGTTGGTCGGCGATGCCGAGCTTATTCAGGGCTTCCCAAGGGCCCTGCCCGGCGACCGTGAAGTCGGGATCCTCATATCCGATGCTCTTCGCAGCTAGTAGCGCTTTCTTGACGGCGGCGGGCGTAGAGATGTCGGGCTTGGGCCGGCCCTTTGGCACACCAACGGCGGTGAGGATGTTCGCAATCCGTGTGGCGCTTTCTGGGATGATGGTTCCGGAGGCGATCGCTCCCGGAAAAGGCGCGATGATGAGCGACACATCAAGCCCCTGTCCTTTGGCAACCATCCTTCTGGTCTCCACACCATTTCCATAAGTCACTTTTACTTTGTGGCCTGTTTTCGCCTCAAAGTTGGCGACAATCTTCTGGGTGGGCGCACGCATCGGACCCACCGCCAGCAAAGTAATCTCACTCTGGGCGCGCACGCTGGCCGAAAGGCTAAACACGAGCAGGATCACGAAAATCGCTACAGAAACGTTTTTCATTGAGTGCGCCTATAGTGCTCGGTCGTGGTGCGAGGCGCGACCTTCATCGTTTTCATCTTCTTGATGTATTCGGGGTACAAGGTTTCCGTGCCGCCCAATGCAGCCTCGGGAGGTAGCCCGTATTCGGTCGCGAAGTCGTTAAGAATGTCATTCTTGCCAGGCAGAAAATTTGGCACTTTTCCCGCCGGAATGATGGTTCCATCCGGGGTGATTTCACAAGGAAATGGAGGTATCACCTGGTTGGGATCATAGACCCAACTGGATTCGCGAATGTAAGGCTCCGTCAAATAAGCAGGATCGTTAATGATAAAGATGATCGTCAGAACACTGCCGTATCGATGGACTCGCGTCGTCACCGTTGCCTTTTCGCTTTTGGGAACTCCGGTGCGGGTGAGATACGCCTCCTTGAGATGATCGGTCGTGTATACCAACGTGTTGCGTTCCCAATGTCCGGTTGAAAATCCCGACCACCTGTGCGGCGCATTCGGAGAAGGATGTGGACGGCCATCCATGTAAATCACTTGTTCAGGTTCTTGCCACGCGACGTGGAGACGCAAGCCAACGGGCTGCCGTGTTTCATTGTCCAACTCCGTCGTAATCCGCAACTGCGAAACCGAAACACGTAACCCGATGTCGATGGGATGCGGCCTGCACAAATTTTCTGGAAGATCGAGTTGTTCCGGGTGCCAACTCTCGGCTCTAAGGCGCCCCGCTTCATTTAGCGGGATTCCAGTGTAGTCACCGACATCCATGTGATCGTTATAAACCCTGGGTGACCACTCGCCGGTTAGATCCACCTGGGCCTGCGCTGGCCGGCCCGGTAGCAGCATTAGCAAGAGCAGCAGGAATCCCGCGTGGTTCATTTTCCAGATGAATCTCATCGGCTCATCCTCCGTGTGACCCATTCCCCTCCTCGCAGAGGAGGGGTGGCGCGAAGCGCCGGGGTGGTCAGTTCGGCCGAAACGTCTCGCCGGTCTTTTATTGAGGCTTCGCCCTCTCGGGCTCGCGCTTCGCGCCACCCCGTCTGCGCCTTTGGCGCAGCCACCCCTGCTCTGCGAGGAGGGGAATACGTCAGTATAATTCGCATCATCGCGGTTCGTTGGCGCTACATGGCGTCGGATCCCACCCAGAACCGTCCGGAATTTTCTTGAAATGCGCGTGCATGATAAGTGGTTCTACAAGGTATTGAGGATCGGTAACCACTGTTGTCACCGCCAACCAAGTGTTACGAGTGTACGGGTCCGAAAACGTATCGAAATATTCTTCGACGATCGCGCTGCCGCTGTAAGGAACGCCGTTCTTCTGCAGATATCCCGGACGCATATGGGTCGTAACGACCTTGAGGTAATCCGCTTCCTTCCGCTGTTCCCTTGCTATTACCTGCCGACCCGTCGAATCCTGCACAGGTCCGCCTTGGCCGTCACGGCGGTCTCTCGGTTCTGTTCCGCCCCACTGCGCCACCGAGTATCCTTGCCACGTGGGTGTTTCGTTCGGCGGCGGAGACCCACCGAAATGAAAGAGGCGTGTCTGGGTCCCGGAATCCGTATCCATGCGCAGCGTGTTGTCATCCTGCCAATAAATGTGGAGCCGCCCAGGGACTTGCAGGAGACCGGCGGCACCGTACGATTTGCATGCTTCTCCAGCCGCTCGATCTTTCGCCGGATCCCAGGCGTTGGCGACTTTACGGCCTTCTGGGTTGAGCGGCACTTGAACGTAATCGCCTTTGTCCGGTACGAGCATCCGGTAACGCCACTTTTCGGTTACCTCCGACACCCAGTATCCCGTGTAATCGTAAGCCGCCGCCGCCCGCGCCGTTTGCGCAGCGAGATGAGCCGGAACGAGCGACAGCGCTGCGGCCAGGAAGAATACTCGATTTGCTCGCGCTCCTATCATCGGATTGGTCATTGCAGAGCGGCGGCGGGGCCCTGCCATTTGAAGCCGTCCGATGGCCGCTCGACGATCAGAAGCAGTAGTCTGTGGTCCTCCTCAATGCGTCCGGGGTACCCCGTAACGATAACGTGATCCCCAGGCCGGAGGGTATTTGTCGTAACGCCCTGTTCAGCAAAAACGGCAGCTGCAGCCCCTTCGATGACCCACATCTGCATCTCTCCTTTTTCGTCGGGGGCCTGCACCTTCATAAAGGAGTGCGGATTGCGCCAAATAAACTCCTTTAACGTCCCTTCGATTTTTACGGATTTGCCGTGGATGTAAGTTGCCGCAGCCGAATGGTGCGCGAAGGTCACACTACCACCCAACGTCAGAAGGGTCAGAGCAGTCAATGAGACTAGGATTAGCAATCTAGGTTTCATAATCACGCTCCTGGTGTGGAGAGCATTAAAACCACACTATTTCTTTCCACGGCCTCCGCTCGTGAGACTCTTGTAGGCTGCCTCAATAAACATGTCCGTCGTCCAATTGCCCGAGTTGCTGCCATAGATCGGGTCATAGTCTCGGGTCGGCTTCGCCGCCTTCACCTGGTCGAGAGTCATGTCCCTGTTGATCATATCTTGTAGGCGGTCTCGTACGATGGTGACCATTTGCTGATAAATATCCAAATCCGCTACGTCACAAAGCCTTCCATGGCCGGGAATGATCATCGTGCCGCCTTCCATGTGGTCGGCAGGAATCGCCATCTGTCTCAGGCGATTCAGTCCGTCGATCACGCCCTGAAGACTGCCTCCCTTGTTCAAGTCGATGATGGGATATTCGGTGGGATCGAAAATATCGCCCGCGCTGACGACGTCGGAGCGCCGGAAAAATACGATGCTGTTGCCGTCCGTCGTCCCAGGTTGATGAAATATCTGGATCGCTTCACCGTTAAAGTAAAGGTTCTTCTGAGGCACCGAATACGTGTCGTTTGGCCAAGCCTTTTCCGGTATGGAAGGTTTGGCGCTCGGATCGCTCATCCTCTCCAGAATCGTGCTGAAGCCAATGATAAAAACGCTCGCCCGCGCGGCCCGGGCGATGGCCAAGGGCGAGCCGATCTTTGCGAAGTTCTCGTTGCCGCCGACATGATCGGTTCTGTCGCTGGTATTAATAATGTAGGTGACCTGACGTTTCGCTAGCGTCCGGATGGCCTCCAGGACTTTATCGCTCATCGTTGCAACACCGGTGTCGACCAGCAAGATGCCGTCCTTACCTACTTGTACCGTAATGTTGCCGCCCGCTCCTGCCAGCATGCTGATGTTGCCTTGTACGGGCAAGAGCTCGATCTCGGAGCTCCTGGGACCGGAGTTCGGACGTGCCCGGTTTTGAGCTTCCTGCGGATAGACGAACTCGGACGATCCCAACACTCCAAGGAAAAGCAGGGCAGACGTCATGCCCGCTAACCACGGCCTTGGTGAGAGAAGATTCATATTCTTTTTAGGTTTCCGAAAGGAATGATCCACTCCGCACGAATCGAATGTCAACATGATAAATGCGGTATGATGGCGCCGTCATTCGCCGGCGAACACAGGAGGATCCGAGCAATGAGTAGAGTGGTAACTCTCGCATTGGTGCTTTTCGTTTGGGGCCTGGCTCATGTCCAGAATCTTGCAGGCCAGGACTTAGTACTCACGAATGCCCGAATCATTGTCGGAAACGGCACCGTCATCGATCGCGGTGCGATCATCATTCGAAACGGGCGGCTTGCCTCCGTCGCGCCGGGCACCGCGAGTGTGCCCGGAATTCAGACCATCGATGCTTACGGAATGACGGCAATGCCAGGCTTCATTGATGGTCATCGTCACGTCAACACCGGCCCGAATGAAAAACAGCAAATGCAGGAGCTTCTAGATGCGGGCTACACGACGGTGCTCTCGGGAGGCGGTCCTGCCGAGGGCAACCTGACGCTGAAGGATCACATCGACAAAGGCCTGATTAAAGGACCACGGATCATTCCATCAGGGCGAGTGGACTTGGCCGAGAACGCTCCCGAAAAAGCCCGTGCCGAAGTGCGGGCGCTGGCCAAGCAAGGAATTAAGTTCATCGGGGAGATGGCTCTCACTCCTAAGCCTGGCCCGACGGCGAAAGAACTGGAAAACCTCAGAGCGATCGTGGATGAATCGAAGAAGGTCGGCGTCTGGATCCAAATACACGCGGTGAGCCCGCAGGCGATGATGGCTGCGGTCGATGCAGGCGTCATCAAGCTCGTTCACACTCCTCATTTCGGCTGGCTCGCTCAAGAGGACGCCCAGAGAGTGACTGCGGCCGGCGTCAAGCAATTGTCGACGATCGGTTTCGGTGTGCCGGTCTTTGGCGTCTTTGCCAACGATAACAAACCGCGCTTCCGGGACGGCAAACCGTGGCCCGATGCCATCATCGATGGAGAAGGGCGCGGCCGCGAGGCCGGCTACAAAGCGGTGAACGCGCGTACTTCGTGGGATGCAGGCGTTATTTACGGCTACGGCACCGATACGAACTACAACCCGAAAGCTGGCCTGGCACACGAGTTGAAGTCACTCAACCTGATGTTCTCGATCGAAGACATCATCAAATTGATGGGACCGAACACCGCATCGTACATCGAAATGAGCGATCAACTCGGAACGCTGGAACCGGGCAAGCTGGCCGACATCGTCGTTTTCGACGGCAACCCTCTCGAGGGCTACTGGAACATGCTGAGAACCAAACTCACCATAAAGGGCGGCGTTATCCTCTCCGACCAGCGGTAAATGCTGGAGAACTTGGCCGAAAACATGGCACAAGCCTTATTAATCCACTCCGAATTGTGGCGGATAGCAGCACGAAGAGCGAAGCATTTCGCGATCTGATTCGTCTACTGTGTTCTATTGGAAACAGCCGTGGATATAACACAGCCTGTCCTACCCGACCATCGCTTCAGCGAATTAATGCAATCTGCGCAGGCGGGTGATACCGACGCTTACATTCAGCTTCTTGAAAAGGTCACACCGCGAATACGCCAAATTGTGCGGCGGCACCGAACGTTCCTACATCCGGAAGACATCGAAGATCTGGTTCAGGACATTCTACTTTCATTGCACGCCGTCCGCGCAACCTACGACCCCGGACGGCCGTTCATGCCGTGGTTGCTTGCGATCGCGCGAAATCGTCTCGTGGATGGCGCACGCCGGTACGCAAGAGGCGCCGCCCACGAAGTGTGCGTGGAAAATCTCGCCGTAACCTTTGCGGATGAGCGTGCGAATACAGTTATGAATGGCTTGGGTGATTTACCGGCGTTGGAACAGGCAATCGGCGCTCTCCCGCCGATTCAGCGGGACGCGATCCGGATGCTCAAACTTGGAGAAATGTCGCTCAAGGAAGCTGCAGATGCTGCAAATACGACTGTTGGAGCGCTGAAGGTCGCCACGCATCGTGCGATGGCGTCGCTGCGCAAAATGCTCGTTAAGAAACAATGAACAGAGAAACACAACAGGTGATCCTCCAGTTGGCACAGAACGCCCGTCCCGTTCGGCCGCTGCGTCGACCGTACGTGCGCGCCGCCGTTTGGGTGGTCATCTCGATGATCTTTGTCGCCGGAATGGTTTTAATAATTCCTGCGGACCATGATCTGCTCCGACAGTTCGCCGAGCGCTCATTTGTGATCGAACAATTCGCCGCGCTGGCGACCGGTATTGCCGCTGGTTTAGCCGCTTTCGTTACCGTAATTCCAGGAGGGGATCGCCGTTGGGCCTTATTGCCGCTGTTGCCGATCTCGCTGTGGTTGGGCAGTCTTGCTCCGAGTTGCTTTCGTGAGTTCACCCGAATGGGGACGCAAGTCTTTCTTGTTCCGCACAGCTTGTGGTGTCTGCCATCGATCGTTCTGCTGGGGACAGTGCCCGCCCTCGCGATGGTTGTAATGCTGCGCCGAGGGGCGCCTCTGACTCCACATCTAACAGCAGCGCTCGGCGGCCTCGCGGCTGCCGGTATCGGCAACATCGGGGTGCGGTTTATTCACCCCGAAGACGTCAGTGTGATGCTGATGGTTTGGCACGTTGGCGGTGTCATGCTGCTCTGCGCCTTTGCAGGAAGCGCCGGCCGCCATTTCTTGAACTGGCGATCGATTATCGGCGCTTCAGAAAATATCGCTCGATAAGATAGTCGATCGAGAACGGCCCTGGTCCGCGCGTCAGCAGAAAAATGAGAATCGATCCCCAAAGCACATGATCGGGCCACGCACTAGGATAAACGAAAATCTGAATCACCGAGATCATTCCCAGTAACGGCAGCGTGGCGAGACGTGTCGCCAGTCCAGCGAACAGAAGTGTTGAAGTGGTCAGTTCATTCATCATTGCGATGCGCGCAGCCACCGCCGGAGCGAGCAGCGGCACCTTATATTCGTCCTCAAAGAGCTTTATTGCGAACTCGAACGAGTTATATTTCAGTAAACCCGCCTTGAAGAACACCATTCCAACACCGACGCGCATCCCGAGTTGGAGAATCGAAAGGGGAAACCGTCCGAGCCGTTCGCGCATCGAGTCAACCCAGCTGCTCATCAGTCTTCCTCCTTTGACTGTCCGCAATGGCTTTGCACAAAAAATACATCGTGGGCGCTCATAGAGCGCCCCTACAGTTGCGCACCCCAAGCTGTAGGGGCGGTCTATGACCGCCCAGGATTTTTTGTGCAAAGCCGTCCGCAATTAATCGCGGTGATCAGACCCGCGGCAATCAGCCCAGCCAATGCTTGACCTGGATCAAATTTGGAGTTGACATCCAGAGCGTGCTCTGCGGCGTCACCTATTGAGCGGCCGTGTGAGATCGATTTGCGAAATGTGAACTCTCCGCGATCGAGCCGATTGAGATGAAATTCCCCGCGTGCGCCACGCACTTCGATCCAAGCTCGGGCGCGCGTGAGCTCAAATTGATCGGGAACAGTTTCCGTCAAGTACAGTTTCAGCAAATCGTCGACGGGCCACTCTAAGTCGAGGTAACGCAACCCCGGTTGCAATTTCAGCGTGGTGTCCGGCAATCGAGCGGCGTCGATGGTGGAAAATTCCCCGGCATTTACTGATGGGCTATTGACGGCTATCGCCACTTGGCCGACATGCCATTCGAGTTCGCTAAAATCTCTGATGTAGGGCAGCCGCGCTCTCACGAGATTCGAGAGGAAATTCGGAAACCCGGCGCCGTATTCCGCAATACATGGACCTTGGGGTGGATGCTCGTGAACAAAACGCCGGGCCGCTTCCCTCAGAAATGGTGTTCCGATCAGCCATCCCGTGGCAGGAAACTTCACGAGCAAAGCCTCGACAAGGCTCGTCTCATAATTTCGCGCATGGACTGCGAGACGCTTCGAGGGTTCGTGTCCACCGATGAGCGCAGCAGGAGCAGCCCGCTGCACTTCGCCAGTAATCACGGCCTCACGGAATTGCTGCTGCAATTCAGCGAGCGAAGGCATGACCGACCTCCAGCGCAATTTTATTGGCGTAAGCTGCTTCGTTCATCAATGCCGGAAGCGAAGGGAGTTGATTATCCCATTCGATCAGCGTCGGCCTCGGACCAAAGCGCCGGAGTGCGTAGACGTACAGATCCCAGGAAGGCTCGGCAATCGGCGCCGCATGCGTGTCGATCCACAGTTCGGCACTCGGAGTCGCCTCGTCCGCTTCCGGTGTATAACCTCCCAAATGGACCTCACGGACTGCGCCGGCCGGAAAATCGTCGATGTATTGGTAAGGATCGAAGTCCATATTGTGTGCGCTAACCACCACATTACTCACGTCGCACAAAAGCTGACAGGCCGTACGCTGAACAAGCTCAGACAGAAAGTCAGTTTCCCGCATCGTGGACGACTGGAAACCGAGATAGCTTGCGGGGTTCTCGATCAGATATGGCCGGCCTAAACCGTCTTGAACTTGATTGACATGCGCCGAAACGATTCGCAGCGCTTCCTCGGTATACGGCAGCGGTAATAAGTCGTTGATGTATTCATTCTTGTAGGCGGACCATGCAAGATGACCAGAGACCAGAATCGGATTGATCCGGTCGGCGAAGTCACGAATCCGTTTCAAATGTAGGCAGTCAATCCCAGTCGCGCTGCCGACAGAAATGCCCACAGTATGCAGAGAAATTGGATAATGCGCCGATAGTTCGGTGAGCAGTTCGGCGGCATGCGGGTTCGCCAGAAAGTTTTCAGGATGAACTTCCAGCCACCCAGCCGTCGGCCGGGTGACCACCATCTCCGCCAAATGCGGAAGGCGGAGACCCACTCCCGGATGGTGAGATATGGACGTCATTGCGGTGGCCACCCGATAAACCGGTACAGTTCGCTATTTTGGTGTCTTGCTTCCGCCGACGATGCGTTCGCAATATCCTTGGGGAACGTAGATCCACGCCTTGGGATCGCCGTTCACTTTGGATGTTCCGCCGCAAGAATTATTGCCCGTCGAAGCGCAGTCGTTTTTTCCAACTTTGGATATTCCATAGCACTTTTCGGCTTTGAAACTCGGGGGTGGAACCGGTTTCTGCGCTGAAAGCGCGACCGGCGCGAGCGCCGAAGCAAATGCCGTAGCGATAAAGATGCGTCTTTTCATTCAAATCCTCCGTTAGTGTGGTTCAAGCCACAAAAAGTTCACCTCTAATAGTTCGGCCGGGAGAGAAAAAGGTTACGCACACTCTGGGATCTTGCGATCCTTGGACGGTTCAGAACAGGTAAGAGCTGCCATAGCAAGACGAAACGTGCAAGGCACATTCGGTGTCCCCCGTTCATCGGCAGAGAGTGTCCCCGGAACCTCAATGAAGTACACAACGTGAAAATCTGGCGCTGACAGGCGAAATTTTGCATACTAAATCCGAAAACGTCTGTCATTGGGAGGCCTATGAAACTGCGTTACGTCCTATTCGTCGTGTTCGTCTTGATTCTCACACCTGTTGCTTGGGCGCAGGAAACTCATAACCATCCGCGTGAGGTTCACGGTGTTCCTGGCGGTGTTCCCGATTTTTGTGGTCAACCGACAGTGACGAGTGTCGGTGCAGGTGCCTGGTCTAGTTCGGCGACCTGGTCCACCGGCAAGGTTCCGGCAGCCGGAGACAAGATCCTGGTTTCCGCTCGCCATGACGTAGTGTAC
>QHWY01000366.1 GCA_003223875.1 Acidobacteriota bacterium | reverse complement strand
TCAAGAGGTTCTCCTTTTTTTGCCGCACGGGCTTGTGCGGACCACTCATCGAGGTCCGACGATTCTACTTCACCGTGATATTCAGAACAATTGCGCGGGATTGGTTCCGCCTCCGTCGAGTTGAGAGTGCTCAACAAGTCGGTCTTTGTGATTTGCCCGATCGTCCTGATGCGGACGCCGATGGCCTTGAGGGAGCGATCGCCATTCAAAAGGATCGGTCAATACTGGGCGACTTTCCGCGATCAATCCGACTTGGGCTCCCCCTTGCGCCTTTCGGAGGCACTTCTCCGACTAGCCGCCGACAAAAGTGATACGTCCTATCGCCGAAGAATAGAGGGGCTTTTCAATGGGCGCCTCTGGGGCGCCACGATATTTTTGAAGACGCGTCAATTCGCGCTGCACAGTATTATCTTCGGCGACGAAGCGCGTAAACAAATCAGGGAAACGCTTCGAACAAGGGACCAACGTGTCTAAAGAATTTGAAGAAATCGGTCACTCAGGAGGGAAGATCACATTTCGGATCGTGACGGACCCAGGCGGGCGTCGCGCCTTTCAAGTAACAATCAGTTCGGACCGGCCAGTGCCGACAGTATGGATCGGGGTATATGCATTGCCGCAGGGCGTGCCAGTTGAATCAATCCAGCTCGGCGGAATCGGACAACTATGGAATCCAGCCCCATTTCCCGGTTGCTGGCCGGTAATGATCGCGTCCGATAGCGAGGGGAAGTTCGGCCACAACTGCCCGAGTTGTCGAGCATATTGGCGCAGCGGGCCATGGCCGAACATATGTCCCTATTGTCGTGTCAAGGCTGCCGGATACCAGTTCCTTTCGGAAGCCCAACATCGATATGTGCGGCATTATTGCGAGGTTCTCGCCGACGCGTTAGAGTCGAAGCCCGATGGAGAAGTGATCATCGACATGGACGCCGTCGCCGATGCCGTCGGCAAAGAGGGTGAAAAGCCCTCTTTCTATGTGTCGGAGCAAAAACAGCAGCGGAAATTCACGTGTACCGCGTGTGAAGAGTTCAACGATATTCTGGGGCGCTTTGGATACTGTTCGTTGTGCGGGACACGTAATGATCTGGCCGACTTTGAAGAGCAGACCATTCCGGCTATCCGCGAACGCCTGAAGGCGGGAAACGCGCCCGAGGATTGCGTCAGGGACGCGGTAGCGTCATTTGATTCCTTTGTGGCACAGGTTGCGAAACAACTGGTAGAGATGGTCCCACTAACGGATCGCCGAAAGAAACGTCTGACGACACAGCGATTCCACAACCTTCATGAGGTTCGCGAAACTTTCAAGAATTGGTTTGACATTGATGTGTGCGCTGAGATGAAAGAAGACGAGTGTCAAGCCACAGCCCTGATGTTTCTTCGCAGGCATGTGTACGAACACAATGGCGGTGAGGTGGATCAAAAATATCTCGATGACAGCGGCGACACGACCGTGCGGTTGAAACAGCGTATCCATGAGACTCAGGAGGACGCTCACAGCCTGCTGAACGCGCTCGTTAAGATGGCACGCAATATCCATGGGACATTCCACGTGCTTCTGCCGCCGATTTCGGAGCCGATCGAAGCATTCGCCGAGAGAAAGGAGCGGATAGCCAGACACAGGCGCGGCTCCTAGCCTAACTACAGCCAATGACCGAAGCGAATGGCGAGAGCTTTGTCCGGATCGGCGTTACGATCGCGATAAACGCCGCAGTGCTTACCGATTTCTTGCAGCGACTCCGCAAAGCCGTCAACGATCCAATCGGTATCGAGCCGATCACGTGATCGAATGCGATATGATCGGTTTACTGCCTGATGATTCGGCTCATATGCTTGCTGCGGATTGATGGTGCAATTGAAGTTATTCCTGAGCTCCAGTCGGAGGATGAATCTAATGGCCGCGGGTGACGGCAATCGAGTTTGGTTCCCGGAAATGATCGAGACGTTGCGCGCGCGGTGGAACGCAGCGATGCCGTTCCCAGTTTTAATCGAGTTGTGCAACATCCTCGACGGAATGTTTCAACGACGGCGGCCCAGAGGTCCAATTTTGCCTCCGGGTTCTCGCTGTCCGGAATGCGGGAGAATCGTGGGTTCCGAAAGTCAGCAACGACACAGCATCAGCGTTCGGGCAACTATTCTGTGATTGCGCCGATTCGGTATCGCCTCGCCGGAAGTAACCAAGCGGACTGAAAAAGAATGGGCTCGATATAGGGCCGAGAACAGACTCGATTTATATGGCCGCCGTATCACTTCAACTGCGGAACGCGTCGGCAGAGACTCGATATGCGTACACGCAACGCCAGAGGAATAAAATGCCCTTTGGTGACAAGAACGGCGCAAATGCGACTTGATGCCGTCAACTTCCGCTCTGCCAACTTCAGATCCTTGAATGCACATTTCCGTGTAGCCGACTGCAAGTCCACTGAAAACTGATTGATAAACGCCGCGGCGTTTATTGAGAGTAGTCGTGATGCGGACGGTCGCGACGACTGTCGTGTCAAAAAATTGCAGCAATCCGGCCGTCTCGGGCAATGATGAAATCAGTCCCGGCGTAAGCTGGCGGCTCACCAGGGCGGCCCGATACCCATTGGACCCGTCCGCCATTGCCTATCTCCTCAGGCTCGGCAATTGGCTGATATCGAAAGTCAGGGTGAGTGGCCTTGATCGCGCCCGCGACGCGATCGATCTCATCGCATCCATAATAGACGCCCCTGGGCTCGTAGAACACACAATCTTCGGTGAAGATCTCTTCGATTGCCGCGCGCCGCCGAGCGGGGTCGTTTTCACCGAAGACGTCGCTAAGATTGCGAGTCAGCAAGGTCGATATACTGTAGAACATCAGTTGTCTCCTTTCGGGGATTACAGGGACGCACCCAACAAACTCAACTTCGAGGGGAGTTCCCGGGTGCGTCCCTGTAACTCGAATTCCTGCGGCTAAACGTAATCAGCGGTTCGAATACTTCAGGGCCGTCTCAGGAAGACGAGCGCCCTTCACTTCAATTCCGGAGGCGCCTTCCTCGATCTCCCGCAGGTCGTCGGTCATGAGTTCGACGTTCACCGCACCGAGATTCTCCTCAAGTCGGTGCAACTTCGTCGTGCCGGGAATTGGCACAATCCAGGGCTTCTGTGCCAGCAACCACGCGAGTGCGACCTGCGCTGGTGTGGCTCGCTTCCGTTCTGCGACGCGCTTCAGGAGATCGACGAACGCCAGATTGGCAGCACGGGCATCGGTGGCGAAGCGTGGAGAGTTGATGCGGAAGTCGGTAGGCTCGAACTTTGTCGCGGAATCGATCTTCCCAGTAAGGAAGCCGGCACCCAACGGACTCCAAGGAATGAAGCCGATGCTCAATTCCTCGCACGTGGCAAGCACCCCGTTCTGCTCGACGTCGCGCGTCCACAGTGAATACTCGCTCTGAATCGCTGTGATCCGATGCACGGCGTGCGCTCGCCGGATCGTCTGCGCTGCTGCCTCGGACAGGCCATAGTGCTTCACTTTCCCACGTGTAATTAGCTCCTTCATGGTCGCCGCCACATCCTCGATTGGGACGTCCGGATCAACACGGTGCTGGTAGAGGAGATCGATAGCCTCGACCTTGAGCCGCTTAAGCATCGCTTCCACGACGAGCCGAATGTGCTCGGGTCGGCTGTTCAGAAGGCCTGTGCGCTGACCCGTCTTCTGGTCGATGTCCCAACCGAACTTAGTGGCAATTACCACCTGCTGGCGGAAGGGGGCGAGTGCTTCGCCAACAAGCTCCTCGTTCACAAAGGGGCCATAGGTTTCAGCAGTGTCGAAGAAGGTCACACCCAGATCGGAAGGAGCAATGGGCTTATGATCCCGTACCAAT
>QHWY01000357.1 GCA_003223875.1 Acidobacteriota bacterium | reverse complement strand
CGATCCTCAGTTCGTTGGATATGGGAGGTATGGTCATCGGTTCATTGAACCTCTGGGCTCCAATGGCGCCGCGATCGATGAGACCGATCCGGTGTCCGCCCGGAATGACTTCCAGAGGACCGTTCTCGTCATCGGTATCTTCAAGCGCGATCCACATGCCGAAGTACATGAACCCCGGATAAGTCCAGAAAAGCGGTATGTCGCGATGGATGGGCTGTGCTGATCCCTGCTCGTAGAACAGCGATGTGTACAGTGATGTCTCCTTTTTGAACAAGTAATCCTGCAAGGCTAGAGACCGGTTTCGGGAGAAGAGTGTTTTAAGCACCGGCAATGTTTGATGAAAGTTGATAATGCGCATTAGCCGACCGTCGGCCTCGCGAAATTTTGAAAGAGCGTGCTCGTTTCTCTTTTTCCAGTTCAGGAACTCGACTGCCGCTTGATCGCATATTTCGAGAGCGATTCCACTTTCGATTATCGTGAACCCCTGTTCGATCAGTTCAACGATTTTGCCTCGCGCCCACGGATCTTTCAATTCCTTGGTGACTCGTCTTGAAGCGGAATCACGATCAAACCATGGAGGGTCGTCGTTGATCAAAACCTCTTGTTCTGTTTGTTTCGCGAGCTTTTCCGGGCCCAAATACTTTCGAAGGTACTTTATAAACGGCATATCAGCGCCTTCCCGTATCGGCTCCGCCGACAGGATGAGTCTTTTTGAGAATAGGCGGCACTGGATTCATGCCCGGCTGTTAAAAGGAGAGTCGCAGGGCAAACTGGACCTGCCGGGCGGTCGTTGCGGTGCTCGTATACGTCCATGCCGTTGGGTTGAAGCGGCCCGAACCGGTGAAGACCTGCACGGAGCCCACGCCCGGCGTGCGGAAGGTTGGATGATTCATCAAGTTAAAAAATTCCGTTCGAAACTGAAGGGGGTGGTTATTTCCGATCTTGAATTCCCGCTGAAGAGAGACATCGACGTTGAATACGGATGGTCCAATCAGAGTGTTTCGTCCAAGGTTGCCGATGGTTCCTGCCTCCGGAACACTGAAGACGCACGGATCAAAAAACAGGTTCGGTCCCCCGATTTTTTGTCCGGCTTCCAACACAGTTGCCCCTGTTATGGGATCTTTGCAGCCAGCCGAAACGCCCTTGGTTGGATTATTGCTTTGTCCGGGGAGCAAATTCGGACGCGTGGCTGCAAACAGATAACCCGGACGGCGAACGTTGATCTGAGCGGTGGTTGGAACCCCGGTACGAAAACCGACGATACCTCCCACCCTCCAGCCTCCCAGCATTTGCAAGAATACATCAGGAAATGCCGAGGACGTTCTTCTGGCGGAAGGAAGACTATAAAAAAAGCTTGTTGTGATCCGATGACGTATGTCGAAATCGGAGAGGCCCCGGTCCAAGGTCCTGCGCAGGCCAAACTGTTGGGAACCGCTGCTGAAAGCCAACGAAGATGCATCGTCCACGGATTTGCTATACGTGTAGCTGGTCCGAAATGAGAGGGCGCGGTTAAGCCGGCTATCGGCGGAAACCAGCAGCGAGTTATAGAAGGATTGAGCATCGCTGCTCATCAGCGTGATTCCTCCCTGGAAGGCCGGATTCACCGGCCCGGTGTCGGGAGGAAAGAAAAGCGATCCGTCGGGCCGCAGGGTCGGTAGTGGAAACAGATTCGCTTCAAAGTAGCGCAGCAAGTGATTGCCCCTGGCTCCGACGTAGCCGATCTGGACGTTGGAGTCGCGCAACAGTCTCCGTTGGAGGGTCAAGTTATAGCGCAACACTACCGGGCTTGCCATGTGCTGATAATCCAGGTTTTGGGCTCGCAGGGGAGTACCCACCTCGGTTGCGGCCAGCACAGCATCGGGAAAAGTTCGCGAGGAATCGAAGTTGGTTCGCGTTGCGGCGCGGAAAAAAGGAAGACCGGATTTCAGGAGATCGAACACGTAGGCGAGTACTTCATCGTAATAAATTCCGAAATCCGCACGGACCACCGTATTCCGGCTCCCTCCGGGAGACCAGGCCAGGCCCAGACGCGGAGAAAAATTCCGCAACGACGGATTGCTTTTTAGAAGCGGGCCGACCTGTACTTGAGTATCCCGCACCGGGTTTACCAGGAAAGAATCCCTACCGAACCGCTCGTGGATCAGAGTGGTGAATTCATAACGCAGGCCGAGACTCAGTTGCAGGTTCGACCGAATCTTGTATTCATCCTGCCCATACAGGCCTACCAGGGTCTGGCGGTAATCTTTTGTGTTATCGGATCCGGGTAAAGCCACTGTCAAAGATGTGCCCTGCGGGCCTCCCTCCAGAAAACTATCGAGGCTATTGAACGCCCAGGTCGCGTTCTTGCTGGAGCTCGAGAAAATAAGGGTATTGTAGCGGTGAACCTCCAGACCAAATTTCAGACCATGTCCTCCTTTTTGGGCCAACACGTCCCCGGAAAATTGGAATGTCTTGGCGTGGTTTCGCGACGGCATGTAGTTGGTAGGTCCAAAGGCCGACATTCCGGGGATGGTGATCTGGCCAAAGTGCGGGGCGTCGGCAACAAAATATAAGGAACGGGGAATGTCAATCGTGGAAACCGCGTCGGAGCTATCCACGGGCCGAGTAAAGCCAAAGCGCACAGAGGAGAGCAGGCGGGGGTTGAAGACATGGCTCTCCACCAGAGTCAAAAACTGCCGGCGGGTTTTGGTTCGTATCGCAAAAGCATAGGTGTCGCCGGCTTGATCGCTGTTCGCGTCGTCGAAAGTATAGCGGCCGAACATACTGTCCCCGCTTGAAAGCTGATGATCGAGCCGCACAGTTAAAAAATTTTCATTGGTGGGCAAGAATTGCGCCGAGGAGTCCTGGGCAAATCCCCCTCCGACGCGGAACGAGTTGGGCAAAGGCATCAGGTCCAGGTAGGGTTTGACGTGGGGATTTACCTGGATGGTCCGAATCGTGTGTCCGGAAGCGTCCGTGATAATACCCTGGCGGGCCTGCGCGTCCGGGTAGTAATCAACCTGCGTCTGGTTGAGCCGATCCCGCATCGCTTCATAACTACCCATGAAGTAGGTTTTCCCTTTCCGAACGGGTCCGCTCAGAGTGAATCCAAATTGGTTGCGTTTGAAAGGAGGAGGAGCTGAGTCTCGGTCAAAAAAGTTTCGTGCGTCGAGTTTGCTGTTTCGAAAATACTCGAAAAATGTGCCATGAAACTCATTGGACCCGGAGCGGGTGATGGAGTTCAAAACGCCTCCGTTGCCCCGTCCATATTCGGCCCCGTAGTTGGCGCTGAAAACCTGGACCTCCAAAACGGAGTCCGACCCCAGTTGCACTCCCGCCGCGCTGAGCGGCACGCGGTTCTGCGCATCCATGATATTCGTTCCGTCCAACAGATAGCTGTTGGAAGAGGAACGGCTGCCGGAAAAGGTCAAATTGGCCCCGCTCACTCCTCGGGATGCGGAGGCCGAAGACGGATCGGACACGCCAGCCTCGAGCGTGACCAGTTGTGTGTAACTGCGGCCGTTAAGAGGCATCCCGACCAGCAAAGACTGATCGATGAGACCGGCTTTAGCGCTCGGAGAACTTTCTGCGGCGCTGCCTTTGTCGTCCTTGGCCTTTTCGCCGTCTTGCGCCAGCGGCTGCTCTACGAGTAAAGAAAGTTGCAATGCCACAACAGCGATTGCGAT
>QHWY01000356.1 GCA_003223875.1 Acidobacteriota bacterium | reverse complement strand
GATGGGCCCAGAACACCGAATACCTGGAGGCGGCCGACACCAAGCCGTACCGGAATTTGATCGGGATTTCGTGGAGGTCGCTCGCGGACGCCATCCGGGCCGAACAGGACATCCTGAAGACGTCTAAGACCAAACTTCCCGCCTACGGACTGCCGCTTTTGTCCATCGGCCATGAACAATTGGCGCTTATCACTCTCGGCACCTTGTTCAACATGATCGCTCGATCCGAGTTTGAGACTTGCCTTCCGCCGGGCATCACTCCAGTCGCCTACGAGATCGGCCAGCGTTGCCGGATCCAAAGGCTCGCCGATCTGGCGAATGATCGGGAGGTGAACGTCGCGGAGATATTGCTCTGCCGCAACCGAACTCGCAACGCGGCAAAACGGGCGGCAGATTTGGCCGCAGTGGTCGATGATGAAGACGACTGGGCAAACAACTTTCGCGCGTATCATCTCGGTGAAAAACTGATCTCGTTGGCCCTTCAGTGTGCTGTTTTCGACGGTAAGCCGATCTTCGAAGCGAAGGAGGACCGGGAAGGTTCCGGCAAAGGCTTCAAGACGATGCACCGGATCGGGATGACGGAGGCTGCCGAAACCTGGATCGGCGAACAGACGCCGGAGGCGTTGGACTTGTTCAATCCGATTTATCTGCCGATGATCGTTGAACCCCGCCCGTGGACGTCGCTTTCGGAAGGCGGCTATCTGGTGACTCCGATGAAGCTCTTCAAGCGTCAGACCGGCAAAAGGGCGCAACAACGTCTTCAAAAAGCAGACCTGTCGGCGGTGTATGCGGCCGTGAACGCGCTGCAAAACACACCGTACAGGATTAATGAGGCTGTCTACCGGTTCCAGCAGGACGCGTGGGCTGCAGGGCTCCCTTTTTTCGGACTGACGAGTGAGGACCAACGGAAGGGTTTGGAGAAAATGATGGCGTTCCGCTTTGGTCAGGCGGCGCGGCTATGCGGCGAAGAAAGATTCTATTTTCCCTGCCAGGTGGATCATCGCGGACGCGTCTACCCCGTACCGCCACTGATGAATCCACAGTCGGACCATATCGGACGGGCGCTGATCGAGTTTGCCGACGGCAAGCCGCTGGGCAACAACCGCGGCGTGTACTGGCTGGCGATCCACCTCGCCAACTGTTATTGGAAGAAGAAAGTGTCCTTTAAGAAGCGTCGCGCCTGGGTTCAGGCAAACGAACAGGAGATCCTGGACTTCGCAACCAATCCCTTACGCATGCATCGTTTCTGGACGGAGGCCGACCAGCCGTGGCTGTTCCTGGCCGCATGTCTCGAATGGAAACGATACAAAGAAGAGGGGCCGGGCATGATCTCGCATTTGCCGATCAGTATGGACGGCTCATGCAACGGCTATCAGCATCTCAGCGCGATGGGGCTCGATCCGATCGGCGGACGCGCGACGAATCTGATGCCTTGCGACGACCCTGAGGATATCTACCAGTGGGTGTCGGATCTGGTCTGCCGAAGACTAGAGGCCGATGCATCTGTTGGCCAACACCACCCCGGCGCTTCGCGCCACCCCTCCTCGGCTGAGGCGGCTGAGGAGGGGAGTGCCGCGCGGCAATTACTGGCCATCATGGATCGGGAACTCGCAAAGAATGCAACGATGACGACTCCTTACGGCGTTACCCTCCGCACGATTTTCAAGGCATTGTGTGAAAAGGACGCAATTAAAGCTTTGAAAGATTCGGAGAAATGCGCCATGTATCTGGCGAAGTTACTGGTGGAGTGCATTCCCCAAGTCGCCGTTGAGGCGGGCCGCATCATGGAATGGCTTCGCGAAGTGGCCGGCATTATCGCGAAGCATAATCGAGGCATGATGTGGGTCACCCCCGCCGGTTTTGTTGTCCTTCATGAAAACCGCAAACCGAAAGAGGTACGCCTCGCTACGGCGGATCGCATGATTCTGGTCTACCACCACGATGACAAACAGAAGATCGACGTGAGGAAGCAGGTGGACGGCATCGTCGCACACCTGGTTCACTCGATGGATGCCGCCCACATGATGCGGACGATCAATCGTCTGCATGCCGAAGGTATCCGTCACTTCGCAATGGTCCACGACAGCTACGGCGTCCACGCCTGCGACATTGACCTGTTGCATCGCGTCCTGCGAGAAGAATTCGTCCGGATCTATTCCGAACCCGTCCTGCAGAATTTTCTGGACCAACAACGAAAAGCCCACCCCGGCATCTCTCTGCCGGATCCGCCCCAAACAGGAGACCTCGATATTCAGCAGGTCCTCTCGTCTCCTTACTTTTTTGCGTGATCTGTCTTCAATCTTCTCGCTGCTCGATTGAGCGCAAGAATAACCATATTTACGATCGCAAGGCCGTGCCGTTGTTCGCGGGCCGTAATTACGCAGTTTGTGCTCGAATTGTGATGCGCTTCTTAGGACTCCCTATTCCATTCCTTCGATATCACAAACGACATGCTACGGATGCGAAGCGTAAGCTCAGATCTCCTGAGTTCGTCGCGGATATCTTCTTTCGTTGGGAATTCAGGATGAGACCAAATCAGGCGCAACATTCCCCTCCTCGCAGAGGAGGGGTGGCTGCGCCAATAACAATGCTGCGAAGCAACCGAAGCGGCGCAGACGGGGTGGTCAGACCGGCACGGCCGCTTTTTCGCCCAGCTGACCACCCCGTCCGCTCCAATTAAGGTGGCTTCGCGATATCTTATTGGTGTCGCGGCCACCCCTCCTCTGCGAGGAGGGGAATGTTCACGCTCAAGGTTGTCTCATAGTGAATTCCACGAGCTCAGGAGATCTGAAGCTAAACTCAATTTTCGGTAAGACTGTTATTCTGAGCGCATAGAACCCAGTGAGTAGTGAAACCTTATGAGAGTTGCTGCACTTAGTCTTGTCATTCTCGTCACGATAACGGCCGCCGAGGCCCAGCAAAACCCCGCCCTTACAGGGGAGCCGCTAATAGGAGCGCTCCCGGAGGTCAACCCGTTTGAAACCGAAGCTGACATTCAACAAGGCGCGGCGCTGTTTCAAACCCACTGTTCCCATTGCCATGGTGTTCGCGGCGAAGGCGGCCGGGGCGCGGATCTCACAGCGGGTGAATATCGGATGGGCGGATCAGACCGGGAACTTTTCAAGACTATTCGCATTGGCGTCCCGGGGTCGGAGATGCCGGCCGTTCGCGTATCGGATGACGATATCTGGAGGCTGGTTGGCTACGTAAAGCGGCTCGGATCGCAGGGCCTCCTCGAAAAAGCGCCAGGCGACGCTGTCGCGGGCGAAGCGCTCTACGCCAAGAACGGTTGCTCCGGGTGTCATAGGATCCGCCAGAACGGAACCGATTTGGGCCCGGCGCTGGATGACATCGGACGGCGCCGGGGGCTGGCCTTTCTTGAACAATCCCTCGTCAAGCCCGAAGCCTACGTCGCAAACGCATTCCGTGCGATTCAGGTGGTGTTGAAATCAGGTGAAACCGTGGCCGGGGTACGGCTGAACGAGGACGATCTGTCGGTGCAGTTGCGCGACCTGGGCGGGAACTTGCGATCCTTTTCCAAAGACAACATTCGTGAAATTCGCCGCGACAAGCCTTC
>QHWY01000355.1 GCA_003223875.1 Acidobacteriota bacterium | reverse complement strand
CTTAAGATGGGCTTGTAATTTGTCGCGGTCTGAAACGCGGATCACATATTGATTGAAGATATGCCGATCAGTAACGACCGCGGGAAGGCCAATCGCCAAACCGCCTTCGCCCAAGAGCTGGTCGTATCGTTTCGCATTGCGCTGGCGAGCTGCTGTCCAACCGTCCAAGTAGGGCAATTTGGCAGAAACAACCGCCGCTTGGAGCGCATCGAGACGGAAATTGCCTCCCACAATCTTGTGATAGTACTTCGGCTTGGACCCATGAGATCGCAAGCATCGCAGCTTCTCCGCCCGCTTGGCATCATTGGTGACGATCATTCCCGCATCGCCGGCGGCTCCAAGATTCTTCGAGGGAAAGAACGAGAAGCAACCGTAATGGCCGATCGAACCCGCCCGGCGGCCTTTGTGCTCGGCTCCGATTGCCTGCGCGGCGTCTTCGATTACCACCAAGCCATGCTCGTCTGCCACGGCCATGACAGCGTCCATGTCGGCCATCTGCCCGTAAAGATGCACGGGAATAATCGCACGCGTCCTCTCGGTGACCTTTGAGCGAATTTGAGACGTATCAATGTTGTAGGTTGCCGGATCAATATCAACAAAGACAGGAATGGCGCCCAGGCGAGCAATCGCCCCGGCGGTTGCAAAGAAGCTGTAAGGAGTAGTAATGACCTCGTCGCCGGGGCCAATGTCCTCAGCCATCAGGCAAGCAAGCAGGGCATCGCTGCCCGACGAAACTCCGACCGCGTGGGAGCACTTCGAATACGTGGCAATGGCCTTTTCGCACTGCTCTACCTTCGGCCCCAGAATGAAATGCTGGGATTCAAAGACCTCCCCGATCGCCGCCTCCACCTCGGCTTTGATCGTGGCGTATTGCGCCTTAAGATCGAGCAGTGGAACATTCATAGTTGGCTTCTTCTTTCACTTGCCGGTACGATTTGGTCCCAGCGCTCAGCTCGCTTGGCAACGGTGCTTCCTCGTCCAGGTCGAGGCATCGCAGGACGCCAGGTTCCACTTCCTTATAGCGATAGCCGGCTTCCGGGCACCGCATCACTCCGTACAAATCGGGTGAATCAAGGCGATGGCCGTGACGGCTCATCCATCCCGCCTGGCGTGCCGGATTTCCCACCACCAGCGCAAAGTCCGGAACGTCCTTGGTCACAACCGCTCCGGCTCCAACGAAGGCATAGCGTCCGATAGTAACCCCGCAAACAATGGTTGCATTGGCGCCGATGGTGCATCCACGCTTCAAGCAGGTGGTTTCATATAGCGCGTGCCGGTTCACTTGCGAGCGAGGATTTGTAACGTTTGTCAGAACGCAAGAAGGTCCGAGAAAAACATCATCTTCAATCACCGCGCCTGTGTAGACAGAAACATTGTTTTGGATTTTGACATTGTTTCCGATGAGGGTCCCGCCATCGATGTTCACGTTCTGCCCAATGACGCAGCGCTCGCCGATCCGGGCGTCTTTCATGACGTGCGAGAAATGCCAGATTTTGGTGCGAGCGCCGATCTCCGCGCCTTCATCGACAAATGCTGACTCGTGAACAAAGTACAGACGCTCCGGCTCTTGGCCTTTCGCGCTGAAGTCTTCCAGAACAATTCCCCCGTTGTGCAGCGCACGCTGGCAGGCGTCCAACACCCGCAACACTCTGAGGCCCTCCTCGCCATTGCTAATCGGCGAGGTTCTGGATTCCACACAGTCGAGAAAGTGCTGGCATTCGGCCCGCAGCGGCTCGCGATCTTCCAGAGCAACGATTTCGCCCTCAGCCTTCACCGCAGCCGGCATCCGGTTCCGCCATTCCACTTTGTGCGGATATAAGACAAGCTTGTGTTCGGCGGTGTCATCGAAAACCGCCATCTTCTCCGATCCGACCACGACCAGCCGTTGTTCTTTGAAGGGATGCAGCCAGCTCACGAAAATGTGTGCTTGAACCCCGCTTGGGAATTCGAGGTGGCTTAAGGTTACGTCCGACACATCGCGATTTAGGTAGGCGCTCCCCCGGCAGGACACGCGCGTTGGCATCTCGTTAAGGAGGGACAGCATAACCGAGATGTCGTGCGGAGCGAAGCTCCACAAGATATTCTCCTCGGTCCGTATCTTGCCGATGTTCAGCCGATTGGAGTACAGGTAATTGATCTTTCCCAGCGTGCCGTCTTGAATCAGTGACTGCAGTTTCAGGATTGCTGGGTGGTAGCGGAGAATGTGGCCCACCATCAAAATCCTGCTTTTTGCGTCGGCGAGCCGAACCAGCTCTTCTCCGTGCTTCACATCGATGGCGAGCGGCTTCTCGACAAGAACGTCCTTTCCTGCTTCTAAAGCAGCCTTCGCCATTTCATAGTGCGTCACCGCCGGCGTAGCTAACGCCACCGCGGCAACGGAAGGATCCGCAAGCACTGAACGGAAGTCGCGGCAGAATCTGACGCTTGCGTACTGTTGCCGGTATTTTCCTTCGACTGAACCATCCGCGTCGCAAAGCATGGCCAAGGCGCCCAGTTCGTAGAAGTTTCGCACCAGGTTCTTGCCCCAGTAGCCGACTCCAACTACGGCAATCTTAGCTGTCGCATTTTTGAGCGCTACGTTGTCCATAAATGCTCTCCGTTTGGAGCGCGATGCGGTTCGAGTAGGTTAGGAAAAATCAGCGTCAGTTCAGCCAAGCAGATCAACGCAATTCACGCTTGCACTTCCGTCGCCATACAATGCGGGGTGTGTCCCGTTTGGTGCAAAGGAGCGCACGGCCCCGATAATTCGTTCTGAATCAGATCCCACCAGAGTGTTCCAACCTGCTTGCACGGTTTCCACCCATTCCGTTTCGGCTCGCATCGTCACGCAGGGTACAGCGAGCCAATAGGCTTCTTTCTGCAGCCCGCCCGAGTCCGTCAGAACCATCCGCGCAGCGCGAGCTAAGGCCATCATGTCCATGTAACCAACGGGGTCAATCAACCGCACGTGGCTCTTGACGGTGAAGCCTGTCTCTGTGATCGCCTTCTGTGTGCGAGGATGCACCGGGAATATGACCGGTTCGTCCAGCGAATTAAATGCGCGCAGTATCTGAGCGAGTCGGGATAAGTTATCCGTGTTCTCGCTGCGGTGGACGGTGGCGAGAACATAGCCCTGCCTTACCAAACCCAGTTGCTGGAGAATTTTCGGTGTTTCAGAAAGGCGCTGCTTGGCCCAATTCAGGACATCGAGCATTACATCGCCGACGAGATGCACGTTTTGCGCGATGCCTTCAGCGGCCAAGTTGCGCACTGAGGTATCACTGGGGCATAGCAGCAGCTCTGACAAATGGTCGGCGACCAACCGGTTAATCTCTTCCGG
>QHWY01000347.1 GCA_003223875.1 Acidobacteriota bacterium | reverse complement strand
CTCACAAGATAGCGCAGCACCGACTCGACGCGCCGGTCGCTAAGGCCGAGATTGTATTTCTCGGTTCCGATTTTGTCCGTGAAGCCCTGAAGTTCGATGAGGCATCCACTGTGTGCTCCGGAAACGCTGCGGGCGACGTTATCGAGCTTGCTCATGTCTTCTTTCCTGAGCTCATCGGAATTGAAGTTAAAAGTAACCGTGGTCTGATCGGCCATCTTGTATTTGTCCAGATTAGCGATCCGGCCCTCGATCTCTTCTGCCACTGTGTGAATCTGGTTCACGGAGCGTCGAGCGTTGAACTGCGCTGCTTCAGCGCGCCGGTCCGCATCAGCGGCAATGCGATCCGCCGCCGCCGCTATCTGGCTTGCAGTCGTAGCGGCCATGGCTTCCTTGTTCGCCTCGGCCAGTCCTTCCTGCGCGCGGTGACCCACGGCATCAATGCGTTCCGCCTGGTGAGCCTGAGCATTGCGCATGTCGGCCATTTGAGCCTGGATTGCTTCTATTTCGTCTTTCATTGCTTCAATTTGATCTTTCGTTCTACTGGAAGACGTGTAAACGAATTCTTCTCCGGTGGTCTCGCCCGGATAGAACCAGCTCTTGATTCCTTGCGGAGACCCATTTGGACGCTCTTCAAAAGCGATCAGAGTCGTGTCTGCCGGGTCCATTCTGTAGTCGGGAATCGTCAACCGCGTGGCGTAGACCTGCGTCTCATCCGCGTTGGATATCTGGACCACGTGTGGATCGATATTGCTGATCCGGCGGAACACGTACGTTCCGGCCGGCAATACCATACCGGGTATTTCAACTGGCTGGCTGAATGTGACGACTGTCTTTTTATCCGATTCATCGGCTTTCGCGTTTGCCGGTGATAACGTCATTAACATCGCAGCTGCAATAATTGCGATCGTGATGTGGACTGTTTTCATTGTGTACCTCCAAATTCTGATTCGCTCTTCTTAGACAACCCGCCACAGGAAAAGCATTCAAAGATCAAGACCTGGAGATTACTTACGCAAATTTACGTAGTGGCCTGACCAATCTGGCAGGCGGCTGCTATCGGCGTTGAGGGCCAGGCCTTCCAGGTATATCTCGATGAACCACAGGGACCGCTCGACTGCATTAAATATGGCCCCTAGAAGCTGCGAGCTTTCCGTATCGCCGAGGCCCTGAAGGCTTGTGTTAGCTTCTGATGTTTGTCTTCCATAGTGAGCGAAACCACACAGAAGCGATTCGAGCTGCTCGCGGAGATCGGCGCTGTCTGCCGGAAACAGCCGCCAATGTAAGCTTGCGTCTGCGTTCATGATATGAGGTTCGCGTGTCTTCAATGATTCAAGACGTTTCCGGATCATTTCAGTGAAGGAGTGGAGCTCGCTGGCCATGCCAACGAAAAGCGAATGCGTTTTCGTGGTTAATTCGCCGTTTAATCGAATGCGCGCCTGCTCGACATGCCAGTGCAGCTCAATAGTGCGCATGAGCTGTTTTTCTAAAATGAGCACGGTACGCTCACCCTCACTCGCTTCAGCCCAGCTACTCAGCGTAAGCATATTTTGGGATTTCGACATATTTGCTCTCCTTAAGAATTCAGTTATCGATTTACAGACGCTGGAGGTACTTCAATCGATTCTCAGGAAAAGCACCTATTTCTGCGATAGAGATTACGTAAACCGCCTTGAGTACTTTCCGGAGAGCGCACGCTGGCGCTTTGCTAATATCCGCGAGGTTCTCCCGTCAAATACTCGTTGGGTTCAGGAATGTCTGCTGTTGTGTTCAACTCGTTGGTCAAGCAGCCGCGTCCGGTCTTGCTTCGTTATCTGGCGAGCGTTCTGAGCGTTGTCGCCGCGCTGATGCTCACGCTGTCGGCCCGCGCGCTGTTTGCGAGCACTGCATACTCGCTGTTCCTGGCCGCAGTGATGTTCAGTTCCTGGTACGGCGGGTTGACACCAGGACTACTCGCGATTCTGTTCTCGCTACTTGCCCTGGATCGCTACTTCGTTTCGCCAGAATTGATTGGCGTGCTCAGCCGCGACAAGTTTATTCATCTGAGCATCTTCCTTTTTGCTGCGGGCATTATCAATCATCTGAATCGGGCGAGAATGCGCGCCGAAAGAAGCCTTTTGGAAAGTCATCAAGAGCTTCAGTCCGAGGTGGACAAACGAACCGCTGATCTGCAGCATGCCAACGACACGTTACGCCGGCTTTCGGGGCAATTGATGCGAATCCAAGACGAAGAGCGACGCCGCATGGCGCGCTTACTGCACGAAACAATCGCGCAGACGCTCGCCGTGCTGAAAATGGATCTAGCCGTCGTTAAACGGCATGGCAAATGGAACGCGCTCGAAGGACGTGAAGCCCTTCAAGAAGCGGCTACGCTGTCGGACGAATGCATTCGTGAAGTCCGAACACTCTCTTACTTGCTGCATCCGCCGCTTCTGGACGAAGCTGGCCTTTGTTCAGCACTGCAGTGGTACGCCGCTGGGTTCGAGCAGCGAAGCGGGATTGAAACCAAACTGGACTTACCCGCTGAACTCGGCCGGCTCCCGCAGAACATCGAGATCGCCGTTTTTCGCCTGGTTCAAGAGTGTCTAACAAATATTCATCGGCACGCCGAGAGTCCTGATGCGCGCATTCGCATAACCAAGACTGACTCCAGTTTGGTCGTGGAGGTGAGCGATAGCGGCCATGGCATGCCAGCACAAGCGGAAAGTGAAACCGGTAATTCGCGCGAACTTCTAGGAGTTGGGATCATGGGAATGCGCGAACGCGTTCAGCAGCTCAGCGGACACATGGAAATTCAGTCCGGGCCTGGAGGGACGCGTGTCCAAGCAACATTGCCTTTTCAGGAAATGGGTCTATGTGTACAGTCCGGATCATGATTGCAGACGATCACGCGATTGTCCGAAGGGGACTTCGGGCGCTCGTCGAATCGCAGCAAGGGTGGGAGGTATGCGCCGAAGCCTCCAACGGGCGCGACGCTGTTGGGAGCGTTGAACAGTTCAAGCCTGACATTGCCATCGTGGATATCGGAATGCCCGAGTTGAACGGATTGGAGGCAACGCGCCAGATTCTGAAAAGTAGTCCCCAGACGGAAGTGCTGATTCTGACGATGCATCAGTCTGAAGAGGTCGTGGCCGAAGTCTTAAAGGCCGGGGCGCGAGGATACGTGCTCAAATCGGACGCGGATCAGAATCTAATCGCTGCGGTAGAAGCGATGATTCAGCACAAACCTTTCCTTACATCGGGCGTAACCGATGTGGTTCTGTCCGAATTCCTGAGCAGCCGAACTGCTCCACTGGACATGCCTTCCGGCAGGAATGTGACGCCGCGCGAGCGCGAAATCATCCAGTTATTGACCGAAGGCAAGAGCAATAAAGAAGCGGCATCAGAATTGAATGTCAGTACACGCACGATTGAAACACATCGGGCAAACATCATGCATAAACTGGGCCTCAATTCATTGAGCGATCTCGTGCGCTACGCGATCCGAAATAAAATCGTCGAGCCGTGAGGTACGAGTCCCTGGAACTGATGGCCTCCGATGAAAGGAGCGCTTAGATTTTCACCTTGCGGCAAATCCAGTTCGCGCTGAAGTTGGTGTTCTGATGCATTCCCCTCCTCGCAGAGGAGGGGTGGCTGCGCCGGCAGTCAGCGGACTGGCGGCGCAGACGGGGTGGTCAGACCGGCGTCCCGATTTCGCCGGACTGACTACTCCGGCGGTGCTTCTTTTGAGGCTTAGCCCTATCGGGTTCGCGCTTCGCGCCCTGCTCTGCGAGGAGGGGAATGCCTCTACGGCATAAACCTGATCGTCCTTACCCCGAATTTCGGCCAGGAATACCCCCTATACGGGATATACAGACATCCTCTGCCGCTTTATAAACGCACGCAATAGAAAAGCGAAACAACCTCGGGTATCGAAGTATGTCGTTTAACCGGATTCTTGTCCGTTTCACGTTCATTTCGATGACCTGCGCGTCATTCGCGTTGGCGCAGCGATCGGAGCCGCCTTCGAACTCCTCGGTTGGTGGGCAAATCGTCCTATCCGGCCACGGCGGTCTGAAGGAGCCGGTTCGCGTTCTGCTGGATCATTTCGGCTCCAAGAACGATCAACACACATTCACAGACTTACGCGGCAATTTCGAATTCCGCAACGTCCCTAAAGGCTCCTACAACATTCGCGTTCGCTTGGAAGGCTTCGAAAATGTGAATTACCCAGTCGATGTTCCAGGGACACCATACGTTTTCATTTTCCTGAACGGAAGCGCCACGCCCGCCCGTGGCCCAGACGGTCCGGGCGGGAATCATCTCGTAGATATCCGGCAACTGACGGCCAATATCCCGAAACAGGCCCTGAAGGAGTACGAAAAGGCCGTGCGGGAAATTAAGGACCACAACACACAGCGCGCCATCGAGCGGCTGGAAAAATCTATCAAACTCGCCCCGGACTTCTACAATGCCCATCTAGGTCTCGGGCAGGAGTACAGAAAGACTGACCGGCTGGATGCCGCCGAAAGGGAGCTTACTCGCGCATTCGAACTGAATCCGCGCGAAGTCACGCCGTTAATTCAACTCGGCGAGATATACCTGGAGAAAAAGAAGGAGGCGAGGTGCTGCAAGCAAAGAGAAGTACGATTTGCGGGAGCGTGTTTGCTGTGGTGTTGTGGGGGATTCTGGCGTATGGCCAGAACACAGCGGGAACTATTTTGGGAACGACATCCGATCAAAGCGGCGCTCGCCTGCCGGGGGTGGTGGTCACGATCACGCACGTGGAAACCGGCATTGTTCGTTCAGCGGCGACCGACGAGCAAGGCCGGTATCGAGCGCCTGGTTTGAGTCTGGGCAACTACGAAGTGAAGGCGGAGCTTCCCGGATTCCGGGCTGAAGTGCGCAGGGGAATTCAGCTCACAGTGTCCGCTGAAGTGGTCGTCAATCTCAGTCTTAGCGTCGGCACAGTCAGCGAACAGGTGCAAGTCACCGGGGAAGCGCCGTTAGTGGAAATCACCAACGCCACGCTTTCCGGTTTGGTGGACGATAAAAAGATCCGCGATCTGCCCCTCAACGGGCGCAGCTTCGAGCAACTGGCCTTCTTGCAGCCGGGCGTGACTCCGTATTTCCGGGGCCGCCGCGAGACCGATCAAGGGGAAGGCGTCAAGATGAGCGTGAGCGGCAGCCGCGTGGATTCCAACAGTTTTCTCCTGGACGGAACCAACATCAACGATCAGTCCAACAACACGCCGGGCAGCGCCTCGGGCAACCTGCTTGGCGTTGAGATGCTGCGGGAGTTTCGCGTGTTGACCGGCGCATACAGCGCGGAGTATGGGCGGTACTCCGGCGGAATCATCACTGCCGTCACCAAATCGGGCGGGAACGAATTGCACGGCAACGTCTATGAGTTCATCCGCAATGACAATCTGGACGCGAGGAACTTTTTCGACCAGAAGAGCACACCGGACGCTCCGCGCTTGCCGGAGTTCAAACGTAATCAGTTCGGGGCCACCTTAGGCGGACCCATCGTCCGTGACCGGACTTTCTTCTTCGGCGGCTACGAAGGGTTCCGTCAACGCAAGGGGGAATCCAGACTTGCGTTTGTTCCCAACGCCGATGCCCATCGAGGGATTCTGCCTTGCCCGCGGACGAGCCCGGCCGGAGGTTTCACCGGCTCCCAGGCTCCTTGCAACACTGCGGGCACATCGACCTACACCGTGAACGTCAGTCCGTCTGTCAGGCCGTTCTTGGACCTCTTTCCGCTGCCCAACGGCGCTGACTTTGGAGATGGCACCGCCGAACTTTTCAGCAATCCCAGGCATCCAGTCGACGAAGACTACACGACCGGCCGAGTGGACCACAACTTTTCCAATGCCGATTCCTTCTTTGTGCGATACACCTTCGACCGGGCCATCCAGTCCAGTCCGACGCAGTATCCGACCCTTGCGGTGGACAGCCTCACGCGGTCCCAATGGGTCACCCTCTCGGAAACGCGGATTTTCTCGCCCCGGGTTCTCAATACCGCCCGGCTTGGTTTTAACCGGTCCTACAGCAACCAATTCGGTCGGCCCCTGTTTGACGTAAAGCCCGATTTGCTCTTTGTCCCAGCGTCACAACTGGGCCTGATGACTTTTCGCTCGATCGGGATTACCGAGTATGGCGCAGGCCAAGGATTTCCGCGACGCTTTGGACATAACGTCTGGCAGGTGACCGACGACCTGACGGTCTCGAGGGGAAGCCATTCGCTGAA
>QHWY01000362.1 GCA_003223875.1 Acidobacteriota bacterium | reverse complement strand
AAGCGTCGGGCCGTGAGAAACTCATCACCCTTTCCCGAGCTCACGCCGAATAGCGCGCTGAATTTTGGTTTCAACCACACCTCAGCTATATACTCACGCCCCGATTCTCCACGGAGGCGAAATCGATGCGACGATATTTAAATTTGAGAGGTCTTTTGTCCTTTGCGCTGGCCTATGTTGTCAGCGTGAGTCCCATGGTTCCGCACACCAAGGCGGCTCAGCAGCAGAATTCCGGCGGAAGAGGTAATGCAAACAGAAAGCTGAAAGACTCGTGCGATCAAGCCATCGATCAACCTGACAAGCATAAGCAGAATGGTAATCACAACTATAACGAGGACGGGAACAAAAATAAACAGCAAGGCACAAGCAAGGAGGACGAGCAAAGTTGTCGGATAGGCGGCAGCAGCAGCGGAGTCGCAAAAGGTGACTTCAACAACGATGGCTTCGCCGACCTGGCAATTGGTGTGCCGGGAGAAGATCTTGCGGTACAGGATGCTGGAGCCGTGAACGTCGTTTATGGTTCTGCGGACGGGCTCTCGGCCACCAGCACTTCGATCCCTGCTGCTCAATTCTGGAGCATGAACAGCAATGGGATACCCGGCTTTGAGGAGCCCGGCGACCAGTTCGGATCAGCGCTCGCGGCCGGAGACTTCAACGGGGACGGTTGCTCGGACTTGGCGATCGGCATTCCCGGCCGGACCGTCGACGGCAACAGCGGTTCTGGGGCAGTGGTGATTATCTTTGGATCGCCATACGGCCTTACGACCGACACGACAGTCTCCGACTGTAGCGGGAAAGGAACCGTTCCGTTTCCCCTTTATTTCGACATGAAGAATGTTGCGCACACGCCTCTTGCGTGCGCGCCGACCCTCCAGAATGCGCATTTTGGGGCCAGTTTGGCGTGGGGCGATTTCGACAAAGATGGCATCGGCGATCTCGTCGTGGGTGTTGTGGATTACGGCGACAGCTGCTTCGTCGTTCTTTCGAGAGTGGCCATCGGAGCCATTTTTGTCCTCCCGGGAGTTACTAGCGGATTACTGACTCTGGATTACAACAATTGGTTCATATTCAAGGGTAGCGATGGTGTTGGACCGCTTCCATTCGACGGTTTCGCGTCCGCTTTGGCAGCAGGTGACTTCAACGGCGACGGCGCCTCAGATCTCGCCATCGGCGTACCCAAGCGGTCTGTGTGTCTGGTATTCGTCAACGGGACATGTTCAGTCAGCTCGGGATTCGCAGGCGTTGTCGAGGTGATCTACGGCAAATCATCCTTCGGACTTGATGATAGCGGAGCGCAAATCTGGTCGCAGAACAGAACCGATTGTTGCACGCCCGAACCTTTCGATTTCTTCGGAGCGTCACTCGCGGCGGGCGACTTCAACGGGGATGGAAAGGATGATCTCGCCATTGGTGTTCCGGGTGAAGACATCGAGGCCCTCTCAATAAATAATACAGGTGTGGTGAATGTGTTCTTCGGGTCAGCCCCGCCGACAGGACTGACGGCGACGAATAACCAGTTTTGGGATGAGCACGCTATCTTCGGCGTCACCGATGAGGCGGAAGCCCACTTCGGGTATTCGCTGGCGGCGGGCGACTTCAATGGGGACGGGAAAGCGGACCTGGCGATCGGCATCCCATTCAAGGACGTCGCGGGAGTGCGAGATTCCGGTCAAGTCGATGTCATATATGGTGCCGCGACCACCGGTCTGTCGAGCGCTCACACGCCACAGGCTTGGCACCAGGAACTCCCGAATGCCTCCGACAAGTCGTTCGGCACGCTTGAAGTCGGCGACGAATTCGGTTTTACTCTCACCGCGTGGAACTTCGGCCATAATGAGAACGGGTTCCCTGTAGTGTTCAAGACAGCAGATCTCGCAGTGGGTGTTCCCCACGAAGATGTGGGCACTCAACAGGACGCTGGAGCGGTGAACGTGATCTACGGTAGCAAGTCTCAAAATGGTCTCAATGCAG
The DNA here is from genome assembly GCA_003223875.1 of Acidobacteriota bacterium. Classification (GTDB taxonomy): domain Bacteria; phylum Acidobacteriota; class Terriglobia; order 20CM-2-55-15; family 20CM-2-55-15; genus 20CM-2-55-15. The sequence continues at coordinate 1,848 of QHWY01000362.1, read as the reverse complement.
CGTTCAAGCAGCTATTTACGCAAAATTCAGCGGGCGTCCCCGGGGGTGCGGAGGCCGGCGACAGGTTCGGTGCCGCCCTCTACTAACACTACCCGACCATCCAGCTGGAACATTATTGGAGATCGTTTGGAGAGAGACAGGCATATCCGAAGTACAAACTTTTCTGACGCATCTTGCTGTCGAAAGGCATGTCAGCGCTTCGACTCAAAATCAGGCGTTGTCGCACCATGCCAAAGCGCATACAGATTGAAGCATTCTGCAGAAACGTAGGGCAGTACTCTCTCAAAATCCGGATTTTCAGCGACAAACGCGGTCGTGTTTTCCGCGACTCTTACGTTGGAGTCCATTGTTAGTGATGACATCGGCCTGCTTCCCCAAAGCACGCTTATGGGACTCGAGTCGCTGCCTGCAACTGTCGGCCAACCTTCGTGAAACCTGTTGTTGACGCGACGATGATCAACTGCCTATTGCCGAGTATCATTCCGTTGCATCAGCAATCCTCAACGACTTCGAGCCAATCATTTGCGTCGCAGCGACGATCAATTCCGTTAACAAGACGATGTCCTCCACCTCGGAAATGATCTTCGATGCGAAGGTGACGATCTCCTTTGCGCAGGAGAACGTTGTCTTCGACACGGAGATGATCTTCCCAGGAGCGCCGAGGGTAATGTCCGGCTCCATGAAGATCATCGTCGTCCGAGAGAAGATCATTTCCGTGACCGAGAAGATCTTCTCTCTCATGGAGAAGATCTTCTCGGTCAGCCTACCACGCTCGACGAATCAATGAGTTGCAGACATTGCCCCCGGAGATGATCTTCTCCACGACGAAGAAGATCTTCTCCAGACGGAAAATAATCTTCTCAAAGCCGAAGAAGATCGTCTCCAAGGCGAAGCAGATCTTCTCCAAAACGCAGAAGATCATCTTCAACCACGACCCAATGTTCTTCGTTCCCGAGAAGATCTTCTCGCGAACGAAGTCGATCTTGTTGTTCACCGAGACAATCATTTTCGTCGTGGAGAAGATCATTTCCATGATGAAGACAAGCTTCTCCGGGATGAAGATGATCTTCTGCGTCTCGGAGACAGGTTTCTTTGTGGCAGAAATGATTTTCTCTGCGGACGAGAAATCCGGCGGCAAGAGTCATTTACTGCCAACGGGATCGAATAGTTCTGCGGAAAATACCCGGATCTGGTTTCCCTCGCCGGTAGCGACGAGCACTTCCTTGTGCGGAGGATCCAGAACAATTCCGAGTTGGCTCGCGCGGGGGCCTAATGGGGCAGGGATGCGCCAGAGGGGGCGCGGGTTTTCGGCGGTGTCCTTCAGGCTCCAGGCGTAGATATGGTCGTCTCGTCCGTGCCGTCCCCCCAGAAAATCGTCCCGTCCCCCAGAAAGTACGGCGCACAGTCAAAATAAGCGTATCGACGAACCTCCTAACTGCTGGTTGTCTCCTTCTTTAAAAGTCCGGAAGCTTTTTCGACCTCGCTGCTCACCATTGGGCCTGAGATAAGAATCGGTTCGCGCGGCGCCGGATTCTGCTGTTTTCTGTATTCGACACGGGCCTCCGCTAGAAGTCGAAGGAGGTTCTTGCGGTTTGCCACTAAGAGGCGGACCCAATCGCGGCGGCGCATCTGAGGAAAGTAGATACCGCGAAAGGCGAGCCGAGCGAACAACATGACAGCTCGTTCTTTGAATGGTCGATGCGCGATCTTCTGAAGTGCTGTCGCAATGGCCTGCGGGTCATAAGAACGCGACCAGGCTGCTTTCATTTCCGCTTCAGCCTCTTCGACGTTGATGTTCCGCGGCGTGAAGGCCATCCTGAACGGACGAATATCAAGCCAATGCTCCGG
>QHWY01000361.1 GCA_003223875.1 Acidobacteriota bacterium | reverse complement strand
TCCACCAGTACTGGCTCACTCGTAACGGGAAGCTCTACAACGCCAGAAGCACCACCGCGATCGAAACCCACATCGTAATTTTCGTAAGCATTGAAACCTCATTCTTGTATCTTGGGGAACAGGGGGCGGACGTTGCCCGCCCCACACTGAGTAAGAAAATCTCTCCGGAGCACGAGTTCACGACCTTCGAGCATGCAACCTGATTAGAATGCTACGAAAGGCGCGGGCTCCTGCGTCCCCAATCAGCGCAACCCCGGCCATCAACAGCAAAGCCAGAAAACCAACGATAGAAATCAGTTCGTAATTCACGCTTCAACCTCTTCTCAGCCCGCCTAGTACATCGGTGGGCCGCCGCCGCCCGGCAGTGCAGCAGCTTTTCCTTCGTCCGGAATTTCGGAGATGAGGGCTTCCGTCGTCAGCATCAAGGCCGCGATGGAGGCTGCGTTCTGAAGGGCAGAACGGGTCACCTTGGCCGGATCGAGAATACCGGCAGAGATCATGTCGGTGTAGTCTTCGGTTTCGGCATTGAATCCGAAGTTTGGTTGTTTCGACTCGCGAACCTTGCCCACAACGACCGCACCTTCGTGGCCGGCGTTGGAAACGATCAGCCGGATAGGCTCTTCGAGAGCACGCTTCACAATAGTTACGCCGATCTGCTCGTCGTCCTGGAGCTTCAGCTTTTCAAGAGCCGGAATCGCGCGCAGGAAGGCGACTCCACCGCCAGGAACGATGCCTTCGTCCACGGCAGCACGAGTCGCATGCATCGCGTCTTCGACGCGGGCCTTCTTCTCCTTCATTTCCGTCTCGGTCGCCGCGCCGACCTTGATGATCGCCACACCGCCGACCAGCTTCGCCAACCGCTCCTGCAGCTTTTCGCGATCGTAGTCGGAAGTCGTCTCTTCGATCTGAACGCGGATCTGCTTCACGCGCCCTTCTATGGCCGCGCGCTTACCGCCGCCTTCGACAATGGTGGTATTGTCCTTGTCGATGACGATCTTTTTCGCCGTCCCTAGATCCTCCAGTTTGATATTCTCTAACTTAATTCCGAGGTCTTCCGTGATCGAACGGCCGTTGGTGAGAATGGCAATATCGTCCAGCATCGCCTTCCGGCGATCGCCAAAGCCCGGAGCTTTTACGGCCGCCGCTTGCAGAGTTCCGCGCAACTTGTTCACAACAAGCGTCGCGAGCGCTTCACCTTCGATATCTTCGGCAATGATCAACAAGGAGCGTCCCAACTTCGACACTTGCTCCAGGATCGGTAGAAGGTCTTTCATGGTGCTGACCTTCTTTTCGCAAATCAGAATGAAGCAGTTTTCCAAAACGCACTGCATGCGGTCCGGATCGGTCACAAAGTAGGGTGACAGATAACCACGATCGAACTGCATCCCTTCGACCAAGTCCATCGTGGTCTCGAGGGTCTTTGCTTCTTCGACCGTGATGACGCCATCTTTGCCGACTTTCTTCATGGCTTCAGCGATAATGTTGCCGATTGTGGAGTCGTTATTGGCCGAAACCGCAGCCACCTGAGCGATCATGTCCCCGCTCACGGGCTTCGCCAATTTCTTGATCTGTTCGGTAGCCACTTCCACCGCTTTTTCGATGCCGCGCTTCACGGCCATCGGGTTTGCTCCTGCAGCCACGGTCTTCACGCCCTCGCGGAAGATCGCCTGAGCCAGAACCGTGGCCGTCGTTGTTCCGTCACCCGCCACGTCGCTGGTCTTCGATGCGACTTCCTTCACCATCTGGGCCCCCATATTCTCAAGGGGATCTTTCAACTCGATTTCTTTCGCGACCGTAACGCCATCTTTCGTGATCAGCGGCGAACCGAATTTCTTATCGAGAACCACGTTGCGGCCCTTCGGTCCGAGCGTGATCTTGACTGCATCTGCGAGCGTATTAACGCCGCGCAAAATTGCCTGGCGTGAATCCTCACCGTGAACGATCTGTTTCGCCATTTGGCTCCTTCTTTCTATTTCTTGCCGGCGGCTTTGCCGGCGTGGGTCAAAATGCCAACGATCTCGTCTTCGCGTAAGATCAGATAGTCCTGATCCTCAAGCTTGATTTCGGTTCCGGAATATTTTCCAAACAGTATCCGATCCCCCGCTTTCACTTCCAAAGCTGCGACCGAACCGTTCTCGAGCGTCTTGCCCGTCCCAACGGCGATGACTTCGCCTTCCTGAGACTTTTCTTTGGCGGTGTCCGGGATAATGATTCCCCCTTTTACCGTCTCTTGTTCCTCAATGCGCTTTATCAGAACACGATCGTGCAACGGCCGTACGGTCATTAGATTTAGTTCTCCTTTTTTGAGCTTTCGGGCGAATCCAATTTATACTTAACCAGTATAGGTAAAGTATTTACATAAAGCAATATCAATCGTGTCGTGATATAAACTAGTTTTAGTTAAGTCATGGAAAGGTGAAGATCGACAACCATATGGACGTATCTCAATTGGTTCAGCAGAAATTGACCGAGCTGGGATTAGAGCAGCGGGACCTGGCCGACGCCGCAGAAGTCACAGAGTCTTATATTTCCCAGTTATTGAGCCGGAAGAAAATGCCTCCGGCTCCGGAACGGACCGACATTTACGACAAGCTTGGAAGATGTCTGAAGCTGCCAGCCGGCAAACTTGCCGGCTTAGCCGATCTCCAGCGGAAGCAGGAATTCAGGAAGAAGATCCAGCGTCCGCCGGTACCGCTGTTCAGAGAGGTTCGAGAGCTGCTTCTTGAAAAATGCAAACGAGATAAACGACGTCAGGTGCGCGCGATCGTTGAGAGGGAACCGTTTGGTGAGCTTGAGCGCCGGATGTGGTCAAGGCAGTGGCCCGAGACGAACTGAAACGTGAAAACTGGCTCCGGATCGTGGCTCGGGAGAGCGGTCGAAGTTATAAGCAAATGCGCGTCGCGGTTCTCGAATTCCTGGATGCGGACGTCTTCAACATCACTCCGGACAGTTGCATCGCTTTCCTGGACCCGTTGATCGTATCGTGGGACGTCGATCTCGCCTCATTCGGTCTGGAGATCGTCTTGAATCGCAAAATCGCTCCGGCCCACTTGAGGAAATTAGAATTTGTTGAGAGAGAAGCCGGAGAACCGTCGGATAGAGAACATGGTCTACGGGAGTTCCTCAAAGATCGTTCTCTTAGCGCAGATGCGACGCCAGAGGAGGTCGAGTTTCTTCAACAGCTGCCTTCCCAAAATGGGCGGCAGCCAACGGCGCTCTATTATTATCGCGAACTGCAAAACTTGCGAGACCCCGTTCATTTCCGTCGCAAGTAACGGAGGTACTGATGAAGGCAGAAAAGGCCAGAATTCCAATCACAGGCATTTTATTAAACTGTGGTGTGAACACTGCCGCATCCGGATTGACGCGCATGAAGAACGGACGGAAGTTGGCAGCAAGACCTATCATCCGGATTGTTACGCAGAACTCTTCTCCGCCATTCCCAAGCCGAAAGGGTAACGAATACGAGCTGGATTTCTGGGCTTAAAGAGATTCGCGCCGTGGCAAAGGACTTGTTATCGATAGAACGGTGAGGGCGGGACTTGTCTTGAACGCGACTGCGGCCGCCAGAAACGCTGCGAGACCAACTCCATCGATCCAGAGAACATCTCTTCCAGAACGAGCAATGGGTATAACGGGATTGAAAAGGACAGCAATTGCAAGGAACCCTACGGCCCAGGAGTACTTTCCTGCACGAACTGCCTGTGCGGCAACCAGGAGACCCGAGGCACAAACCACAATTGCCAACGATGGACACCCATTTCATGATCTTCGTCATCCTTGAAAACCTTTCTTTGTCGTTGATTCAGACGCTAAGGACGAAACTTGGGTTTGCTGATGAGTCTGGCTTTCTCTTGCGCTACACGTGTGTCCTCTTCCTGCTTCACGCGCCGCGCGAGCTCTTTCCCCGGCGCCTCCAATTTGTCTAACCGGTCCCCCTCTCGACTCGCATCGGCCACCACAAGGTCGAGCTGTTTGGAAATCGCGATCAGTCCGAATGCGTTACCATAGGGAGAGCGGAAAAGATTGTAGGAGTACTGTGCATCCTCCCAGCAGGCCAGGACCTTCTGGTTGTCCTGGTATGCCGAAAATGCGGAAACCGCGATGGTCCTTTCCGGATTAGTGGCCGGCCCATAGATTGCGGAGATCGCCTCGACCATGTCCTCGGTTGTCAGACCTTCGGTTCCCGCAGGATCGTACGCGACGACCATTTTGAAAAGTTCTCCATTATAGAAGTCAAAACGAATGCTCCTGAGCGATCTGTCTTTCGCGGCGGGATCGGAATAACTCAACTGATCCCATTGGAGTGTTTGAATCACTGCCGGCCGCTTATGAGTTGTCTTAGCGGCCGAGGCATCCATGTGTATTTGTCTGGCTACAGACTCCAGGCGCATTCCAAACTGGAAGTCACGATATTTTGAAAGGTCCTGCGCAGTACCCAGCGAAGAAAAGAAGGCACCAAATAAGAGCGCGGTTACGAGTGTGCGGGAGCGAATCATTGGTTCTCCTTAAGGACTAAAACGGTTCCGGTCCGGGCGTTTATGTACGATTGAGCTGATGATGTGAATCGAGCGACTTTGGGGCGTGTTGCTGCGTTATTCCGAAATTCCGGGATGCGGTTCCTTTGGCGGAGTCGGGCCTTTTGCGATCCGCTCGAGCCCTGTCTCCATTTCGTTGCGACATAATCCCTTTCAGATGCCAGGAACTTAACCATATTAGGTGAATTTTGGCGTGACGTCAAACGCAATCGTGGCTTAAAATATACCAAAAGGAGTTAATAAAAGAACGATGCTGCAAACAGATAAAAATCCAGAGCTCGACGAACGCGTTTGGCAAGCCTGGATAAAGAAGAACGAGGCGCAGGACAAGGTCAGATTTGCGCGACGCGTGAGGGTCATAGGGCTCGTCACGGCCTTTCTGGCCTTGAGTGCGTTGTTGTGGAAGCTTACCTAAGCTGTTGAATCAGAAGAGAGCATGACGTTGCAGAGAAAACGTAGACTCGAAAGGAAGTGATTGTGAAGCTGAATCAAGATCAAAGTCTCGAGCGAGTTCTGGAGTCAGCAGTTGTTGTGAGTTGGACAGACCTGATGCGCGGCGACAAGAGCGGCCTGATTCATATTGAATATGGCTTCGCCCCGAGCGGTACTTTGGATTATCTGCAGGTCTGGTCATCCATAACCCGGGGCTATTGGCTTCTGGCCTGTTCGTATTGGATGTCAGCTTCACAACTTCACGACATCGGCATCCACTTCGAGAATGAATACCAGTCGCAAGGTCTCGCGGACATTCTGGCAGTTGTGATGCAACACCAGAGCGCATTCGATCTTCCTCCAAACCTCGGCCGGAAAGGATTGCTCCAGATCACAACGCCCACGGAAGAGGAGAGCACAGGAGCAGCCGCCTCGATGAGTGACGCCTTCAAGCGCGTCGCCGTGCTTGCCGAGCGCGCGCGGGCCACAATCAGAAGCGACCAAGCGCGCGTTATGTCTTTCTCGTCCATGACCTAAAAACAGTTCCGCGACCATGTCTTGCCACCGACCTTTCGAATTACGGTCGAGTTCGCAGGCGTACCATCGATGATTGCCAAGGTCCGAACTCACATGGCCTCGTGTTTTCATACAGCTGAACGTAGCGCGAGCGTTTCGCTTCAAGCGTTCTTTCCTGGTAGGGTCGAGCACTGGCGCGGTGATCCGAAGGAAACTCCTTGTCTGTATCCGGCGTTTCCACCTTCGTGCCCGGTATGCTGCCTGTCCACGAACTGCGCGAACGCGGCCTCTCGTAAAAATGCCCAGCCGCAATGTGACGCCGTTCTACCCGCGATATATCGCCAAGGGGCGAGCAATGGGCCGCCCGGAATTGGTAATCACTGCGGCGTTTGGACGAGCGGTTGGGATGATTAGTCCGTCAAATGAAGAGGGAAGTATCGATATGGCTGATCCCCAAGATTTGCAGGAAGCGGCCGATGCCATCCGCACCGTACGCGCGTTGCCGGCGGTCCAGCGACATCAGGAATTAGATGAGCCGCTGCGGCTAGCTGAAGAATGGGCTCGAAGAGAATATCGTAAAGTCCGTGAAGAGAACGGCGATCACGGAGGGGGCAATCTGCGAAACGACCCGCGCCGCTAAAGTTCTCAGTTCCGCTGGTTTGTGGTTGCGAACACCTTATTTGCCCAAGGTCCACAGGCCTGTCCTTTCGTTATAGCTTAGAACGTAAGTTCTGCTATCGTCCGCGCGCGAAAGAACATTGCGTCCGTCCCATGCCAAAACTTAATCGGCCGCTCATTCGATTTGTAGCCGGAATAGCATTCGACCTGGATCTCCATCGCAAATGATTATTCCAGGTTTTTAACCTGGAGGTCCTTCCATTATCTTCCGCCAGGAATCTACTCCACGCAGCGAGCTTGCAAATTGGGATATCCTCGATGCCTTAGGTTATGTCATCGAAGCATGAAGCAGTCGGTTTGTGGCTGCCTGTGCCTACTGAAAATGCCGTCGTGCTTGAAATAATTGAACTTCCGCGTGTTGCCGTTTTAGGCTTCTGCCCCCATGCTTGAAGTTCTATTTTCGTTTTTGTCGCCGTTTCGCGTGTGTACTTTCAAAGTAGCGCGGAGCTGCAACTGGAGGTTCTCGCCCTTCGACATCAGATCACCGTCCTGCAACGAAAGTAGCCGATCATTCTGACCATTCCCGAATGCAACCACCTGTCGCAGATCGAATTGCTTGGCTAAATCCCTCTTCTGTACGTTATGAGCGCTGCCCGTCAGAATATGCAAGCGCGACGGGAGATCAT
>QHWY01000212.1 GCA_003223875.1 Acidobacteriota bacterium | reverse complement strand
TACTCGGTCCGCTGCTGATCGTATTCGTCTGAGTTGGGACCGAAGTGCGGTGCGCCAGCCAGTTCGATCACCAACCGGCATTCCGCGCAGTAAAAGTCGACAATGTACGGACCTACGCTACTTTGCCGGCGAAATTTTTTGCCGAACAGCTTTCGGCGGTGAAGATAGGTCCACAGGACGGCCTCGGCAGCAGTTGAGTTATTGCGGAGGTTTCCCCGATTGGTTTTCTTGCTTCGAGCGTTGAAGAGTGACGAACGACGGCTCATGCTCTGGCATGAGCACGGGTTGTGCCGAACTGACCATCCCGTCTGCGCCTTCGCTTCGCTCGGCGCAGCCACCCCTCCTCTGCGAGGAGGGGAATCCCTCAGCCCATCCGATACCTCACCTACAAACTCCTACCCACTAGCCATCTTCATGACAATCAGGGTTCGGTCGTCTTGGGGGCGTACGCGGCCGATGAAGTCGGCGAGGACAGCGCTGATGGACTTCACGATATCGTTTGCGGATTTCTCATAGTTGCTGCGGACCGTTTCAGCGAGGCGTCTTAAGCCGAATTCTTCGCCGGTATCATTTCGCATCTCGACAACACCATCGGAATAGAAGATCAGGAGGTCGCCCGTTTGTAGCTGCAGCTGCGTTTCCTGATATTTGGAGTCCGGGAAGAGACCAAGGGGAATGCCCCCGATATCCAGAAACGTGGGCTGGCCGGCCCGCACCAGGAGCGGATAAGGAAGACCGGAATTCGCGAGATTGATCGTCCTGGTATTAGGTTCGTAGATCGAATACGTCACCGCGACATATTGACCTTCGACAGGCCGCTGGAACAGAGTTTTGTTGACCAATTCCAGCATCTGGCCAGGAGGATATTTGCGTCCGGCTCGAGTTCGAATCACACCACTGGCCAACGCGCCATAAAGGGCTGCCGGCGCGCCCTTCCCTGCGACATCGCCTAAGACAATCGCGAGGCGCCCGTCGTCGAATTGGATCCAGTCGTACAGATCGCCGCCGAGTTGTGCAACGGGCTTGAAGAGCACCGCCGTCTCGATCCCCGGAATCGGAGGAAACTCATCGGGCATCAATTGACGCTGGATCTCGCGCGCGATCTTCATCTCGCGAGCCATGCGGCGTTCGTTATCCGCTACGCGCTCGTAGAGTTCCGCATTCACCAGCGCGGATGCGATTCGAGAGGCAAGCGTCATCAGAAACCGCTCATGATAATCTGTGAAATAATTCACCTGCGTACTTTCCAAATCGACAACCCCAACGACTTTGCCTTTCCAGGTGAGGGGCACCACTAACTCCGAACGGGTCTCCGTATGAACGTTCAAATACCGCGGATCTTTCCTGACGTCGGCAATCCGGAGCGGTGTGTTTAGCTTGGCGGCAGTGCCGATGAGTCCGGTACCTACCGGCAAAACAAGCTTTTGATTCTCGCGTTCGTTGGACCGGATGACGAATGTGGGCCGCAGCAATCCCTGCTTTTCATCGATCAGCAAAATTGAAAACGTGTGATAGTCGATCTTCTGTTTCACGGCCGCCGCGATCTTGTGGACCAGTTCGTCGACCTGCAGCGTCGATCCCATATCGAGGCTGATGTCGTACAGCAGCGCGAGCAGCTCGCGGTTTCTGCGTTCGCTTTCGTACACGCGCGCGTTTTCGATCGCGATCGCGATTTGGCTGGCCAAGAGGCTGAGCAGCCGGCCCTGGTCTTCGCGGAAATAACGCGGCTCGGGACTCTGGATGTCGAGCACGCCCACAACCCGGTTCTGGCTGATCAGAGGCACGGCGAGCTCGGATCGGATATTTTTCACCGCCTCGATGTAGCGCGGATATGTTCGAACGTCGTCCACCACGACCATTGTGCGTTCCATGGCCGCGGTACCGGTGACTCCATCGCCGATCTTGATCCGAAGATTCTTGACAACGTCAGGGGGATGTCCGATCGCGAATCGCAGATAAAGCTCCTGCTTTTCGTTATCGACGAGAAAAATCGCGAAGACATCAAAGCGCACGATCCGATTCGTCAGTTCTGCAATCTTCTGCAGCAGCTCGTCTAGATCGAGAATCGACGTGATCTCGTGATTGATCTCGACCAGCGTCGATACGAATCGCCTGGCTTCAGGACTGACTATTGCGGGATCCGGCTTCACGTTGTGCGTGCCTCTTCGATGATTGTGATACCTGAACTGGTGCCGAGCCTCGTCGCTCCAGCCTGCAACAACTGCGCTGCTTCAGCGTATGAGCGAATGCCTCCCGCCGCCTTGATCTGAATTTCGGGGAGCAGATTCGACCGCATCAGGCGCACATCTTCCACCGTGGCTCCAGACGGGCCGTACCCAGTGGAAGTCTTCATGAAATCCGGTTTAATACGGTTGGCGACCTTGCAAACACGCACCTTTTCGTCATCCGTGAGGTACGCGGTCTCGATAATAAATTTAGTTCGGACGCCGATCGTTCGCGCCTTTGCAGTGAGGTATTCCATTTCCTGTTCGACCGCCCGGTCCTCTCCGGATTTCAGCGCTGCTATATTGATGACGAAATCCATTTCATCGGCTCCGCGCGCGGCGCTCGTTCGCATTTCAGCTTCTTTGGTTTCAGTGAAGGTGACGCCGAAAGGAAATGCGATGACGGTTGCGATTTTCACTCGCGAATCTTTCAGAATCTCGCGAGCCATCGGGACGTACGATGGAAAAATACACACAGCGGCCATTCCGTATTCGATGGCCTCGGTGCAAAGGCGGCGAATATCGGTAGTCGTCCCGATAGGACGCAAGAGAGTGTGATCGATATGTCGGCCGAAATCAGATTTCATCTAAAACACGGATGTCGGGCAGATTGCGATATTGCTGAGCGTAATCCAATCCGAAACCCACGACGAACTTGTTCGGTATCTTAAAACCGACGTAGTCGAGCGGGCGTTTGTATTTCGAATTGCCCGGCTTTTCAAGCAGGGCGGCGACACGCAGCGATCGCGCTCCTCGACCCGAAAGAATGTTCGAAACATGAAACAATGTAAGTCCGGTATCCACAATGTCTTCAACAATAATGACGTCTTTGCCGTCCACGGAAATTCCTAAGTCTTTCTCGATGTGGACCGTGCCCGATGTCGCCGTTGAATCGCCATAACTCGATACGGACATAAAATCCACTTCGACAGGCGCTTCCAGCGAAATCGCGCGAATCAAATCCGCAAGGAAAATGAAACTGCCTCTCAAAATCCCAACGAACATCAGCGAGGTTTTCGAGTAGTCGTTGGAAATTTGGCGGCCCAGTTCCACGATCCGGCGCCGTATTTCTTGTTCCGTGATTAGAATCGCGCCCAGCGCCGTCTTCATCGCGCAGGTAGTTTATGGTATAAACGCGGCAGAAACCAGCGAGGTCATGATGATGGATAGAACGGCACTCGTTGCATCAGCGTTCCTTTTACTTAGTTTTTCTGCGTCCGGTCAGGTTTTACCGCAACAGCAGAGAAACCGCGGCGCCGACCTCGCGATTCGCGGGAAAGTAATCATCGGCAATAGCGGTGACGTCGATCAACGCGTGGAAGTGCGGCTCGAAAAAGCGACCATGCAGGTGATTCAGACTGCCTATACCGATAGCGCCGGTGGGTTTGAATTTCGCAGCCTCTCGCCGGGTTCCTATTACGTTTCAGTAACGCTCGACGGTTATGAACCAGTGCGGCAACAGGTCGAGGTGTTCAATAACTTCGGCACATCCAATATCACGATATTTGTCAACAAAGCCGCCGGCGACCCGCGCTCCCGCTTGTCGGGACTGGATGCCGAAGATCGCGATGTAATCGACGTCAGCCAGATGAAAGAAAATCTTCCGAAGAAAGCCGTCCAGGATTATGAAAAAGCGATGGACGAAAAGAAGAAAGGGAAGATGGACAGCGCCGTCAAACTACTGGAGGACGCCGTTCGTGTCGCTCCCAATTTTTACAACGCCCATAACAATCTGGGCATGCTCTACCAGACTCTGAAGCGATATCCGGAGGCCGAAAAGCAGTACAAGCGCAGCCGTGAGTTGAACGCGAAGAGCGAAAAGCCTTTGGTTAATCTCGGCGGTCTTTATATTGAAGAGGCGGAACTGCAAAAGGAGAACGCCGAGTTAACCGGTCAGATTCTGGATCAGGCATTGGATGCCCTCGAAGCTGCGGTAAAACTCAATCCACGCTCCGCTCCGGCATACTTTCTGCTCGGCTCCGCAAACTATAAGTCGTCTTTCCTCGAAGAGGCCGAGGCCGCTTTCAAGAAGGCTCACGATCTTGATCCGAATCTTAGCCGGATCCATTTGTTGCTTGCGAACATCTACGTAAGGCAGAGCAAGTGGCAAGAGGTTATCGAGCACGTCGACACATATCTGAAGGAGAATCCTAAAGCTCCGGACCGCGCTGCTGTCGAAGATATGCGGGCCAAGATCGCTAAGGATCATGCGCAATAGAAAAATTCCCCTCCTCTGCGAGGAGGGGAATTGAATACCAAAGAGCTGCGCCATTCGGCACGGCTCATTTGGGAGGCCGCACTGAACGCCGCGAATCCGGGCACGTGTATCCGAAAGTTTCTTCAACTCCGCGACAACGTCCTTATCGTCGGCGGCAAGCAAATCGAGATTCGCGGCCGCTTGATCGTTATCGGCGCCGGAAAGCCGAGCGCGAAGATGGCGCAAATTGTTGAGGAAATCTTAGGTAGCTACATCACCGGCGGTCTCGTCGTCACCAAAAATGGACACGCGCTCCCGCTTCAACGCGTGCGGCTCGTTGAAGCCGCCCATCCCATTCCCGACAGTGCCGGCGTTCGCGCGGTGCATGACACGCGCGAGTTGCTGCGAAAATTGAACAAGGATGACATTGTTCTTGTTTTGATCTCCGGCGGAGGCTCGGCTTTGTGGCCCGCTCCGGCCGAAGGCATCACCTTGGAAGAAAAACAAGAAGTGACGTCCTGCCTGTTGCGCGCCGGCGCCAAGATTCGAGAACTGAATGCGGTCCGCAAACATCTGTCCGATATCAAGGGAGGACAGCTCGCAAGATGGGCTTCTCCGGCGCGCGTGATTTCGTTAATCATGTCGGACGTTATCGGAGATCCGATCGACTTTATTGCCTCCGGACCTACAGCCCCGGACACAACATCGTTCTCGGACGCTCTTGCCATCGTTCAGAACTATGGGATCGAGGTTCCTGATGCTGTGGGGCAGAGATTTCAAGAAGGCGCGCGAGGCGGTATTCCCGAGACTCCCAAACCTGGAGACCCCGTTTTCAAGAGTGTCGATAACTACGTAATCGCAAATAACCGATTACTTGTCGATGCGGCCGCCGAGAAAGCACGCGAGCTTCACTTCAATACGCTGCTTCTCGGAACCGAAGTAGAAGGTGAGGCCAAGGACATCGGCCGCTTCTTCGCGGCAATTGCGCGGGAAACGGCAAGCACTGGAAACCCAATCAAACCGCCGGCCTGCATTCTGGCTGGCGGCGAGACGACCGTGACTGTCCGCGGCCACGGGATCGGCGGAAGAAACCAGGAAATGGCACTCGCATGGGCCATTTCGATTGCGTCAAGGCCATTTTCCGCGCAAAGCTGTTTTGCCAGTGTGGCGACCGACGGCACCGACGGCCCAACAAGCGCCGCCGGTGGGCTGGTTGATCCATTCACGTGCTCTCGGGCGATCGAACTCGGTTTGATGCCTCAGAATTTTCTTCGCTCGAACGATTCCTCAAATTTTCTGAAAGCAACAGGGGATCTCATCATTACCGGTCCGACGCAGACAAATCTGATGGATCTGCAGATCCTATTGGTTGGCGGAAGACAGTAATTTGGGACAGAATTGTATATTAAGGACTATGGCGGTTTTTGACTCACGGAAGTGGAGCGTTCTCAGTCGCCTGAAAGTCCATCTCCTTCGGTATCGAGGGCGGATTGCCGCCGGTTTCATCTGCGTCTTGCTGACGAATCTCTTCCTTCTTGCGGCTCCGCGAGTGACCGGCTACGCGGTCGATAGCCTCAAAGAGTCGATCACGCGGGACAAACTCGCTTATTATGCCCTCGCCGTTATTGGACTAGCCCTGTGCGAAGGTCTTTTCCGCTTTTCTATGAGGCGGCTCATCATTGGCGTTTCCCGCGATATCGAATACGAACTGCGAAACGATCTGTTTCAACTCCTGGAGAGGCTATCCCCTTCGTTTTACCAAACGAACAAAACCGGCGACTTGATGTCGCGGGCCACCAACGATCTCAGTAATGTCCGAATGCTGCTGGGACCGGGAATCATGTACACCGCCAACACGATCGTCGTGACTGTGTTGGCCGTTGTGCTGATGCTAAGAATCGATTGGCGACTTACTCTGTTGGCCCTTTTACCGCTGCCCGTTGTGTCTGCAAGCGTCAGGCACTTTGGAAAGAAAATTCACGACCTGACCGAACAGTCGCAGGCCATGCTTGCGGACCTGAGCGCGCGGGTTCAGGAAAGCATGGCCGGCATCAGAGTCGTAAAGGCGTTCGTTCAGGAAGAATACGAGATTCGTGACTTCGATCGCATGAATCAGTCTCTCGTCGCCAAGAATCGCGAATTGATCCGCGTCCAGAGCGTCTTCTATCCCACGATGGAATTAATGATCGGCATCGCCGTGGTTGTCGTCATTTGGTTTGGTGGACGCCAGGTCATCCAAGGAGCGATTTCGCTCGGCGATTTCGTTGCGTTTACGGTGTACCTCGCGAGGTTGACCTGGCCAATGATTGCCTTGGGTTGGGTCGTAAACCTGTTGGAACGAGGCCGCGCGTCGATGGAGCGGTTGAACTACATATTCGATACGGTTACTGAGGTGAGGGATGATTCTCACGTCCTGCCGGAATTCGAGGTTGAAGGTTCGATTGAATTTCGAAATTTGAATTTTGCTTATAACGGAACGCCAACGCTGACGAACATCTCGCTCGCTATACCGAAAGGGAAGACGGTCGCGATTGTTGGAGCGACGGGATCGGGAAAATCCACGCTCGTCGAACTGATTCCGAGACTGTACAATGCTCCGCCAAACTCCTTGTTCATCGATGGTGTCGCGATCGAACAAATTCCCCTCGACGCACTGCGGCGCGCGATCGGTTTCATTCCGCAAGACACGTTTCTTTTCGGGGAGACCATTCGCGAGAACATCGCCTTTGGCGTCGAGTCCGCTAAGGATATGGACGTTCAGCGAGCGGCGGAGATTTCCCATATCGACGAGGATGTCCAGGCGTTTCCCAATAAGTATCAAACTGTTGTTGGTGAGCGCGGCATTACATTGTCCGGAGGCCAGAAGCAGCGGACGGCAATTTCGCGGGCCGTAATCCGAGATCCGAAGATTCTGATTCTCGACGATGCGTTGTCGAGCGTCGATACCTACACAGAAGAACAGATCCTTCATGAGCTGAAGCAGGTGATGCGAAACCGCACATCGATTCTGATCAGCCACCGCGTTTCGACCGTCAAGGAGGCGGATGAAATCGTCGTTCTCGATAAAGGTGAAATCGTGGAACGCGGAACCCATGCGGAATTGCTGGCGGGCGACGGGTATTATGCCGAGCTCCATCGGCGCCAGTTGTTGGAAGAAGAACTGGAGGTGAGTGACTAATGTGTGGTGAAGCGTATTCCCCTCCTCGCAGAGGAGGGGTGGCGCGAAGCGCCGGGGTGGTCAGTTTGGTCCGAACGTTTCGCCGGTCTTCTATTGAGGCTTCCTGTCGGGCTCGCGCTTCGCGCCTCCCCGTCTGCGCCTTCGCTCCGCTCGGCGCAGCTTCTCTTGATGCTTCGCCCTATCGGGCTCGCGCTTCGCGCCCTCCTCTCGGAGGAGGGGAATTTTAGGAACCCATGCAGGAAGAAGAAGTTTTAGGAAAAGCGTACGACTCCAGGCTGATGCGGCGGCTCATCACCTACCTGCGTCCGTACAAAATGTACGTGGCGCTGGCACTTGCGCTGATTCTATTGGAATCATCGTTAGAGGTCGCATTCCCGTGGCTCACCAAGATCGCCATCGACCGCTCTATTACGGTCGCGAATATCGCCGGTCTTGCGACAATTGCGCTCGTTTATGTGGTACTGCTTCTCGTCCGTTTCGTCTGCGCTTCAGCAGAAACGTACGTGCTGCAGAACACCGGACAGAAGATCATGTACGACATGCGAATGCAGGTCTTCCGGCATCTTCACACATTGGCGCCGTCGTTTTACGACAAAAACCCCGTGGGACGCTTGATCACGCGGGTGATCACCGATGTCGATGTGTTGAACGAGCTGTTTTCCGCGGGCATCGTATCGATATTCGGCGATATCTTTACTTTATTCGGCATTATGGTGGCGATCCTGGTCCTTAATTGGGAACTGGGATTGGTCACATTGTCGGTCGTTCCCATGATTTTCGTAACAACCGCCGTCTTTCGGCGGAAGGCGCGGGATTCCTATCGCCGGGTGCGCATCGCGATCGCCAAGATCAATGCATTTCTTCAGGAGCACATCACCGGAATGTCTGTCGTGCAGCTCTACAACCGGGAGCGAAAGAGCGCGAGGAAGTTCGACGAGATCAATAGCGAACATCTTGTTGCAAACCTAGACGGCATTTTGGCCTATGCCTGGTTTTATCCCGCGATCGAACTCCTCAGTTCCGTGGCGATTGCTCTGATCATCTGGTATGGCGGAGGGAAGGTTGTTCAGGGCGCGCTCACGCTTGGAGCACTCGTGGCTTTTACCCAATATTCCAACCGCTTCTTCCAACCGATCGCCGATATGAGTGAGAAATACAACATACTTCAATCCGCAATGGCGAGCTCCGAGCGTTTATTCAAATTAATCGACACTCCCGCAACAATTATCAATTCGTCCCCGGCGATGAAACCAACGCGGCCGCCGAAAGGCGAAATCGAATTCCGGAACGTCTGGTTCGCTTACGAGGATGAAGATTGGGTATTGAAGGACGTCTCCTTTCATGTTCGTCCCGGCGAGTCGGTTGCAATTGTCGGCCATACAGGTGCGGGGAAGACGACCACGACGAGTTTGCTTACGCGCTTTTACGATATTCAAAAAGGCGAGATTCTCCTGGAAGGAGTAAATATCGCGCGGCTCGATCTCGCGCACCTGCGATCATCGTTTGCAGTGGTCTTACAGGACGTATTTCTGTTCTCTGGAACCATAGAGTCGAATATTCGCCTGGGTTCTCCGATTCCGCACGAACGCGTTGTTGCTGCTGCCGAGGACGTCAATCTTCGACCGTTTCTTCGTGGATTGCCTTTGGGTTTCGAGCATCCAGTGAACGAACGCGGAACAACCCTGTCGGTCGGACAGCGCCAACTGCTTGCGTTTGCGCGCGCTCTTGCTCACGATCCTCAAATTCTGATCCTGGACGAGGCGACGTCGAGCGTCGATACTGAAACCGAACTTCAGATCCGGCAGGCGATCGATCGTCTGATGCGGGACCGTACTTCGATCATCATCGCTCATCGTCTCTCCACGATTCAGCGTTGCGACAAAATCATTGTTATGCACAAGGGACGCGTGCGGGAGATCGGCACACATCAGCAGTTGCTGGCCCAGCGCGGCATTTACTACAAGCTGTACCAGTTGCAGTACAAGGATCAGGAAGTCGCTGTTTCTGGGGATTGATCGATGGTTGGCATTCCAAATCAGGTCGCCGTGGTTACGGGCGCAGGCCGCGGCATCGGTCGAGCGATTGCCATTGAGCTTGGAAAACTGGGGGCACGAGTGGCCCTCGCAGCTCGTAGCCGGACCGAACTTGATGAGACCGCGCGTGTCATCGGCTCATCCGCCAGCATCATTCCTGCGGATGTGCGGCGGAAAGAAGATGTCGCTAGGCTCTTCGAACAGGTGACGACCACACTCGGACCTGTGGAAATTCTGGTGAATGCCGCGGGCGTAGGGATCTTCGGATCGGTCGTCGACTTCAAGGATGATGACTTTCAGACTCTCATCGAAACCAATTTGCGCTCGATCTTTTTCGCCTGTCGTTTTGTGCTCCCTTCTATGATCGAGCGGAAAACCGGGCACATCATCAACATTTCTTCCATCGCCGGGAAGGTCGGCTCGGCCACGCGCGCTGTCTACTGCGCTTCGAAGTTCGGTGTGGTCGGGTTTACCGAATCTCTCGCGGAGGAGGTTCGCGGGCACGGAATACGCGTGTCGGTTATCTGTCCGGGTTCAACAGACACGCGGTTCTCACCGAGCGAATCCTCCGGTAAGGCCCGCGAGAGAATGTTGCGGCCGGAGGATATCGCTCATGCCGTCCGCGCGATCGTGACTCAGGAACCCAACAGCTTCATCAGCGAAATCATCTTGCGCCCGACCCGAAAGCCGTAAGACGAAGTATTCCCCTCCTAAATTAGGAGGGGTGCCCGAGCGCAAGCGAGGGCGGGGTGGTTTCCTCAAGAGGGAGATGTTGGTCTCCGGAACCACCCCGTCTTCGCTCACTTCTTTTGAGGCTTCGCCCTATCGGGCTCGCGCTTCGCGGTTCGCGAAGCCACCCCTCCTAACTTAGGAGGGGAGTTGCCGCACTCCACTTCGTTCACACCTTCGGCGCTTCGCGCCCTCCTCTGCGATGAGGAGAATTGATGCAGATGGGGGTATAATCCTGCCAACAAATCGGGACCAAAAAAATTGGCGGAGGGTGCAACATGCTTTCAGAAAGAAAGTTGTCCGCGCACACATTGGCGGCTCTTCTTTGGATTTCTTTTGCAGTTGGGACAATTCACGCGCAGGTCACCGCGACTGTTTCCGGCAGAGTGGAGGACTCTTCGGGAGCCGCTGTTCCTGGTGCCAGCGTAACCGTGACCAGCCTGGAAACGGGGGCAGGGCGTACGGCGACGACCAACGAAACGGGGACTTACCGGGTGTTGTCGCTGCCGGTGGGAAGATATGAAGTCAAAGCGGAGCTGGCTGGCTTCAAATCGGCGCTCCAGACCGGCGTGAACCTGGCGGTTGGAGAAGAGGCCGTGGTGAACCTGAAGCTCGAAGTGGGAGCGGCTCAGGAGCTGGTGACTGTAACCGGAGAAGCGCCGCTGGTCAATACCACCACGGCGTCGGTTTCGGGGCTGGTTGGGGAAAGAGAAGTCAAAGACCTGCCGCTTAATGGCCGCAGCTTCGACAATTTGATTACTCTCAATCCTGGGGCCGTCCTCTACAACTTCAAGGCCGGGGCGTCAGTGGGTTCCGGCGAAGGTGCCTATTTCACTGTGGCCGGGCGGCGGCCGTCCGACAATCTTTTCCTGCTGAACGGGATTGAATACACGGGGAGCAGCAACATTGGTATCACGCCGGGAGGAGTCAGCGGCCAACTGCTGGGCATTGACGCCGTCCGGGAGTTCAATGTGCTAGGCGATACCTATTCGGCCGAATACGGCAAGCGCGCCGGCGGGCAAATCAGCGTGGTCACGCAGTCCGGCTCCAATCAACTGCATGGCGCAGGATTTGAGTTCTTACGGAACAGCGCCCTCGATGCGCGAAACTTCTTTGACCAAAAGGCACAGCCAACAGACCCGCGAATCCCTCCGTTTCGGCGCAATCAATTTGGCGGTTCGATTGGCGGGCCCATTAAAAAAGACAAGATGTTCCTGTTCGGCAACTACGAAGGGTTCCGGCATTCGCTGGGACTCAGTAACGTCGCCTTCGTTCCCGACAACGATGCGCGACAGGGCTTGCTGCCCTGCAACGTGATCTATACGGCCACCGCGGACCGAGCCGCGAATTGCGGCGCGAACCTCAATGCCCCGGTTCGAGTTCCCAGGCTGGACTCACGCATGCTCCCTTTCATGAGACTATGGCCGGCGCCCAACGGTCCCGAGCAGGTCGCGAACGGCATGGCCACTGGAGTCGCTAAGAACTTCAACAACCCTGTGCAGACGATTCGAGAAGATTTCGGCACAACGCGATTCGATCTGAACGCTTCCGACAAGGACACGTTCACCACCGCGTATACGATAGATGACGGGCACAACGTTTCGCCTCTCACAAACCCATTTTTCGCAACGATCGCGGACCTTCGCAGTCAGGTCCTTAGCGCGCAGGAAACCCACGTCTTCTCCCCTCAGTTCCTCAATACCGTCCGGATGGGCTTCTCGCGCGCGTCATTCAATTTCGATTCACCTGAGCTGGATACTACGATTCCGCCGGACATTACCTTATTCAAAGGCAAACCGCCGGGATGCCTCGCAATCGGGGGCGCATCCTGTGCTGCGGTGAATAACATCACTCCGGGCGGCGGCGGTATTTCTGGAAGGCTTTACAACACGAGAAATCTCTTCACCGGCTCGGATGACGTGCAGCTCGTACGGGGCAAGCACCAACTTAGTTTCGGCGCCTGGGTTCAACGAATCCAGGTGAACGCGAACTCCGCGGCTCGAAATTACGGAGAAGCAGACTTTGCCAGCCTCCTGACATTCTTGCAGGGCACCACCACCAATTGGGTGGGTACTCCCAATCGTACGTTCCTGTACTGGAGGTCCATGCAAGGCGCCTGGTACGTTCAGGACGTTATCCAACTACGTCCCAATCTCACCGTCCGGGCCGGCCTTCGGGACGAATTCACGAATGGTTGGAACGAGAAATATGGAAGGGCTGCCCAATATGTCCTGGACGCGAATGGGGTTCCGACCAGTGACCCTGTGACGAGCACCACTCGTATCGGGAAATCGACGTTTCAGGACAACAAGGCCACGAGGCTGTTTAGCCCTCGAGTGAGCTTTGCTTGGGATGTGTTCGGCAATGGAAAAACCTCGATGCGGTCCGGAGTCGGGATGTACTACTCGCTGCTGGATAATCTCAGCTTCCAAATGAACTTTACGGCTCCCTATAACGTTCTATTTGCGTTCAACAACCTCTCTCTATACGATTCGCCGCTTCCGCCACCGGTCGTTCCCGGTACGGCTCTGCCGCCGTTCTGTGCACCAGGGGTACCGAATCCTTGCACCCTCGTGCAGGCGCAGGGGGTTCAACTCAATGCGAAAACTCCGACAGTCATCTCCTGGAACTACTCCATCGAGCAGCAACTGATGCGCAACATGTCTCTTCGAGTCGCCTATGTCGGTTCTCACGGTTACCACAACATCATCGACATTGACGCCAATACCATCCCGCAGCAGATTTGCAACAACCCGGCCGGCTGCGCGAGCGGTGGTATTCGCGCGAATCCGCCTGTCCTGGTGCCGCAGGGAACGCCGTATTTTCCGGCAGGAACGCGGCCCAATAGATATTTGGCGAACGCGTACTTCTGGTACCCGGAGGGCATCAGCAGTTATAACGCGCTGCAAGCCGATCTGACAAAACGGCTCAGCAGCGGGCTGTTCTTCCGGTTCAATTACACGTTTGCGAAGAACCTGGACAACGGCACCGCTACGGCAAGCAGCCAGTCTCAGAACAACAACCAATCGGTGTTGGATCCGCGCCACCCGTTGATCGACTATGGCCGCTCCGCTCTGGACTTTCGCCACCAGGGAAGCGGCAGCTTCAGTTACGAGCTGCCTTTTGGGAAGGGTAAGCCCTTTGGCAACGGGTTGAACGGCATAGCAGACAAGCTGGTTGGCGGCTGGCAGTTGAATGGCATCGTGACGCTCTTGAGCGGCTTCCCTGTCACTCCGCTGGTCGGGACGAACCGGTCCGGGAATGGCAACACATTCAATCCGGACCGGCCCAACTATAATCCAAACTTTCAAGGACCGGTCAAAATCGGCCGGGTGGACAAGTGGTTCGACCCCAATGCCTTCAGCCTTCCCACGTTAGGAACCTGGGGAAATGTGGGCCGCGGAGTGCTGGACGGGCCTGGCTTGGCGGAGATCGATATCTCGGTTTTCAAGACCATCCCAATCACGGAAAGAACCCGCCTGCTCTTCCGGGCTGAAGCCTTCAACATCGCAAACAAGGCAAACTTCGGTATTCCGAACTTCCTTATCTTTTCTGGTGAGAGCATCAGTCCCTCGGCGGGCCAAATCACGAGCACAATCACGAGTTCCCGCCAGATTCAATTTGGGCTGAAACTCGTGTTCTGAGATGGAGCGATGAGGCTTTGCACAAAAAGTCGAGTATGGCCACTGTAGCGGCGGTCTATCGTTGAGGCTGGCGCCTTCGCGCTTGCGCTTCGCGGACCGCCGGCGATCTCGCAAATTGCTGTATTGTCGGCGGTCATAGACCGCCGCTACAATGCCCCTGTGGGATATGTCGAAAACAACCTGATTACGGGTGAGGCTGTTACTTACCGCGCCCGATTGCACTGGATTCTCTTTGTCAAACCAACTCTGATTGCCTTGGTAATTATCGCGATCGGTGGTTTGGTCTTCTATGCAGCCGAGTCGCGGGGGGGCCTATCGACCGAGGCCGCACTGGGCCTGTGGCTCGCGGTATTGATCGTCGCTGCTGTCCCTGTGCTTGCCGCGGTCATCAACTGGCGCTCTGCGGAGTTCGCTGTTACCAACAAACGCGTCATTCTCAAGACGGGTTTTATCCAAAGCAAAACCGAGGAAATGTTCTTGAACAAAATCGAAAGCGTCGGCGTTGACCAGACGCTTACCGGGCGCATACTTGGCTTTGGATCCATCGTGATTCGCGGGACAGGAGGGTCTTTAGAACCATTCCATAGGGTTTCCGCCCCGCTCGAGTTCCGCAAGCAAATCCAGGAACAGATCGGGAAAACGTTCGAGCCGGTCTCAGGCTCAACATCGACAGGCCCGTCATGAACTGGCTGATCAAAGAGGAACCGACGCACTATAGCTTTGATGACCTCATCCGCGACGGGCGCACGGCGTGGACAGGCGTCCGAAATCCACTCGCTCAGAAACATCTTCAATCCATGCGTAAAGGCGATCGCATTTTCTTTTATCACACTGGCGACGTGAAGTCGGTGGTAGGCGTCGCGAAGGCCGCATCTGCGCCGTACCCCGATCCGGCAGATAAGATGGGTAAGCTTTATGCGATCGAGGTTGCGCCCGTAAGAGGGCTGAAATCGCCGGTCACGCTCGCAGCAATCAAAGCCGACAAGGCGTTTGCATCATTCCCGCTGGTT
>QHWY01000360.1 GCA_003223875.1 Acidobacteriota bacterium | reverse complement strand
GCATGGGCCGAGCGGGAATGGCACGCTGGCTGCGTTAAGGGAGGCAGAATGGCAACGAACACAAACCCCTAAAGGAGAAACGACAATGAGGAACATCATGACCACAGGCACCGAAAGCAGCAACATCTCTGAAGAAGAACTCGCCCGGGTGAGTGGTGGAGTGATCTATGACCACAATTACGTGAGCAAAGATGTCACCGATGCCCGTGGAGGACAGCTCGTATTGGGGAACGTTAGCATCGCCTACGATCTAAATGGAAACATAAGCGGTGCGTGGTTCGTCTAACGTCAATCGCATTGCTAGAAATTGGGGTGGCCCAATCAAGTGATTCGGCCACCGTTCCAAGCGAAGAGATAGGGCGGCTAACCTTCAACACGATACCGCACCGCTTTTGGTCGGGTTTTTCGCCACCCTGCTTCGTCCGAGAATGTCCCGCACCGTGGCGCGTGCGATCTGCCACTCTTTAGCGAGGGACTTGATGGAATGACCTGCGGCGGCACATTGCCGGATCTTCTCGCGGTCCACAATGACCGTGGGCCGTCCCAATCGCTTCCCCTGACGTTTCGCCCGATCCACGCCCGCCTGGACGCGCTCTCGAATCAACGAGCGTTCCAGTTCCCCGACAGCACCAAGAATTGTGAAGACCATCCGGCCCATCGGCGTCGAGGTATCGATGGATTCGTTGAGGCTGATGAAATCTATCCGTATGGCGTCGAATTCTTCCAGCGCGAGGATGAGATGCCGCACCGAACGTGCGAACCGGTCAAAGCGCCACACGAGGACGAGATCAAACCGACGTTGCCGCGCATCGGCCATCATTCGGTCTAAGTGTGGCCTACGATCTTTCGAGCCGCTGATACCCACGTCAACGTATTCATCAATGATCGTGAAACCACGATTCACCGCATATTCCCGCAATGGGAGCAACTGTGTTTCGGGATTCTGTCCACGCTCGATATCGTCAGAACCGCACTTCGGGCAAGCGGACTGCGTATTGCCACGTTCCTTAAAAGTGGTTCGACAAGCGCGGCATCGGTGTTTGTCCGTGGATACTCTCGCATAGAGTGCTGCGCGCTTCATGACGCCCTCCACGCGCAACCAGACAAACGGCAAGGCTGGATTCGGATTTCTACCGTCTGCTTACGCCGTTTTCGTCGATAGAACGCCAAAGCGCGTTCGGCATTCGCGCCTAGGTTGCCCACGCTTTCGACGTATTGCCCGTTGACGTAGATTTCGTACAGGGCATGATGGCAAAGGTCGGGAAGTGTTGCCGGAGTGTCACAGACGGCCCGTAGGCCGTCCGTGTTCATGGTCTGAATAGATGCAGGATTCATTCGGCACCGCCTTCCCGCTCGATGCCAGCCTTCAGGATCTTGTCAGCAGCCGAGAAAATCCGCTGTGCGCTGCGCTCTGGAATCTCAGCACCGGAAAGCCAGTTTTGAATGTAGCCACGGCAATACTCGGCGCCGTCCATTCCCAAGGATTCGAGGCAAAGCAGAGCAACAGATTCGGCCTCAACTTCCTTCAAATTGCGGGGCAATGACTCGGAATCGTGGACGGCCTCTGTCGTATGCCCGAGTTCGATATGCGCTAATTCGTGAAACGTGGTTTTCGCTGGCATCTGTGCAACGGGATTAACGGCAATCTGTTGCCCCTTCGCGTATCCCTGACAATTACCGTTGAGCATCTCGAATGGGATTTCTTCAACGTTCAACGTCTGTAACGCGCGTGCACGGTCCCATGCCGGAATCGATGGTGCTTGATACTCTGCCCCGTCCGTCTGCGACAGCATGAACCAATTTCGACGGAACACGAAGCGCTTGAACGTGATTTCCATTTCGGCCTCGCTGCCGTCTTCGCGTTCCTCTTTGACAGTGCGCTTGCACGTAACGGGCATACATAGCTCGATTGCCTTCTCTCCGCGCTTCACATGTCGGCCCAGTTCTTTCCAGCGATTGAAGCTGGCAATCGGCCCTAATGCGATGCCGCGATTGTTTGCTTGAACGAGCGCGAGAATCTGATTTCCAAGCGAGTAATTCCAGAACAGCGAATAGGCCCGCATGAGTGTTCCAGGTTTCGAGACAGCTTCATCCAAGAGTTGACGGAATTGAATATCGGTCTGACGTTCGGTAGGCTGTGAATTAGCCATTACGACCTCCCATAAAGGTTGTTTTGGTTAGGCTCGGCTGAGTGTTGACGCACTCGGTCGGGCCGCTTACGGATCTAACGTTTCGTCTTCTTCCCCTCGCTGAGTAACTTCTCCAACAGATCGGTAATCACTTCATTAATGCTCTTGTCCGCGTCAACACAGTAATGGCCGAGCTTCTTGAAGAGTTCATCGGAGATTCGGACGGTTACCTTTCTCATGATGTTAAATATAGCAGCATGCCAGCATGCTGTCAATAGCTATTTTACCCTTCGGTGCGAATTTTCGCGCCTCACACTGAGCGGCGCGAACTGTTTTTCCGTGTTCATTGTGTAGCTGCTAGGTGTAACTGGTGTCGGCGCTGTTAGCTCTGGTCGCAACACTCATGTATCGACACAGCAATGGCTTTGGTCCGGTTGGTAAGTGTCCGTCTGAGTCTGGCGTTCGGCGCTCTCGAAAGTGACTGATGGGACCCGTTCGAGGCAGGTGCCGGAGCCACCCTGGCGCCCGGCTGAGGCTAGAGCTAGAGGTGCCGAGACAAACCTAAAAAAAGTTTTGAACCCCTCGCAAGGCCACTCTGGACAAACATTGACAAAAAGTCATTGAATGACTATCCACAGTCCCCAAAAAGGCCATTCAATGAAGCTCCGCCGACCTGCTGTATGCATATTCGGAGCTTCGGCAATACGAATCCCGGCGTTATTTACACCATTGATGCGAGCGGGCAAGTAAAAGGATTCGCTAGTAACTTTGGTGTAAACGATACGTGGGGAATGACTGTTGGCGGCGGAAATCTGTTCCTCGCAGATCGCGACGGAGGAAGAATTCTGAAATTCCTGACTGACGGAACATGGTCCACATTTGCCCTCGGCATCAACACGCCTTACGATCTGCTTTCCACTGGTGATTACTTGTTTGCTGCGACGAACGACGGAATTTACCGGTACGACATGACCGGTGCTGGAGAACTCATCGTGTCCGGCTTTAGCCCCATCAACCTCGCACTGAACACGAATGGTGACATTTACGCGGAGACTTGGCCACAGGACATTTTTCAAATCAGCGGTGCAACGGCGACAGCCCTTCCAGAACCCGGCACATTGTCATTGCTGGGTGGCGGCATCGTTTTGTTAATGGGGCTGCGGCTCTATCAGTGGCGTTCTGTGCGGGCCGTAACACCGCCGACACTGAGAGATTTTTGAAACGGTCTCGGGGAGTGGCTCAAAGAAGGCGCGATGAACCGCCACGCATTCGGGTATTCACACCGCAATCAGGGACGAAATGTTCGATGTTTTTCCTCGTTCTCGGCTTTCCGGCGACCATCCATGTCATCGACCCAGAACGGGCGACTACGGTCGAGTCGCCGGAACAATTGTTGTGAAAACAGCGCCATCAAACAAAAGCGCGGTTACGCTAAACGGAGATGCAGATGTTACTTCAAAAATGTTCAGACCTGCGGCTGAAGGCAAGTTAAGCAATTGGTCCACGAAGCCAACGTATTGGGAACGGCCAGCGATCTGTACCGTCGTACTCATAAGTTGCCCTTTGGAGGTATTCAAATATAAGTTGACTGAGATTGTGGAAGCGTTCGTATTCGCGATTGCGATCCCATAACGCCAGCCTATACCGCTGAAGACCGGGATCGTTGCATAGGTTATGGGTGGAGCAGAAAACACAGTCGCCATTGAAAAAGTCGTGTCGTCCGGCCCAATGGAAAAGTAAGAGAGACTGGCTTGGACGGGCTGGGAACAATACAACGTAAAGAAGCCCTTTCCCGAAGTTCCATTCACAAGCGTCGAATTAGAAGGAATCGTTTGAATAGGCTCAAGCGTGAACCTGCTCACCGGTAAGCCAGAGAGGGAGCAACTTGCAGAAACACCAGTGAGGTTCGTTATCGTGATTAGCGAAATGTAAGAAAACCCTCCAGACTGACCGTCAACAACTTGAGGAAACACATGATAGGTACTCGTCGGTGGAGGAGGCGGAATACTCAGGTTTATCGTGATTGTAACCATGGTTGCATTTTGGTTCGAGCTGTTGTCCTTTGCGATCACGGTTATCGTGTTTGCGCCGTTACTGAGGAGGAACGTTCGACTCCAATTGGCTGTATTAGCACTACTGGAAGTATCCGCGTTGGCGCGGATCCCGTTCACAGTCACCGAGGAGATGCCACTGTCACCGAGACCAGCATCAGTTCCTGTTCCTGACAGAGTAATTGGAGCTCCCGAAACGGTCTGACCGTCATAGTGACTCGTGATTGTCAGTTGCGGTGGTGTTTTATCGAGGGATGTGCTGTCCTTGTCGAGCCACTGAGAAATCTGCGGATATATGGAAGAAAATCGGGTGAAGGAATGCTCGTTTGAGGATTCTGTGCAGGCGGATACGTTGGCTTTGTTGGACCCTGCGCTCAAAACGCCACGTAGATGGACGTTCCCATCAAAAATGCCTGATCCAGACGAACCGTGATCCGCACGACCTTCAACCATTGAAGTGAGAAAAAAGTCATCCACGAGATTTGCAGTAACTAAACCTCTTGCATAGGCGTTTGGCAGATTACGTGGATGACTGACGGAATACAGTGTTTCGCCAATATTAGTCGGCCATGACCATCCTGAGTATATAAAAGCCGCTGGTGGTTGCTGGCTCAACTGCAAGAAGGCGAAGTCTGGAGCGTCAAAGACCAGAGTTCCGGAGGAAGATCCGAAATGGACCGACCACTTCAGAAGAGTCGCACCCGACACTTGAGGTAATCTGCGAGGATTCAACTGATATCCCCAACCGGCAAAGTTGCCAATACAGGAATCAGTGTTGTACGCGAAAACGACAAGCAAACCTCTTGCGTTGCTTTCTGAGTTTATGCAATGGCCAGCGGTCAACAAATAACGCGAGTTTGCAGAATTCCTATCATTGATCATGGTACCTGTACACGCAAAACCGTCAGGCATCATGAGATAGACTGTGGCTAGTGCCTCGCTGTGAATGTAGGGTCTGTTGTCGTAACACACCGCATCGAGGAAACAATCCGTGGCAATGCTGTCCATACTGACTGCGGGTTTGTCCAATGTCCCTATCCAATACTGAAAAATTTCTGTGATCTGAAACGGCAGAACCTCGATAGGCTTTTCTGGGCTATATTCCAAATCAATAAAGTCACCAAAGACCATTTCGGTCCAAAACTCTCCGTCACCGAACCAGCCTTTTCCGGTGTAAGGACCAAAGACCTGATCAATACCTGTACCATCGTGAATCCATACCTTTCCAGAACCCACCGAGAAGTATGCGAAATGTATGCGAATGCCTGTTGCACCTTCAGCTTTGATTCGTAGCCGCCAGTGGACCTGCCCCCCGGCGTCCTTGATCCACTCGCCAATCTTCAAAGCGTCCCCTAGAAGCGGGCGGTTCATTCCAACGCGTGGGCGCTGAACAATAGGTTCAGTAACCGCACGCTGTTCGGAAGAGAAAAGAGGAAGACGGAATTCCGGAGGAGGTGAACCGGTTAAGATGGCGGCGGGTGGCAGTTCTTTGGCAACAGATGTTGTAGATGGCACATACAAAGCTGGCGTTTGAGCAAACGCATACCCACAGACACAGGAAAGTATTAGGATCGCGATTGTTGTTCGCTTCATGTCTAACCTCACTGTCGGGCTGATCGCCATACCGGACACGGTGCGAAACGGCAGATCCGCAAAAAACCTGATGTCGTGCTGGACTGACATCGGACTTGCAAGAGACGGAAACCGCCGTGAAATATCGCAATGGATGCGGGGGCGCATACGGCGGCATTATTCGGAGCGTTTGTGTTTTTGACAAGAAGAAGCAGTCCGCGAAATCCCGGAACTGTTCATGATATCTTTGAAAAAAAACGCTGAGTGGGAGTGGTCCCG